>DASSGQ010000231.1:0-10643 GCA_035693385.1 Mycobacterium sp.
AGCCGCAGCGGCTCGACGGCAGCGCGGTTGTTCTACGCCTACGCGGACACTCTGCTGGCGCTGGGCCGCAACGATGAGGCGCTGCACTGGTTCCTGCGAGCCGCGGCCGCCGACGTCGAAGGCGTCACCGACGCCGAAGATCGGGCGGCCGAGTTGGGCCCAGCAGACAAAGAATGAAAACCCTTGCGCAGGAATATGACTGCCTGCTGATAGACCTGGACGGGACGGTATTCCGCGGCGCCCAGCCCACCACCGGCGCGGTGGCGTCGCTGGAGGAGGTGCACAGCCGCAAGCTGTACGTCACCAACAACGCCTCCCGCAGCGCCGACGAGGTGGCGTCGCACCTGCGCGAGCTCGGCTTCACCGTCAGCGGCGCAGACATTGTCACCAGTGCCCAGAGCGCGGCCCGGCTGCTCGCCGATGAGCTACCGGCGCAGTCCCGGGTGCTGATCGTGGGTACCGAAGCCTTGGCCAACGAGATCGCCGCCGTCGGGCTGCGCCCGGTCCGCCGCTACGACGACCACCCGGTCGCAGTCGTGCAGGGTCTGTCCACGACCATCGGCTGGCCCGACCTGGCGGAGGCCGCGCTGGCCATCCGGGCCGGCGCGCTGTGGGTGGCTGCCAACGTCGACCCCACCTTGCCCACCGAACGCGGCCTGCTGCCGGGCAATGGATCGCTGGTGGCGGCGTTGCGGACTGCCACCGGAGCCGAACCGCGGGTGGCGGGCAAACCGGCGCCCACGCTGTTTCAAGAAGCGGCGGCCCGGGGCGACTTTCGCGCGTCGCTGGTCATCGGTGACCGGTTGGACACCGACATCGAGGGCGCCAACGCCGCCAAGCTGCCCAGCCTGATGGTGCTCACCGGGGTCAACACCGCGTGGGACGCGGTGTATGCGGAATCCGCCCGTCGGCCCACCTACATCGGTCACGACCTGCGCTCCCTGCACCAGGACGGGCGGTTGCTCGCGGTGGGGCCGCAGCCGGGCTGGCATGTCGACGTCGGTGGCCAGGCGGTAGCCGTCAGCGCCAACGGCGCCGACGACGGGGACGGGCTGTCGATCGTCCGCGCCGTCGCCGCCGCGGTGTGGGGAGCGCCGGGCGCCGACGCGCAGGGGCGGCCGGTGCGCATCGAGGCCGCCGACGACCGGGCGCGCGAGGCGTTGCGGCGCTGGGCTCTGGTGCACAGCGACTGAGCCATGACTAGCGTAGGAACTCGATGAATATCGATCCCGATCAGCTTCGCGCTGAAATCGACTCCCTGATTGCCCAGCTGCCAGAGGTCGGGGACCCGGAAAACCCCGAAAGCGAGCCGTCCCTCGCCCGGCTCGAAGAGATAGCACGCCGCCTTTCCGAGGCGCACGACGTGCTGCTGCAGGCGCTGGAGTCGGCGGAGAAGGGCTGAGTGCGACGGTGGCACGACGCGCCCGCGTTGACGCCGAGCTCGTGCGACGCGGGCTCGCCCGATCTCGGCAGCAGGCCGCCGAGTTGATCGGCGCCGGGAAGGTGACCATCGACGGCCTGCCGGCACGCAAACCCGGCACGGCCGTCGCGCTCACCGCAGCACTGACCGTCGCGGCCGATGGCGAACGCAGCTGGGTGTCACGTGGAGCGCACAAACTCATCGGCGCCCTCGATGCCTTCGGGATTTCCGTCGCCGGCCGCCGCTGCCTGGACGCCGGTGCATCGACCGGTGGGTTCACCGAGGTGCTGCTGGATCGCGGAGCCACCGAAGTGGCGGCCGCCGACGTGGGATACGGCCAGCTGGCGTGGTCCCTGCGCAGCGACGCGCGGGTGGTCGTCGTCGAACGGACCAACGCTCGTGATCTGTCGCCCGAGGCGATCGGCGGGCCGGTCGACGTGGTGGTGGCTGACCTGTCGTTCATCTCGCTGGCCACCGTTTTGCCCGCGCTGATTGGATGCGCTTTGCCGGGCGCGGATATCGTTCCCATGGTGAAGCCGCAGTTTGAGGTGGGGAAGGGCCAGGTCGGTGCCGGCGGGGTGGTTCACGACCCCGGTCTTCGTGCCGACGCGGTGCTGGCCGTCGCGCGGCGTGCCGGGGAGCTGGGCTGGCACACCGTCGACGTCACCGCCAGCCCGCTACCGGGACCGTCGGGCAATGTCGAGTACTTCCTGTGGTTGCGCGCCCTGACGGAACGGCCCCTGTCGGATGAAGGGCTGACCAACGCGGTGCACCGCGCTGTTCGGGAGGGCCCGCAGTGACTCCGAAAACGACCGCGCCACGCACCATCCTGTTGGTGGTCCACACCGGCCGGGATGAAGCGACCGAGACCGCGCGGCGCGTGGAGAAGGTGTTGGGCGACAACGGGATTGCGCTTCGCGTGCTATCCGCCGAGGCCGTCGACCGCGGTTCGTTGCACCTGGCCCCCGACGACATGCGCGCGCTGGGCGTAGACATCCAAGTGGTCGACGCCGACCGGCACGCCGCCGAGGGCTGCGAGCTGGTGCTGGTTCTCGGTGGCGACGGCACCTTCTTGCGGGCGGCTGAGTTGGCCCGCAACGCAGGCATTCCGGTGCTGGGCGTCAACCTGGGCCGAATCGGTTTCTTGGCCGAGGCCGAGGCGGAGGCCATCGACCTGGTGCTCGAGAACGTCATCACCCGCGGCTACCGGGTCGAGGAGCGCCTGACGCTGGACATCATGGTGCGCGACGGGGGCCGCGTCATCGAGCGGGGCTGGGCGCTCAACGAAGCCAGCCTGGAAAAGGGTCCACGGCTGGGCGTGTTGGGGGTGGTCGTCGAAATCGACGGCCGCCCAGTGTCAACGTTCGGCTGCGACGGGGTGTTGGTGTCCACGCCGACCGGATCCACCGCCTACGCGTTCTCCGCGGGCGGCCCGGTGTTGTGGCCGGACCTCGAAGCGATCCTGGTGGTACCCAACAACGCTCACGCGCTGTTCGGTCGGCCGATGGTCACCAGTCCGGATGCCACGATCGCGATCGAAATCGAGGCGAGCGGAAACGACGCGCTCGTGTTCTGCGACGGCCGCCGCGAAATGCTGTTACCCGCCGGCGGGCGGCTCGAGGTGACCCGCTGTGGCACACCGGTGAAATGGGCGCGCCTGGACAGCGCGCCGTTCACGGACCGCTTGGTGCGCAAGTTCCGGTTGCCGGTGACCGGTTGGCGCGGGAAGTAGCGGCGCTGGCCGGTGCTGACTGAATGCTGACGGAAATTCGCATCGAGTCGCTGGGCGCGATCAGCGTCGCGACCGCTGAGTTTGATCGCGGGTTCACGGTGCTCACCGGTGAGACCGGCACCGGCAAGACCATGGTGGTCACTGGGTTGCACCTGCTCGGTGGTGCCCGCGCCGACGCAACGCGGGTGCGGTCGGGAGCCGACCGCGCAACCGTCGAAGGTCGTTTCACCACAACCGATCTCGACGACGCCGCGGCCGCTCAGCTCGACGCGATGTTGGACGCGTCGGGCGCGGAGCGCGATGAGGACGGCAGCGTGATCGCGTTGCGCTCGGTCAGCCGCGACGGCCCGTCGCGCGCCTATCTGGGCGGTCGCAGCGTGCCCGCCAAGTCGCTCAGCGGATTCACCGCCGAGCTTCTCACCCTGCATGGGCAAAATGACCAGCTTCGGTTGATGCGGCCCGAGGAGCAGCGCGGCGCGCTGGACCGCTTCGCGGGCGCCGGTCCGGCGTACGAGCGCTACCGAAAACTGCGCGACGCCTGGTTGTCGGCGCGGCGCGACCTCATCGACCGCCGCAACCGATCCCGCGAACTCGCCCAGGAGGCGGACCGGTTGAGGTTCGCGCTCAACGAGATCGATACCGCCGAACCGCAACCCGGGGAAGACGATGCGCTGGTCGCCGACATCCTGCGGCTCTCCGAGCTGGACACGTTGCGCGAGGCCGCCGCAATCGCACGCGCGTCGTTGTCCACGGACGATGCAGACGTCTCCGGCCTCAGCGCTACCGACAGCCTGGGGAAAGCCAGGGCCGCACTGGAATCCACCGATGATGTGACGCTGCAGGCGTTGGGGCGCCAGATCGGCGAAGCGCTGACCGTCGTGGTCGATGCGGCCCGTGAGCTCGGCGGCTTTCTGGACGACCTGCCCGTCGATGCCAGCGCGCTGGAATCCAAGCTGGCCCGTCAGGCCCAACTGCGCGCGCTGACCCGTAAGTACGCGGCCGACATCGATGGGGTGATGCGGTGGGCTCAGGAGGCTCGGGAGAAACTGGCGCAACTCGACGTCTCGCCAGAAGGATTGGCGGGCCTGCAATCTCGGGTTGATGAGCTGGAACGCGAATTGTCTGAGGCCGCAGTCGATCTCAGCAAGATCAGGCGCAAAGCGGCCAAGCGACTGGGCAAAGAGGTGACCGCGGAGCTGTCCGGTCTGGCGATGGCCGATGCCGAATTCACCATCGACGTGAGCACGGATATCGCGACCGGGCAGGATGATTCCGCCGTGCTCACGCTGCCCTCCGGTGAACTGGCCCGGGCCGGCGGCGACGGCATCGACCAGGTCGAGTTCGGTTTCGCGGCGCACCGCGGTATGACGGTGTTGCCGCTGGCCAAGAGCGCGTCCGGAGGCGAGCTGTCCCGCGTGATGCTGGCCCTGGAAGTGGTGCTGGCCACGTCGCGAAAGCAGGCCGCTGGAACCACGATGGTGTTCGACGAGGTCGACGCCGGTGTCGGCGGCTGGGCCGCCGTGCAGATCGGGCGCCGGCTGGCCCGGCTGGCCCGCACCCATCAGGTCATCGTGGTCACGCATTTGCCACAGGTCGCGGCGTACGCCGACGTGCATCTGGTGGTGCACAGCGGCGGTCAGGGGGCAGGTCGGAGCTCCGGTGCCAGCGGCGTGCGGCGGGTGGCCGGCGACGAGCGGGTGGCCGAGCTGGCGCGGATGCTGGCCGGCCTGGGCGAATCCGACAGCGGCCGCGCACACGCCCGTGAACTGCTCGACGCGGCGCAGAAGGATGAGATCTAAACATCTGGGCACGCTCGCACCACCGATAGCGCATAACGCTGCCCCGTGCGCCCGTGCGACAAAATCGAGGCCCACTTTTAATCCACCTGTGACAGGTGTGACTCTAGATAACTTATGAGGCTGATGTTACGGCGCGCCTCCCCGCCTACCTCGGTCTTCACCGACAGAATCGCCCCCATGAAGATGTCAGGGCTGCTATCGCGTAACAGCAACCGGCCGGGCCTCACCGGCACCGCACGGGTGGACCGGAATATCGACCGACTGCTGCGCAGGGTCTGCCCCGGCGACATCGTGGTGCTCGACGTCTTGGATCTGGACCGCATCACCGCGGACGCGCTGGTGGACGCAGACATCGCCGCCGTCGTCAACGCGTCGCCGTCCGTATCGGGCCGCTACCCCAATCTCGGGCCCGAGGTGCTGGTCAACAACGGCGTCACCCTGATCGACGAGACCGGACCCGACATCTTCAAGAAGGTCAAGGACGGCTCCAAGATTCGCCTGCACGAGGGCGGGGTGTACTCCGGTGACCGCCGGCTGGTCCGCGGTACTGAGCGCACCGACCACGACATCGCCGATTTGATGCGCGAAGCCAAGAGCGGACTGGCGGCCCACCTGGAGGCCTTCGCGGGCAACACGATTGAGTTCATCAAGAGCGAAAGCCCGCTGCTGATCGACGGCATCGGTATCCCCGACATCGACGTCGACCTGCGCCGCCGGCATGTGGTCATCGTCGCCGACGAACCCAGCGCCGCCGACGATTTGCGATCCCTCAAACCGTTCATCAAGGAATACCAGCCGGTGCTTATCGGCGTCGGTACCGGTGCGGATGTGCTGCGCAAGGGGGGGTATCGCCCCCAGATCATCGTCGGCGACCCCGACGAGATCAGCACCGAAGCCCTCAAGAGCGGGGCCCACGTCGTGCTGCCCGCCGACGCCGACGGCCACGCGCCCGGTTTGGAGCGAATCCAGGACCTCGGTGTCGGGGCGATGACCTTCCCGGCCGCGGGTTCGGCGGTCGACCTGGCGCTGCTGCTGGCCGATCACCACGGTGCCTCGTTGCTCGTGACGGCCGGTCACACCGCCAACATCGAGACCTTCTTCGATCGCACGCGCACGCAAAGCAACCCGTCGACATTCCTGACCAGGCTGCGCGTGGGGGAGAAGGTGGTGGACGCCAAGGCTGTCGCCACCCTGTACCGCAACCACATTTCGGCAGGTGCCATCGCGCTGCTTGCGCTGACGATGCTGATCGCGGTCATCGTCGCCCTGTGGGTGTCGCGCACCGACGGTGTGGTCCTGCACTGGATCGTCGACTACTGGAACCACTTCTCCCTCATGGTGCAGAGGTGGGTCACCTAGCGTTTTCCGAGGAGGGTGGGCCTCATGATCTCGTTACGCCAACACGCATTGTCGTTGGCCGCCGTCTTTTTGGCGTTGGCCGTGGGAGTTGTGCTGGGTTCCGGCTTTTTGTCGGACACCCTGCTGTCCAGCTTGCGTGATGAAAAGCGCGACCTGTACTCACAGATCAACGGGCTCAACGACCAGAAGAATGTGCTGAACGAAAAGCTCTCTGCAGCAAATAATTTCGACAACCAGCTGGCCGGCCGAATAGTGCACGAGGCGCTTGGAAACAAATCGGTGATCGTGTTCCGCACCCCGGACGCGAAAGACGACGACGTGGCGGCGGTCTCGAAATTCATCGGCCAGGCCGGGGGCACGGTGACCGGAACGTTATCGCTGACGCAGGAGTTCGTCGACGCCAACTCCGCGGAGAAGCTGCGGACGGTCGTTAACTCGTCGATCTTGCCCGCCGGACAGCAATTGAGCACCAAGCTGGTGGACCAAGGTTCGCAAGCGGGTGACCTGTTGGGCATCGCGTTGTTGATCAACGCCAACCCCGCCGTGCCGCCTGTGGACGACCCCCAGCGGGACGTCGTGCTGGCGGCGCTGCGTGACACCGGCTTCATCACCTACCAGTCGGGCGATCACATCGGCGCGGCAAACGCCGCGCTGGTCATCACCGGCGGCTCGCTGCCCCAGGACGCCGGCAATCAGGGCGTCAGCGTGGCCCGGTTTTCGGCGGCGCTGGCGCCGCACGGCTCGGGTGCCCTGCTCGCCGGCCGCGACGGTTCCGCGACGGGGGGCGCCGCGATCGCCGTCACCCGAGCGGACTCCGGCATGTCGTCGGCGATCAGCACCGTCGACGACGTCGACGCCGCGCCGGGGCGGATCACCGCGGTGTTGGGCCTGCATGACCTGACCAACGGTGGCCATGTCGGGCAATACGGCACTGGTCACGGGGCTACGGCGATCACGGTGCCACAGTAGGGTCCAGGGGCCCTTAGGGCGTGTTCGCGGCACCGCCGCTTTCCTGGTGTTAGGGTGGGTTTCCGTGGGTCGGCAGGCCCAGCTAGTTAACGCTAGACAAATCGATGCCCTGCCCGTCTTCACGGAGGTAGCCAGTGCGAAAGCACCCGCAATCCGCCACCAAGCACCTCTTCGTCAGCGGTGGCGTCGTTTCGTCTCTGGGCAAGGGCTTGACCGCCAGTAGCCTCGGGCAGCTGCTGACGGCGCGCGGGTTGCACGTGACGATGCAAAAGCTCGACCCGTACCTCAACGTCGACCCGGGCACCATGAACCCGTTCCAGCACGGTGAGGTCTTCGTCACCGAGGACGGTGCCGAGACCGACCTCGACGTCGGCCACTACGAGCGGTTCCTGGATCGCGATCTGTCCGGCTCGGCGAATGTTACGACCGGTCAGGTGTATTCGACCGTGATCGCCAAGGAGCGACGCGGCGAATACCTCGGTGACACCGTTCAGGTGATCCCGCACATCACCGACGAGATCAAGGGCCGCATCCTCGCGATGGCTCGACCGGACGCCGACGGCAACCGCCCCGACGTCGTCATCACCGAGATCGGCGGCACCGTTGGCGACATCGAGTCGCAGCCCTTTCTCGAGGCGGCGCGGCAGGTGCGCCACGACCTGGGCCGTGAAAATGTGTTCTTTCTGCACGTCTCGCTGGTGCCTTACCTGGCTCCCTCGGGTGAGCTCAAGACCAAGCCCACGCAGCACTCCGTGGCGGCGCTGCGCAGCATCGGCATCACCGCGGACGCGCTGATCCTGCGCTGCGACCGGGACGTCCCCGAAGCGCTGAAGAACAAGATCGCGCTGATGTGCGACGTCGATATCGACGGCATCATCTCCACCCCGGACGCACCGTCGATCTACGACATTCCGAAGGTGTTGCACCGCGAGGAACTCGACGCGTTCGTGGTCCGCCGGCTCAACCTGCCGTTCCGCGACGTGGACTGGAGCGAATGGGACGACCTGCTGCGCAGGGTGCACGAACCGCACGAAACGGTACGAATCGCCCTGGTGGGCAAGTATGTTGAGCTTTCCGACGCCTACCTCTCGGTCGCCGAAGCGCTGCGGGCCGGCGGGTTCAAGCACCAAGCCAAGGTCGAGATCGTCTGGGTGGCATCCGACGACTGCGAGACCCCCAACGGCGCGACCGCGGCGCTGGGCGACGTGCACGGAGTGCTCATCCCCGGCGGATTCGGCATCCGCGGCATCGAGGGCAAGATCGGTGCTATTCGGTACGCCAGGGCGCGCGGGTTGCCGGTGCTGGGGCTGTGCCTGGGCCTGCAGTGCATCGTGATCGAAGCGGCCCGCTCGGTTGGTCTCACGGCGGCCAACTCGGCGGAATTCGAACCGGACACACCGGATCCCGTCATCTCCACGATGGCCGATCAGGAAGAAATCGTGGCCGGCGAAGCCGACCTCGGCGGCACCATGCGACTGGGGGCCTATCCCGCGGTGCTCGAGCCGGATTCGATTGTGGCCCAGGCCTACGGATCCACACAGGTATCCGAGCGACACCGGCATCGCTACGAGGTCAACAACGCTTACCGCGAACGGATCGCCGAAAGCGGACTGCGTTTCTCGGGGACTTCGCCCGACGGCCATCTGGTGGAGTTCGTCGAATACCCGCCCGACGTGCACCCGTTCGTCGTCGGCACCCAGGCCCACCCCGAGCTGAAAAGCCGGCCCACCCGGCCGCACCCGCTGTTTGTCGCGTTCGTCGGGGCGGCCCTTGACTACAAAGCGGGCGAGTTGCTGCCGGTGGAGATTCCCGAGCAGTCGTCCAACGGCAATCAGCATCGAGACAGCGTCCGGCGGCCGTTACCCGAGCCCGCGGCCCGTGGCTGAACACGTTTTCGAGACGACTGCGTCCGAAACCCTGCATACCGGAAAGATTTTCGCGCTCCGGCGCGACCGCGTGCGGATGCCGGGCGGCAACGAGGTCATCAGGGAGGTCGTCGAGCATTTCGGCGCGGTGGCCGTGGTGGCGATGGACGACGACGGCAATGTCCCGATGGTCTACCAATACCGGCATGCGTTCGGCCGCCGGCTGTGGGAACTGCCGGCCGGGCTGCTGGACGTCCACGGCGAGGCCGCCCATCTCACCGCCGCCAGGGAGCTCCAGGAAGAGGCCGGCTTACAAGCCGGCACGTGGCGGGTGCTCGTCGATCTCGACTCGACCCCGGGCTTCAGCGATGAATCGGTGCGCGTCTATCTGGCGACCGGATTGACCGAGGTGGGTCGGCCCGAGGCGCACGACGAAGAAGCCGATATGACGCTGCACTGGTATCCCCTTGCGGATGCCGCTTGCAAGGTGCTCAACGGCGAAATCGTCAATGCCATTGCGGTTGCGGGGATTCTGGCCGCCCAAGCGGTGACCACCGGATTCGCGCAGCCGCGCCCGGTGGACAGTCCATGGCAGGACAAGCCGAAATCGTTTGCGGCGCGAAAGGCCGCGCAGTGACGGCTGCCCTGGATATGCAATTGCAGGGCTACCTAGATCACCTGACCATCGAGCGGGGAGTGGCGGCAAACACGCTCAGCTCCTATCGGCGCGACCTGCGCCGCTACAGCAAGCATCTGTCCGATCGGGGCATCCACGACCTGGCCAAGGTCGGCGAGGACGATGTCAGCGAGTTCCTGGTGGCGCTGCGGCGCGGCGATCCCGACTCCGGGGCCATGGCGCTGTCCGCCGTCTCAGCGGCGCGGGCGCTGATCGCGGTGCGCGGCCTGCACCGGTTCGCGGCCGCCGAGGGGCTCGCCGAGTTGGACGTGGCGCGCGCCGTCAGGCCACCGACGCCGGGGCGCCGGTTGCCCAAAAGCCTCACGATCGACGAGGTGCTGGCGCTGCTGGAAGGCGCCGGCGGTGACAGCCCGAGCGACGGCCCGCTGACGCTGCGCAACCGGGCGCTGCTGGAACTGTTGTATTCCACCGGATCGCGCATCTCCGAGGCCGTCGGCCTCGATGTCGACGACATCGATACCAAGGCCAGGTCCGCGTTGCTGCACGGCAAGGGCGGCAAGCAGCGGCTGGTGCCGGTGGGGCGCCCGGCCGTGCAGGCACTCGATGCCTATCTGGTGCGGGGCCGGCCGGACTTGGCGCGCCGGGGCCTGAGAACGCGCGCGACGCCGGCGATCTTCCTCAACGCCCGCGGCGGGCGGCTGTCCCGGCAAAGCGCGTGGCAAGTGCTGCAGGACGCCGCCGAGCGCGCCGGAATCACATCGGGTGTATCACCGCACATGTTGCGGCATTCGTTTGCGACTCACCTGCTGGAGGGCGGCGCCGATGTCCGCGTCGTGCAGGAATTACTTGGCCATGCCTCGGT
>DASSGQ010000232.1:0-2597 GCA_035693385.1 Mycobacterium sp.
CGTGCCCGGCCGCGCCCGCGGCCGCGGCGATCTTGGCGATCGCGCTGCGCGCCGCCTCGGGGTCGACGACGCCCGGGATGTCTGCGAGTGCGCGTAGCGCGACCAGCAGTCCAGTGGCCTCGGGAGAGGTCAGCTGCAGAGGCCGATCGATGCCCGCAGAGAACGTCACCTCGATGGTGTCGCCGGAGAACTCGAAATCGATGAGGTCGCCGGGGCCGTAGCCGGGAAGGCCGCACATCCACAGCTGGTTGAGGTCGGCCTCGAGCTGTTTGCCGGTCACCCTCAGCTCGGCGGCGGCCTCCGCGCGGGTGATCCGCGGGTTGGCCTGGAAATACGGCACCATGTTCAGCAACCGCACCAGACGGTCGGACACGGGAGTCATGGGCGCCGCTCCTCATCGCCAGCTTGGGCCCGCAACCGGGCCAACACGTCCTCGCGCAGCGACTCTGGCTCCAGCACGACGGCGTCGGCGCCATTGCCGGTGATGTCGCGCGCCAGCTGATCGGTGGATCCGATGTCGAGTTCGATCACCTCGCCGTCGCGGCCGGCGAGTTGCCGCGCACCGATCGACCGTCCTGCGCGGCGCAGCGCGGTGGCCCGTCCGTCGGCAGCCCACACCCGGGCCTGGCCGCCGGCCGGTGTTTCACTGACCGTGTCCGCCACGATCTTGCGCAGGTCCACACCGCGGGGCACGGTTACCGCACCGGCCGCACCGATCGGTGTGACGTCGGCACCTATCCGTGAGAGCCGGAAGGTGCGGGTGGCGTCGCGGTCACGGTCGTGGCCCACCAGATACCAGCGGCCCTTCTCGGTGATCACGCCCCACGGCTCGACGGTGCGCATCGTGTAGGGCCCGGCCCGCGACGACCGGTGCGGGAACTGCACCACCTGGCGGGAATCGATGGCCGACAACAGGATTCCGAGAACACCCTCCGACCCGCGCAAGCCCGGCACACCGGCCGAAGACGCGATGGCCACCGGGGCCCCCGTGTCGACGGGATCGACATCGACCCCCGCGGCGCGCAGCTTGAGCAACGCGCCCTGGGTGGCGGTGATCAGCTCGGGCGACTCCCACAACTGCGTGGCGACCGCGACCGCGGCTGCCTCGTCCGGAGTCAGCTCGACCGGCGGGAGCGCATAGGCGTCGCGGTTGATCCGGTAGCCCTCGGTGGGGTCCAGCGCCGACACCCTGCCGACCTCGAGGGGGATGCCGAGGTCACGCAGTTCGTTCTTGTCGCGCTCGAACATCCGCGAGAACGCCTCGGTGCTGGGGCTGTCGGAGTACCCCGCCACGCTGGACCTGATCTTTTCGGCGGTGATGTAGCCGCGAGTGGACAGCAGAGCAATGACAAGGTTTACCAGCCGCTCGACTTTCGAGATCGCCATTTGCACCAGGTTATTAGATGGCCCTCGCTCCGCGCTTCCACCGGCTAGCCGCGTCTCCTAATCACAGCTGCCACATGGGTCCCTCGGCCCGGGGGCCCACCGCCTCGCGAAACTTGATAGCGCCCGCGCTAGCGCGTTTGGCATTCGACCGCAGGCGGCCACGCCGGTGCTGGTGTGACTAATGCGACCAGTGTTGAACCAACACGGCTACATGCTGGCGATCAGCCGCTTGACCCGCTCGTCGACCGCTCGGAACGGGTCCTTGCACAGCACGGTGCGCTGCGCCTGGTCGTTGAGCTTGAGGTGCACCCAGTCGACGGTGAAGTCGCGCCCTGCCGCCTGGGCGGCGCTGATGAATTCCCCGCGCAGCCTGGCGCGAGTGGTCTGCGGCGGGGTGTCGACAGCCTCGGCGATGTCCTCGTCGGTGGTGACCCGAGCCGCCAGGCCCTTGCGCTGCAGCAGGTCGAAGACGCCGCGCCCGCGCTTGATGTCGTGGTATGCCAGGTCCAACTGGGCGATCTTCGGGTCGGAAAGCTCCATGTTGTAGCGGTCCTGGTAGCGCTGGAACAGCTTGCGCTTGATCACCCAGTCGATTTCGGTGTCCACCTTGGCGAAATCCTGGCTCTCGACGGCGTCGAGTTGGCGGCCCCACAGGTCGACCACTTGCTCGACCTGCGCGTTGGGCTCCCGGGTCTGCAGATGCTCGACGGCGCGGCTGTAGTACTCGCGCTGGATGTCCAGCGCGCTGGCCTGACGCCCGCCGGCCAGCCGCACCGGCCGGCGACCGGTGACGTCGTGGCTGACCTCGCGGATGGCACGAATGGGGTTGTCCAGGGAGAAGTCGCGGAAGGGAACGCCGGCTTCGATCATCTCCAGCACCAGCGACGCGGTGCCCACCTTGAGCATGGTCGTCGTCTCGCACATGTTGGAGTCGCCGACGATGACGTGCAGCCGCCGGTACTTTTCGGCGTCGGCGTGCGGCTCGTCGCGGGTATTGATGATGGGGCGTGATCGGGTCGTTGCGCTCGAGACACCCTCCCAGATGTGCTCGGCGCGTTGGGAAAGGCAGAACGTGGCGGCCTTGGGGGTCTGCAGCACCTTGCCGGCCCCGCAGATCACCTGGCGAGTGACCAGGAACGGCAGCAGCACATCGGAGATCCGGGAGAACTCGCCGGCGCGCACGATCAGGTAGTTCTCGTGGCAGCCATACG
>DASSGQ010000233.1:0-8714 GCA_035693385.1 Mycobacterium sp.
ACCGGTTCGACGACCTCGGCCGCGATGTCGGCGGCGACCGGATCGTCGAGCAGCGCCGTGAGCGTGAACACCACGGCGGGCCAGACGGCGTCGGGCATGGTGTCGAGATAGCGGATTTCCAGCCACTGCCTCGGGCGTACCGGCGGGAACAGTGTGGTCAGGTGATACTCCAGGTCGGCGATCGTCGGGCGACGATCGCCGAGCATCACCCGGCCGTCCACCCAGTCGGCGAAGGGCACCCAATGCGTGACCGCTGTGAGGTCCGAGGCGTCCCGGTTGTGCACCAGCATCACCGGCGCCTTGAGCGCATAGCGCGCCCAGTCGGTGCCCGGGTCGTCGCCGCTGGCACCCAGGATGGGCCCGCACCGCGCCGAGTCCATCTGTCCCCACACCCGCTGCCGGGTGGAGACCCAGCCGGTGAACTCGCCGCCCAGCATCGGGGAGTTGGCGGCGATCGCGATCATCGTGGGCCCCAGAGCGTGCGCCAGCCGTACCCGCGCCGCCCACCCGTCCCGCGGACCGGCGTCCAGATTGACCTGGACCGATGCGGTGGACGTCATCATCGCCGCGCCAGCGGCCCCGGAGCGGCTGGCGCCGAAGAACTGTTCCATGGCGCGGTAACGCTCGCCCGGGTTGATGCGCTTGGGTGGCCGCAGCGGATCGGCCCCGAGGAAGACCAGCCCCAGCCCGGCGTCGGCGAATGCCGACCGCAGCACGGCCTGGTCGCGATTCATCGCGTCGATGGCGGCCTCCGCGCCGACCACCGGCGGCCCGGACAGTTCGACGGCGCCCCCTGGTTCGACGGTGACCTTGCTGCCGCAGGGCAGCGTGGGGAGAAAGTCGATGACCGCGCTGATTTCCGCCCAGCTCGGCCTGCGGTACGGGTCGGCCGGGTCGTGGCAATGCCCTTCCAGCTCCAGGCCGACCGACCCCAGCGGGGCGTCGACCAGACAGCTGTCTGCGATGTATTGCGCCACGGCAGAGGAGTCGGCCATCTCGGATTCGGCAGCGGCGGTGACAGCGGCGGACGTCATATCACGATCCCTTCGGGCCCCGGCATGCCCGGGCATGTCGTGTGGACCGCTTGTTGCGCAGCTAACGAAGAACTAATCGCCACTACTTCATCTTGCAGATCGCCCCGACATATTCCCGTTCCCGCCGGATTTTCCCCTCACGGCCTGTCCGAGTACCCGGCTCCACGCTACTGACCCAGCGCGTTCTGCATCGCCCCGGCCAGCACATTCACCGCGGGGCCCGCGTTGCCAGACTGGCAGACTTTGGCCTGCAGCAACACGTTTTCGCGCAGCCTGGTTTGATCGAAGCACCGCCGATCGGTGCCGGCTTCCTGCTTGGTCCAATTCGCATCGGTGCCCGTCGCCGGGCCGCCGTCGAACGACCACACCTGCGTGATGCCGTTGTCCAGGTGCATCGCCGTGGTCTGTCCCGAGCATCCGACCGTCCGGTCCACGATCCGATGGAAGGCCCGTCCGGCGGCGTCGTTGGTGGCGAATACCCCGAGCGCCTGCTTGACGTAGTGGGTCTGGTCGGTGGCGGACGTCTGGGTGATGGCGCCGTTGAACGACGCCAGATCGGGATCGTCGTACACCTCGGACATGCCGATGTCCGCCCAGTTGTTGCACACCGGCAGATCAACCCAGAATCCCTGGAACGGCTGGTTGAACACCGACTCCCACCCCATCGGCCCGCCGACGATATTGCCGACCGATCCCTTGCCGAGGACCGCGTAGGACACCACCCCCGGCTCCGACGGGTTGGCGGCCGCGACCGGAATCGACAGCGCGCCCCCAAGAGCCAGACCGACGCTCGCCGCCGCGGCGGAGATCCGCATCGCTTCCGACCGCGCTAGACCTTGGCGGCGAGGTCGACGTCGATGTTGCCCCGGGTGGCTTTGGAATACGGGCACACCTGATGGGCCTGCTCCACCAGCTCGTCCGCCGCGCTTTGGTCCAGGCCCGGCAGGTACCCGACGATCTTGCCGGTGATCCCGAATCCGCCCGCGGAATCCTTGCCGAACCCGATTTGCACGGTCACATCCGTGGCGTCGTCGAGCTTGACCTTCGCCTTGCCGGCCACCAGGCGCAGCGCACCCAGGAAGCAGGCGGCGTAGCCGGCGGAGAACAGCTGCTCGGGGTTGGTGCCCTCGCCGCTGCCGCCCATCACCTTGGGAGGCCGGGTGTCGAGGTCGATGCGGCCATCCGCCGACTTCACGTGGCCGTCGCGGCCGCCGCCGGTCGCTGTGCTTTCCGTGGTGTAAACGACTTCAATGGTCATGGGCTCGATCATGCCAGGCGCGGTGCCCGCCTCCTACTGCCCCAGGTTGGCCCGGACCCCTTCCTCGACCAACTTGCCGAGATCGGGGTCGACGTTGCGCCAGTATTCGAACACCCGCGACAGCACCGGCTCCCTGACGCCCTTGGACACATGCCCAATGATGTTGTGCGCCAAGCGGTCACGGGCCGCGTCATCGAGAACTTCGCGGACCATGGTGCCGGCCTGTCCGAAGTCGTCGTCGTCGGCACGCAGCGTGTAGGCCGCGCGCACCATGTCACCGTCGGCCATCCAGCGCACCTCGGCTGCTCGCGCCGGATCGGCCTGCGGGCCGCCGTAGGAGTTGGGCGCGTACACGGGATCGGAGGCATTCTTCATCCGCATCGCACCGTCTTTGGAGTAACTGTTCACCTCCACGTGCGGCGAATTGACCGGGATGTGCTTGTAATTGGTTCCCAGCCGGGCCCGGTGCGCGTCGGCGTAGGAGAAGCCGCGGGCCAGCAGCATCTTGTCCGGGCTCAAGCCGGTGCCAGGGACGAGGTTGTTGGGCTCGAAGGCCGCCTGCTCGATCTCGGTGTGGTAGTCGGTGACGTTGCGGTCCAGCGTCATCTTGCCGACGTCGATCAGCGGGTAGTCGCTGTGCGGCCAGACCTTGGTCAGATCGAAGGGGTTGAACCGGTAGGTCTTGGCCTCCTCGAACGGCATGATCTGCATCTTCAGCGTCCAACTCGGGAAGTCGCCGCCCTCGATCGCCTCATAGAGGTCGCGCTGGTGGTAGTCGCCGTCCTCGCCGGCCAGCCGGTCGGCGTCCTGCTGGGTCAGGAAGTCGATGCCCTGATCGGTGATGAAGTGGTACTTCACCCAGAAGATCTCGCCGGCGGCGTTGATCCAGCTGTAGGTGTGGCTGCTGTAGCCGTTCATGTGCCGCCAGTTCTTCGGAATCCCGCGGTCGCCCATCAGCCAGGTGACCTGGTGCGCCGACTCCGGCGAAAGGCTCCAGAAGTCCCACTGCATGTTGTGGTCGCGCAGGTTGGTTGCCTGCATGCGCTTCTGGGACCGGATGAAGTGCTGGAACTTCAGCGGGTCTCGCATGAAGAACACCGGCGTGTTGTTGCCCACCATGTCGAAGTTGCCCTCCGACGTGTAGAACTTCAGCGCGAAGCCGCGCGGGTCCCGCCAGGTGTCTGGGCTGCCGCGCTCGCCGGCGACGGTGGAGAACCTGACCAGCATGTCGGTCTTGGTGCCCGGCTGGAACACCGCGGCCCGGGTGTACTTGCTGACGTCGTTGGTCACCTCGAAATGGCCGAACGCGCCGCCGCCTTTGGCGTGCGGCTGGCGTTCCGGGATCCGTTCCCGGTTGAACATCGCCATCTGCTCGATCAGATAGTGGTCCTGCAGCAGGATCGGACCGTCCGGGCCGATGGTCAACGACTGGTCGTCACTGGGCGCAGCGATGCCGGCGTCGGTGGTGGTGTAGCGCTCCGTCATTTCGCGATCTCCTCGCTAACTGGGCTTACTTACCGAAAATCCAAGGGCGAAGGGCATTTCGGATTGAATTTTGGTTGGCGCCAAGCACTTTCATCGCGACTGCGCGCGAATGAAAGGCACTCTTCCCAGTATCCCCCTGCTCTGGAACGGGTCAAGAAGACATAGGCCCGCTACGCATGGCTACCGAGCTACGGGCGCGGGTTTCCCGGGGTGCTCGGCGCCGGCGCTGGCGGGCTGGTCACCGGCGACTGACTGTAGCCACCCTGGCCGCCGGGGCCGAAGCCTGGAGCGAAGCTCGGCGGGGGGCCACCTGGACCACCCGGGCCGAAGCCCGGCGGCGGCCCGTACGGGGGGGCCATCCCGGGACCATAAGGCTCGCCGAACTGCCCCGGTCCGCCGCCCGGGCTCCAGGGCCCGCCGGGTTTGTACATCATGTCGTGGTGATAGCGGTCATGGCAGTGGTGGTTGAACCCCACGACCATGGCGCCGGCGAAAAAGACGGTGGCGAGGATGAAGAGGATGCCGGCGACGATGACCACCCAGGCGGCGGCCACGTACACCCTCGGGGGTTTGACCGGTTCGTACGCACGTGGCGGCGGAGTTGCGGCGACGGGCGTCGGCCGCGTTGCGGGGTCGGGTGTTTCGCTCATGTCTTGAATACTGCCCCGGTCACCAACCGGTCTAACAGGTTCCCGCGAGAAAAGTTGCAGTGAATTGCACCCGAAAGCAGTAACCCGGCGCTCGGGTGAGCGCCGGGTTACCGGTTTGCGGGTTGACGGCCCCCGGGTCCTCCTATTACCCGGCGAGCACTACGACTGTTGGGGCCCCGCCCGGTACGGCGGCCGACGGCAAGGCGGTCGCGGAGCGGAAGAGCGAAGACGGCACCTGCTCGGGGCCGGCGCTGGGACGCACCGTGGTGGGTCCAGGCGACGGGGTTGCCGATGGTCCGCCACCGGGGCCACCGGGTCCACCGGGGCCGCCGAAACCACCGGGGCCACCCGGACCGCCCGGGCCGCCGAATCGGTGCGGATGCATCATCGCGTGATGCTTGTGGTGGTGTCCGCCGTGGTGACCGGAGTGCTTGCCGAGGATGAAGCCGGAGAAGAAGACGACCGCGACGATGAAGACGATCCCGGCGACGATCGCGACCCAGGCCGCGATCTGGAAGACCCTGGGGGTCCGGTGTGGCGCTGCCTCTGTTTCGACGGGCGCCGGCGCAGTTGCGGTAGAGGACCGCACAGTGGGGGTGTCAGATGTTTCACTCATGAGACACATGATGCGGGGGTAAACAATGGTGATGGCTATGCGGTACTTAAGTACCAGCTATGAGCTGAAAATCGCCCTCACCTGGTCAAAGCCCCAACCGGAGTCCTAATCCGGCTTGAACGGGTTGACCCCGAACTGGATCACCCGGTACGGCGCGCTCACGCGGGCTCTGGTGTCCCACTGGCTCACGAATATCCGCAGCTCATCGAGGGTGGACCCGGGCGAGATATACCCGCCATAGGGTTGTGCGAGCCGATTGTCGAACGGGGGCGGCAGGCTTTCCGCCGGATCGGGCCACTCATCGTGTTGCACCACCGTCGTCACCGGCGCGGTGCCCAGGGACGTCGGATCATTGGCCACCCGGACCTCCATGTTGCCCGTGGTGGCGTTGAAATACGACAGCACCGCCTTGCCGTCGATCTCCCTGATGCACATCTCGCCCACCTGGTCGGGCCACAGGGGCGTCGGCGGCTTGTTCCACCCGCCCTCGGGCCCGGTCGCCCAGCCCTGCCATCGGGACCGGTCGGTGAACGTCTGCGGGGTGGCCCGATACAACAGCAGCGGGTCCCTGCGGGTGAAGCTGTTGGCCACGATGTACACCCAGCCGGTCACCGAATCGGCCGTGGGGATCGGGTCGTAATACCCGCTGATCTGCGTCTGCGAGCCGCCCTGGTAGGACGCGTCGCGCCGCGACCCCGCGACGGTCTGCCAGTTGCCGCGGGCCGGCTCCGGCGCGACCAGCCGTGAGCTCTGCGGCACCAGGTTGCGCGTCGTCGTCACCATCAGGTAGTTGCGCCGGTTGATCTGCACCACCCCGGCGGGCAGCTGGGAGTCCCCGGCCGGTGTGGGGTCGGCCAGCAACGGCTTGCCGATCCCCGTGACGCCGGTGTAGCGCACCCCACCCGGATCGTCGACCGACGCGGAGTCGACGTGCAGCGCGACCGGCGAGTACCAACCACCGAATCCGACACCCTGGCCGGCGAAGCTGTCGCCGCAGACCTGCAGCAGCTCGGTGGGGAACTCCACGAACTCACACAGGTCGGTCGCGCCGATTCCGTAGTCGGTGGTGGCTGTCCCGGTGCCGGCGGTGGGGCCGATCCGCAACACCTGGCCCACCGCCAGCGGCGGCAGGATCGGCTCCGGGGCCGGGGCCGGGGGATCGGCTCGCGCGACCGAAAGACAGTGCGGCGCAAGCAAACACAGGACCGACGCAGCAAGTATCGAGCGTTGCGCGGGCCGGGCGGATTTCACCCGCGGGTCACAGCTGCGCGGCCAGCAGCTCGGCAATCTGGACGGTGTTCAGCGCCGCGCCCTTGCGCAGGTTGTCGCCCGCGACGAACAGCGCCAGGCCGCGCCCGTCGGGCACCCCGGGGTCCTGCCGGATGCGCCCGACCAATGATTCGTCGACACCGGCGGCCGCCAGCGGCGTCGGGACCTCCACCACCTTGACACCCGGCGCGCCGCTGAGCAGCTCACGGGCGCGCTCGGGCGATATCGGGCGGTCGAACTCGGCGTTGATCGACAGCGAGTGCCCGGTGAACACCGGGACGCGCACGCAGGTGCCGCTGACCAGCAGGTCCGGGATCCCGAGGATCTTGCGGCTCTCGAAGCGCAGCTTCTGGTCCTCGTCGGTCTCTCCGGACCCGTCGTCCACCAGTGACCCGGCCAGCGGCACCACGTTGAACGCGATCGGCGCCACGTAGGTCTTCGGCGCCGGGTATTCCAGCGCACCGCCGTCGTAAACGAGCTCTTCGGCGTCGCCGACCACGGCGCGCGCCTGCTCGGCCAGCTCGGCCACCCCGGCCAGTCCGCTGCCGGACACCGCTTGATAGGTCGAGGCGACCACGCGCACCAGCCGGGCCTCGTCGTGCAGGACCTTGAGCACCGGCATCGCGGCCATGGTGGTGCAGTTCGGGTTGGCGATGATGCCCTTTTTGAGGGATCCCGCGCTGCCCACGTCCCTCTCGAAGTTCACCTCGGACACCACGAGCGGCACATCCGGGTCCCTGCGCCAGGCCGACGAGTTGTCGATCACCGTCACCCCGGCGGCGGCGAACCGCGGCGCCTGCACCAGCGACATCGTCTTGCCGGCCGAGAACAGCGCGATGTCCAGGCCGGTCGGGTCGGCCGTCGCGGCGTCTTCGACCTCGATCTCCTGACCGCGGAAGGCGAGCTTGCGGCCTTGCGACCGGGCCGACGCGAAGAACCTCACTTTCCCATCACCAGCAGCCGCCGGGAAGTCACGCTCCTCGAGGAGCGTGCGCATCACCTGACCCACCTGACCGGTGGCGCCCACTACACCTATCGCGAGCCTATCGGCGCCCATATCTATCGCCCCGTCCCCGCATACACCGTCGCCGTCTCCTCGCCGCCAAGACGGAACGCCTCGTGCAATGCCACGACGGCCTTGTCCAGTTCGGTGTCGCGGCACAGCACCGAGATGCGAATCTCGGAGGTCGAGATGAGCTCGATGTTGACGCCGACGGCGGCCAGCGCCTCGCAGAAGGTGGCGGTGACCCCAGGGTGGCTGCGCATGCCGGCCCCGATCAGCGACACCTTGCCGATGTGGTCGTCGTAGAGCAGCTGGGTGAACCCGATCTCCTCGCGCAGCGAGTCCAGCTTGGCCACCGCGGTGGGCCCGCTGTCGCGAGAGCAGGTGAAGGTGATGTCGGTCTTGCCGTCTTCGACCTTGGAGACGTTCTGCAGCACCATGTCGATGTTCACGTCGGCGTCGGCGACGGCCCGGAACACCTTGGCCGCGTACCCCGGGAGGTCCGGTATCCCGGCGATGGTCACCTTCGCCTCGCTTCGGTCGTGTGCGACTCCGGTCAGGATTGGGTCTTCCATGGCTTTGTCCTTGATCGATCCGATGACGACGGTGCCCGGACGGTCCGAATACGACGACCGGACGTGGACCGGGATGTTGTAGCGGCGGGCGTATTCCACGCAGCGCAGCATCAGCACCTTGGCGCCGCAGGCCGCCATCTCGAGCATCTCCTCGAACGTCACCGTGTCCAGCTTGCGGGCGTTGGGGACGATCCGCGGGTCCGCGCTGAAGATGCCGTCCACGTCGGTGTAGATCTCGCAGACGTCGGCGCCGAGGGCGGCGGCCAGGGCGACCGCCGTGGTGTCCGAGCCGCCGCGCCCCAGCGTGGTGACGTCGCGGGTGCTCTGGCTGACCCCCTGGAATCCGGCGACCAGCACGATCCGGCCTTCCTCGAGCGCTGTGCGGAGCCGTCCCGGGGTGACCTCGATGATTTTCGCGTTGCCGTGGGTGCCGGTGGTGATCACGCCGGCCTGCGAACCGGTGAACGAGCGGGCCTGCGCGCCGAGCGACTCGATGGCCATGGCCACCAGCGCATTGGAGATGCGCTCACCGGCGGTCAGCAGCATGTCGAGTTCCCGTGGCGGCGGCGCCGGGCACACCTGTTGCGCCAGATCCAGCAGGTCGTCGGTGGTGTCACCCATCGCGGACACCACCACGACGACGTCGTTGCCCAACTTCTTGGTCGCGACGATGCGCTCCGCAACGCGGCGGATCCGGTCGGCGTCGGCCACCGAGGATCCGCCGTACTTTTGCACAACGAGCGCCACTGTCGCTCCGCCTGCCCTTCTGAGTGATCGCCGGGGTTTGAGTCCACAACAGAATACGTGCCGCCGCATCCCCGTTT
>DASSGQ010000234.1:0-9719 GCA_035693385.1 Mycobacterium sp.
CGATTTTTCCATCTTCCCGAATTAAAAACATCCAAGGATCGCAAGGGATTTGCTCGAGCTCTGTAGTCCCATTCCATACAGCGGCCGTCGAGTCGAGAAAGCATTTCAGAAACCAAGATTCGCCGGAGGCGATTGAGGGCCAGGACGCCGACCAAACATCGGCAACCTGGTCCTCAACGACTACGTGATGGGTGTGATTGCGCGTGCCAGCTGGGAGTCAATGCTCAACATGGTTGGAATCAGGCCACCGACCGGGGTGCCGCCCACAATATCGACCGGCAGTGTGAGGCCAAGAGCAGAAGTCTCAGCTGTGGGGAAACTCAGCGGAGTGAGCAGCCCTCCGAGGGGGATGGTGACCGTGGAAGTTGCCGGTATAACACCCAGGAGTGTCAAAGCAGTCGGAGGCAGCGTTACGAATGTTGTCCCGTTGAGGAAGCCATTCGCCATGAATGCTGGAGCGTCGAGGAGTGCGGCGGCGGCCGCGCTCGCGTTTCCGGCTTGCACGGCGCCGGCCAATGCCACTCCGGTGGAATTCAGCGCGCTCAGTGCATTCCCCGGCGCACCCAGCAAGCCAAAAATCAACTGCACTGGCGCCCCAAAGGACAGAGTGGCCGTCGTAGCACCAGGAATATTAATAGTGAGAATATCAAGCGTGGTGTTGAAGTTTGTGAGCCCCGCAATCACATTGGCCGCATTCTGCGCCATCTGCGCGGGGATAGAGCCGGGAGGCAGCAGTGTGACGAAGTTCTGCGCCATCTGTCCCGGGATATCCAAAATGGGCCCCAAATCTCCCAAAGGACCCATCGGTGTGACAAGGAACTCGCCAAGACCCGATGCCCCTGGCGCTACCTGGATGCTATTGAAACCAGGGAGGAATGCATTTACTAAAGCCTGATTGAGGTCGCCGTATGCGCCGACGGGGTTGCCGGCCAACAGGTCGTGGAAGGCCGTCTGGACGCCCGCCGAAAACGTGGGCAGCCCGGCGCTGAAGTCCCCGGCCGCATTCTGAAGCGACGTACTGGTCGTCTGACCGGTAGCGATCTGGCCGTTGACGAACTGCTGCAGCAAAGCCCCCGGGTTAAAGGTCGAAGCGCCCTGGATGGCAAGTTGAACGTTCGCCGGCACGTTCGCCGGGAAGCCCTGGAGGTCAAGTGCGACCCCATTGAAGAACGTGCGCGCGTAACCCTGCTGGTTGATGCTGAGCTGATTCAGGACGGGAAAAGGATTGGCGGCGATGGTGCTACCGATGGCTTGCAGGTTGGTTTGCGTATTCGCGGCGAGTGCCTGGTAGGGGGCCGCGACACCGGCCCAGAACTCGTTAATGCCCTGGATCACCGTGGGCGCCGCAGCGGGTGCGCCGGCCACGCCCGCCGAAATCGCTTGCGCGTCGACCTGAATCTGGGCCGACACCAGCGCGCCAAAGCTGCCGTTCTGCAGCGCAGTGGCGGCGCCATTCAGCCCATTGCCGATGTTGCCGGCGAACTGCCCGATAGCCGTCCCTCCACCCGCGAAGGCGCCGCCCAGGTTTTGGCCGACGCTGCCGAGAACCCCGCCGCCAAGCAGGCCCTGCCCGGCGTTGGCGGCCTCGGTGCTCAGGTAGGCACCCGCGCCGGCGTTCAACAATCCGACAAACTGCTCATGGAATGCCTGGGCCTGGGCGCTGAGAGCCTGAAACTCCTGGCCGAAGTTGCCGAACATCGATGAGATCGCGATCGATACCTCGTCCTGGGCGGCAACCGCGATCCCGGTAGTGGGACCCGCTGCGGTCGCGGCGGCTTCGGCCAATGACGAACGAACACCCGCCAGATTTTGGGCCGCGCTCTCGACCAGATCCGGCGTTGCGATCACGAACGACATATCGAGCTCTCCTCGGTTCACTGCGATGACCGGTGGTCATCGCGTTGGGCATAAGTCGGGCGAGGGCCCGCGCACGGATGCGCCGAGCCCCCCTCGACTCATTGGTTTGGCCGGTTACCGGTCGGAAACTTACCCATCGGTAACCCAGACAAACACGAGCCTAATAAGCCGTTATCATGCCAGAAAATGACAATCAGCGTTTTCGCAGCTTTCGTTACGAATTCGGGCAGGTGCGGCTTCGCGCAGGTCAAAGGGTCTGGGCGGGCGCCGAACGAGCCGACCACCGCGCCGGTGCGCCAGAGCGACGCTTCGTCGGGCATCTTGCGGCTCGGCTGCGCCGACAGCCACCACTAGCTGATTGGAGGCGCGCCGATTGCCTCCGCGAGCTGTTCGGGCAGGAAGGCCAGCAGGCCCGGCAGGATACCTCCGAAGGTGGTGCCGCTCAGCGTGGTCGATCCTGGCACTCCCGAGATGCTCAGCGAACCGAACTCCAGCGGAGTAAGGATTCCGCCGAGCGGGATGGGGCGAACTGCTGCAGGAACGGCGCCGGATTCGCGGTGATCGCACTGCCGAGGCTTTGCAGGTTGTTGACCGTATCCGCGACCAGCGTTTGATATGGGGCGGCGACGGTGGCGCCGAAGCTGTTGAGCCCCTCGAGCGCGGCCGCTGGTGCGGAGGCAGGCGCGCTGAGCCCGCCGAGCAAAGTTTGCTCGACGTTGGCCGCCTCGGTGCTCAGGTAGGCGTCAACCCCCGCGTTCATCAACGACACGAATTCGGCGTGAAACGCCTGCGCTTGCGCGCTCATGACCTGGAATTCCCGGCCGAAATTGCCAAACATCGAAGCGAGCGCGATCGACACCTCGTCCCCGGCGGCCGACGCTATCCCGGTCGTGGGCCCCGTCGCGATGGCGGCGGCTTCGGCCAGCGACGAACGAATCCCGGTCAGATCTTCGACTGCTCCCTGGACTAATTCAGGCGTCACGCTCACAAACGACATGCCCGGCTCCTCGACTCTTCGCTCGATGCCCAGTTCTTACTTTCAAGTAAGATTTTTTCGGCCAAGCCGACGAAGACCATCGGTCAAAGGGCGTAGAAAACGCCGTCGGAGGGTCGTAGATCGTGCCCGCGGGGTCGCGGTGTTGCTGGGTTTCAGGCGCGAAGTTCGGCGCCGACCGCCTCGGCGGCGCGTCGCACCGCAGCGTCGCGGGCCGCACTCGCGTCGTCTTCGGTCAACGTGCGATCCGGTGCCCTGAAACGCAGTGCGAATGTCAGCGATTTGCGGTTCTCGCCGATCTGTGGGCCGGTGAACACGTCGAACAATTGAATGTCTTCGAGCAGTTCTCCGGCCCCCTCGTGAACGGCGTCCGCAACAGCCTGAGCGGACACGTGCGCCGACACCACGAGGCTGACGTCCTGGAACACTGCCGGAAACGGCGACACCCTGGGCGCCGGCAACGCCTCGACGAGAGGAATCGCATCCAGGTTCAGCTCCATTGCGCAGGTGCCTTTGGGCAGGCCTGAGCGCTCGATCACGGCGGGATGCAGCTGCCCCGCATGACCGATGCAGGTCGCCCCCACCAGCACCTCGGCGCACCGGCCGGGATGCCAGGGCAGATACTGGGCCGCGCCCAGGACCACATCAATTCCACTGGCGCGCGCGACGATTCGTGCCGCCTCGAACGCGTCGGCGGCTTCGACTCGGCGACCCGGGCCCCAGGGACCTCGCGGTTCACGCAGACCGGTCAGCACCGCAGCGACGTGCTGCGGTTGTCGCGGCAAGGAGGCGTCCAGCAGCGCGATCTCGGCATCGGTGGGCCGGCGGTGAACGGGGACGAGCTCCACGCCACGAGTCCCCGCGGTTGGCTGCACGACCTGCGCCAGGGCGAACAGCGACACATCGACGATACCCCGGGACACGTTGCGCCCCA
This sequence comes from Mycobacterium sp., assembly GCA_035693385.1. GTDB lineage: Bacteria > Actinomycetota > Actinomycetes > Mycobacteriales > Mycobacteriaceae > Mycobacterium. Next base: position 3,786 of record DASSGQ010000234.1, read on the forward strand.
ACGCTTCCAGCAATGCGGGCAGCAGCGTGGTGGCCAGCTGCGGACGGTCGGCCTCCAGCGGGTTGAGGACATGTGTCGTCGTCCGTCGCGGATCATCGGCCGGCAGACCCCACAGGTCGAACACGCCGGCGGGCAAAAACGGCGTCGGCAGGATCTCCACATAACCGGACTGGGCCAGCGACTTACCGATGGCGCGGCGCCGCTTTTGCGCCGCGGTGAGGCCCCGGCCCGCGGGAGCCGGTGGCAGCACCGACGGGATGACCTCCAGCCCCTCCAGCCGCATGACCTCCTCGACCAGGTCGGCCGGCTGCAACAGATCGGGCCGCCAACTCGGCGGCTTGACGATGAGGACGTCGTCGTTCTCGGCCACCGCCGCGCCGATTTGGGTCAGCCGCCGGGCGGTCGCGCCCGGGGCGTAGGCGACCCCGGCGAAGCGCTCCGGCAGGTCGACGGTGATCCGGATCGGCGGCTGGGACCAGTCCTCCCGCGGCGGGTCACCTCGCCAATCGGTCAGGGTCGGTGACACCGCTCCCCCGGCGATCTCGGCGAGCAACGCGGCACACCGGTCGAGCGCGGCGACCGAAATGGCCGGGTCCACCGCACGCTCATAACGACGGGCCGCCTCGCTGGGCAGGTGCAACCTGCGCTGGGTGCGCGATATGCCGGCCGGGTCCCACACCGCGGCCTCCAGCAGCACGTCGGTGGAATCAGCCCGCACCTCGGTGCTTGCCGCGCCCATCACGCCGCCGATTGCCGTGGTCGCCACGTCGTCGACGATGAGGACATCGGCCGGATCGAGCCGGCGCTCAATGTCGTCCAGCGTGACGACGGTTTCGCCGGGCCGCGCGAACCGCACGCCGAAGCCGCCGGTAATGCGGTTGCGATCGTGGGCGTGCATGGGATGGCCCAGCTCCAGCATCACGTAGTTGGTGACATCCACCGCCGGGGAGGTCGCGCGAATGCCGGACAGCAGCAGCCGGCGCTGCAGCCACCACGGCGACACCGCCGTCGGGTCGATCCCGGTGACGGGCCGCAGAGCGAAACGGCGCACGCCCGTTTCGGCCTGCACCGTCAGCGGCCACGCCTCTCCTTCGGCCGGCAGCGGCTTTACGACATCGTTGCTGGCGGGGTCGACGAAGTTGAGGTCGTAGGCGCAGGCGACCTCACGGGCCAGGCCGCGCACCGACATGCAGTAACCACGGTCGGGCGTGATGGCAAGGTGGAAGACCACGTCGTCGAGCCCGAGCACCCCGGCACCATCTGCGCCAGGTGCGGCGGTGCCGGGCGGCAGCACCAGGATCCCGGAATGGTCTGCGCCCAAACCGAGTTCGGCGGTCGAGCAAATCATTCCGTCGGAGGCACGGCCGTACGTCTTGCGGGCGGCGATGGCAAACCCGCCGGGCAACGTGGCGCCCGGCAGTGCCACCACAACCAGATCTCCGACCACGAAGTTAGTTGCGCCGCAGACAATCTCGCGTCGCCGTTCCTCCCCGACGTCCACCAGGCAGGCTCGGATCGGCTTCTTGAAACCGCTGAGCTCCTCGATTTCGGTGACCCGCCCCACGGTCAGCGGGCCGTCGACCTGGTCGAGGCTGATCACCTCTTCGATCTCGTGGCCGATGCGCACCAGCGTCTGCTCGAGATCATCGGGGGCGACATCCCAGTCCGGGGCGCCGGCCCACACGACCTCGCGCAGCCAGCTATAGGGGACACGCATCAGGCACCCACCCCGAACGGCAACGAGAACCGGACGTCGCCCTCAACCATGTCGCGCATGTCCGGGATCCCGTTGCGGAACTGCAGGGTGCGTTCCAGACCCATCCCGAATGCGAAGCCGGAATAGACTTCCGGATCAATCCCGGTGGCCCGCAACACGTTTGGATGCACCATTCCGCATCCGCCCCACTCCACCCAGTCGGCTCCGCCCTTTTTGTCGGCGAACCAGACATCGACCTCGGCGGAGGGCTCGGTGAAGGGGAAGAAGTGTGGGCGGATCCGGGTGCGTGCGGAAGGACCGAACTCGGCGCGCGCGAACGCATCCAGCGTTCCGCGCAGATGCGCCATGGACAGACCGCGGTCCACCGCCAAGCCTTCGACCTGATGGAAGACGGGAGTATGGGTGGCGTCGAGCTCGTCGGTGCGGAACGTGCGGCCGATCGAGATGATGTAGACGGGCAGCTCGCGCTGCAGCAGTGTGCGCACCTGCACCGGCGAGGTGTGCGTGCGCAGCAGCTGCCGGGAACCCTCCGGCGCGACATAGAAGGTGTCCTGCTCGCTGCGGGCGGGGTGGTCGGCGGGGAAGTTCAGGGCATCGAAGTTGAATTGCTCGGTTTCGACCTCTGGCCCGTCGGCCAGTTCCCATCCCATCGCGATGAAGGTATCGGCGATGTGCTCGGCCAATATCGTGATCGGGTGCCGGGCGCCGGACGGCTGCCGAGTCGACGGCAAGGTGACGTCGATGCCTTCGGCGACCAGCACCGCCGCGTCGCGTTCGGCGCGCAGCGCCGCCAGCCGCTCGTCATAGCTGCGTTGGGCCTCGCCGCGCGCGGTGTTGACGCGTTTGCCGGCGTCGGCGCGTTCGTCCTTGGGCACGCCGCCCAGGGCTTGGCGCGCGAGCGCCAGCGGCGAGCGGTCGCCGAGGTGCTCGGTCTTGACGCGTGCCAGCACGTCCAGATCGTCGGCAACTGCCATGGCCTGCCGGGCGGCAGCGACCGCCGTGGCCAAGGCTGCCGGCGACAGGTCGACGGGTTGATCGCCCACGCGGCGACACTCTCCTTGCTGACGAGGCTGTTCGGGCTGGCGCCACGAGCGTGACGCAACTGCCGATCATAGGTGATTCGGTGCACGGCGCTCGGCGCGTGCGGCGAAGACGGCCGACGCGCTGACTAGCCGGTCAAGGCCGGCTGCACGCCGGTCAGCGTGTCGTCGTCCGCCCCGGGGAGAACCGGCAGCGCACTGTCATCTGCACCGCGTTGGCCGATTTTGTAGGCCACAAAGGCGCCCAGGGCGCCGAACACCGGCACGGCCGCCATCGTCCCCCAGTGGTGGGCCAGCACCAGGAACCCAAACCCCGAGGACGCCACCAACATCAGAAACCGCACCAGAGTCCAATGGACCGGCTGCCGGAATCGGGCGGACACCAGCACGCCCAGGATCACCGCGACGGTATGGCCCGCATCGGTGAAATCGCCACCGACGATCGCGGCGACCAGACCCGCGGTAACCCACCAGCCGACCCAGGGCGCCCGAAAGCGCTGGGGAATCACCGCCGTCATAGCGCCGAGCACCGCGAGGGCGCCATAACTCATCCCGACATCGCTGGCGCGAGTGATCGACATCGGCAGCCAGCCGAGCTCGACGGCCGCGGCAAGCGCGGCGGCCACCACCAGGGTGGCACCGATGTGGCCGACGAGGAACGCCACGACCAGGCGGATGGTGCGCAAATGCAGTTCTGCGAGTGCGAGCAGGCAGGTCAGGAAGGGCAACCAGAAGTAGAGCGGGCCGGCGTCAACGACCAGGGCGCTGCCCAGCAGCGTTCCCAGGTGGCCGTGGGCCAGATTGTGCAGATTGGTGCTGGCGCGCTGAACCAGCACGTCGTGCGCATGCGGGCCGAGCGCCAGGATGACGCAGCTGACGGCAAGCAGCACCGCAGCATAAGCCACGGTGAACCTGAGCCGGGTGAGCCGGGAGAGTATGCCGCCAATCATTGAATCAATTATATGGGCTAATTTGTTTCGGAAGTGTAATCAGACGCTGTCAACTCCTTAAGAGTTCGTAGCCGATATATCGCCAAGTCCGCGGGAACGCCGGCGGTTTTCGCCGCAAACACCGGTTTACGTGCACGTTTAGCGACGACGCCGAATGCGTCCAATTCGCTTTGCGGAATCAGATCCAGCGTCGAACTCGACACCATGACGCCGCCTTTGGTCGCGCGTTCCATCACGCGGGCGGCGATGTTGACGTCGACACCGAGCCAGTCCGCGGCCATTCGTTGCGGTCGACCGGTGTGGATCCCGACTCGCATCCGCGGTGTGTAGCCTGCCACCTCGACGGATTTCAGTTGCTCCTTGGCGGCCAGCACCGCCCCCACGGCGACCGCCGGCTCGCGGAACACCGCCATGAGTCCGTCGCCCATACGTTTGACGATGTGCCCACCCGCGTCGAGCAACGGCGTCTCGACAGCCCGCGCCACCTGTCGCAGCAGGGTGAGCGCCGCGTCGTCACCCGCTTCCAACGCCCACGTCGAAAAGCCGACCAGATCGGTGAATACCAGCGTCACTTCCGGATTTGCCGGCCTGCGGGAAATCTTCTCGCTCAGCGCCTGCCACACCTGCAGCACGCCGAGACTGACCTCGCGCGTTGCCGCATCGCGATCCCCCAGCAGCCGGTCCGCCGCGCGCGCCGCGGCGCGTGGGCCGCCCTCACCCGCGGTGGACAGCGGGTCACCGAACTCGGGGTCTCCCGGCAACAGCCGTCGCGCACGACGTAGAAACGCCACCACCCCTGGGCTGTGATTGGTGGTGTGCAACCACTCCGCCACGGCGCGAATGGACACCGGGGCATGGCGATCAGGGGCGGGAGGCGCCGTAGTCACCGCCACCGGGTCCGATTCGGGGTCCGTTTCAGGGTCCGTCGCAGGAGCCCCGGCAAAGTCGGCTTGAACGTCGGTTGCAAGGTCCTCTGGAGGGGCCTCGCCCGGGTCCGGATCGCGAGGCGCGGGTTCCACGTCGCCAGGTTAGGTGGTTATTGCAGAAGCGGGCAATGACAGTCGCCCCGAATGTGTCCCGTCTCGCATCAAACGGCCTGATCACAGGCCAGATCACGACCCCGCCACACCGCCGTGGAAACTCGATAACACCCTCCCGCGCACCCTCCGAAATTGTAGACAACGTGCGTTGTCAAAGTTATCGTGAGCGCAGTTAGGGCAGGAGGCCGAGATGACTGCTACTCCAAGGACATCCGCGACAGCCGCCGATCCGCTCGGACCCGATTCGCTCACCTGGAAGTATTTCGGTGACCTGCGCACCGGAATGATGGGCGTCTGGATCGGCGCCATCCAGAACATGTATCCGGAACTGGGCGCGGGAGTCGAAGAGCACTCCATCCTGTTGCGCGAGCCGTTGCAGCGGGTGGTCCGGTCGGTGTATCCGATCATGGGCGTGGTGTACGACGGTGACCGGGCGGCGCTGACCGGCCAGCAGATCAAGCGCTACCACCGCACCATCAAGGGCGTCGACGCGACGGGCCGTCGCTATCACGCGCTGCACCCGGACACCTTCTACTGGGCGCACGCCACGTTCTTCATGCTGATCATCAAGGTGGCCGAGTACTTCTGTGGTGGCTTGACCGAGGCCGAGAAGCGGCAGCTTTTCGACGAGCATGTGCAGTGGTACCGGATGTACGGGATGAGCATGCGGCCGGTGCCCGCATCCTGGGAGGAGTTTCAGCAGTACTGGGACCGGGTCTGCCGCGAGGAGCTGGAAATCAACCAGGCGACGCTGGATATCTTCCAGCTGCGGATTCCCAAACCGAGGTTCGTGCTGATGCCGACGCCCGTGTGGGACCGATTGTTCAAGCCGATGGTGGCCGGCCAGCGCTGGATCGCGGCGGGACTATTCGAGCCTGCGGTTCGGGAGAAGGCGGGAATGCACTGGACGCCGGGCGACGAGGTGCTGCTGCGCGTGTTCGGCAAGCTCGTCGAACTGGCTTTCCTGGCGGTTCCCGACGAAATCCGACTCCACCCCCGTGCGCTGGCCGCCTACCGCCGCGCCCAAGGACGGGTTCCCGGCGACGCGCCGTTGGTCGAGGCACCGAAGTTCGTGGCGCCGCCGCGTGATCGCCGCGGGCTGCCGATGCACTACTTTCCCCGGGGCTCCCGCCCCTCGCTGCGCTCCGCGCTTGACCCCGCCCTCCAACCTGCTCGAGCGCTGATGG
>DASSGQ010000235.1:0-2345 GCA_035693385.1 Mycobacterium sp.
GCATCTTTGTCATCTTTGTCCAGGGCCGATGCGAAACGCATCAGCCCACCTCGGTGCCACGTGGCATGGCAGCCAGAACGAAACGGTGTTCCAAGAAGGGTAACGGCCGCAGAACGTGGGGACCGCCGGGGTATGTCACCAGCGACTCGCAAGCGACTCACCAACACACGATCGCCCCGACCACACGCCGCGCCGCGAAATCTGCGGGATGATCGGCGCTGCGATGGTTATCAAACGAAAGCGCGAAGCTGGCCGCTGCGCCGACGACGCCACCGAAAGCACCCGCACGGTGCTGATCGCGCTGGGCGCCAACGTCGGCGTAGCGGTCGCGAAGACCGTGGCTGCGGTGCTCTCCGGCTCCGCGTCGATGATCGCCGAGGCCGCGCATTCCTGGGCCGACACCGGAAACGAGGTGTTCTTGCTGATCGCCGACCGGCGAAGCAAGCGACCCCCCGATGCCCAACATCCACTGGGCTATGGCCGCGAGGCTTACATGTGGTCATTGCTGGCGGCGGTGGGTCTGTTCGCGGCGGGTGCCATGGTGTCGGTGTGGCACGGGGTGGCCGACATGATTCAAGGCGGCTCGAGCCTTGGTGACGCTCGCGTCGCGTACCTGGTGCTGGTCATCGCGTTGGTGATGGAGTCGACTTCGCTGCGACAAGCGGTCCACCAGCTGCGCGGTGAGGCCGAGGTTTATCACCGCGATGTGCTGGAGCATGCACTCGAAACGTCGGATCCCACGCTGCGCGGCGTGTTCGCCGAGGACAGTGCCGCGGTGATCGGGATTGCTTTGGCCTTTGCCGGCATCGGGCTGCACCAGCTCACCGGAAATGCGGTGTGGGACTCCCTGGCATCGATCTTGATCGGCGTCTTGCTAGGGGTGATCGCGGTGATACTGATCGACCGCAACCGACGCTTCATTGCCGGCGAAGCGGGTTCAGATGAGCTGCGTGACGTGGTGGTGGCCCGGATCGAGGCGTTACCCGACGTCGCCGCGGTGCGCTTCGTGCGGCTGATCTACGTGGGACCGAGGCGGCTGTTTTTGGTGGCCAGCGTCGACCTGGCGGGCGACGCCCCGGAATCGCATGTGGCGAAGAAGCTTCGCCGCCTGGAACATCAGCTGGAATCCGATCCGCATATCGTCGATGCGGTCCTGACAATCGCCGATCCCGACGACGCCGACCGCATCTGAGCCTGCCGCGGCGCATCAGCCGATCGGGTGCTCGACCCGCTTGTTGCCGTCCCAGCGGCGCAGACCCGCGAACTGGCCGTCGATCTGCGACGGCCGACCGGCTATGCGCAGCGCCCGCCCGAGTCGGGTGCCGCCGACCCGGCGGGCCAGCGTGACGTGTGGCGTCCATTGACCGGGCAGGCTGTTGGGCATCGGCTTTGGCTCCACATGCGGACAGCAGAGCCGATGCACCTCGGCATGCAGGGCCAACATCTCGCTCGTCGGGACGACGAGCCGTGCGAACACGACGTTCGCCCGCCCGAACAACACCGCCGCACCGACGGCCGCGGCCAAGGGGAGCCGTTCGCTGACCGGACCGAGCAGCTCGTCGACGTCGGGGGCGATGCGTTCGGCAACCACCAGCGTCACGTGCGGCCGGCTCGCCGGCGCCTGGCTGGGGATTCCGGCGGTGGCCAGGTCTGCCCAGATGTTGCGGATCGCCGCCTCGGTGCCGGGATCGAAGACGAGCTCGATCGAATGGACCATCAGCCGACCAGCCCGGTGACCCAGTCGCGGTCGAACGCCCGGGCGCTCAGGTCCGCGAAACCGGCGGCGTCCCTCGATCCGGCGCCCGCGGGCAGCGCGGCCCGCACCGGGGCCAGGCGGGCCAGCGCCGACCGGTTCGAGGTCTCCAGCAACCCGGGGTGTGGCGGCCAGCTCCCGATCACCAACCCGGCACACGAAACGCCTCGCGCCGCAAGGGCTTCCACGGTGAGCGCGGTGTGGTTGAGGGTGCCCATTTCGGCGGTGGCGACGATCAGCGCCGCGGCACCCAGCTCGACGGCGAGGTCACGCAGTGTGATGCCCGCGTCTGCGAGCTCGACCAGCAGCCCGCCGGCGCCTTCGACCAGGGTCAGCCGCCCCGGGCGGTCCACGCCGGCGATCAGCTGCACCAGCTGGTCACCGGTGGGCAGCGCCCGCCCGGCCTGCTCGGCCGCGGCGGCCGGTGCCAGTGGCTGCGGATATCTGGCCAGCGCGGCGAGCTCGGTCACCCCGGACAGTCGGGCCACCTCGGCGAGGTCGTCATCTCCGGCGTCGGTGCCGGTCTGGACGGGTTTACACACCGCCACGTCGATGCCGCACTGACGGGCGTGGCACGCCAGCGCCGCGGTGA
>DASSGQ010000236.1:0-2635 GCA_035693385.1 Mycobacterium sp.
CTTTATTTCGATTTGGCCTCTCATAGCCGTTTCATAGCCTGCTGAGACCAATCGCCCACCGGGATCCGGCATGATTCGAACGTGAAGGAGCTGATCGAACGGCGCGCCGAGCACATCACCGTGCCGGCCCTAGATACCGACATGAAGCGAACCCGCTCATGGGCCCCAATCCCGATGCAAACGCCCAGGGCGTTTCGCCCCGCGTCAGGTTGCGGCGATGCCCGCAGGTACTGCCGGGAAAGGGGGGCAACGACAGATGGACGACCACAAGCGAACTACCCGGCGCCTCGATGGCGGGCGCCGGCTGCTGAGCAACCCGCGTTCGGCCCGTGAGGCCCTGCGCGCGGGCTTTCACTCGCTACCCTCGGTGACCGTCGCACACCTGTTACGCCGCATTCCACCCGTCAGCTCGACCCCGAACGCGGAGCCGTCACCTTCAGGACAGCACGACGAGACCGGCGGATCGCATCTCGCGCTGGGCGGCGGTGCGCAATTTGCCGGCTACACCATCCTGCGGCAGCTCGGCGCCGGTGGCATGGCCGAGGTCTATTTGGCATTGCACCCCAGGCTGCCGCGCCGCGACGTGATCAAGGTCCTCGCAGCGGCGATCACGGCGGACCGAGAGTTCCGCGACAGGTTCAACCGGGAGGCCGACCTGGCCTCGACGCTGTGGCACCCGCACGTCGTCGGGGTCCACGACCGCGGCGAATTCAACGGTCAGCTCTGGATCTCCATGGACTACGTCGAGGGCACCGACGCCGCCCGGCTGGTCAAAGAGCGCTACCAGGACGGCATGCCGATTGACGAGGTATGTGCCATCCTGCACGCCGTCGCGGGCGCGCTCGACTACGCCCACGATCGCGGCCTGCTGCACCGCGACGTCAAACCCGCCAACATCCTGCTCACTCATCCGGAGGACGGGGAGCGTCGAATCCTGTTGGCGGACTTCGGTGTAGCGCGTCACCTCGGCGACATCAGCGGTATCACCGAGACCAATGTCGCGGTGGGAACGGTGGCCTACGCGGCGCCTGAGCAGCTGACGGGTTCCAACATCGACGGGCGGGCCGATCAATACGCCTTGGCCGCGACGGCGTTTCATCTGCTCACCGGCGCGCCCCCGTTTATGCACGCCAACCCGATCGCGGTGATCAGCCAGCACCTGCACGACGATCCGCCGCGGCTGAGCGACTATCGCCCGGATCTGGCGCATCTCGACGACGTATTCTTCAAGGCCCTCGCCAAACAACCCGAGGACAGGTTCGAGCGTTGCCGCGTTTTTGCGTCTGCTGTTGCGGCCGTCGATGAGGAGTTCGACGAGGCCTCCGACGTTTCGCGGGGAGCACAGCCCGCCGTGATGACGCCGCCGCGGCGGCGCGGAATGCGCGGCGCGGTGGCCGTGCTGAACCACCGGTTCTCGTCTCGAACCCGGTGGGCGACGGCGCTGGTGTGCGCGGTGCTGATCGCCGTGGCCGCGACCTGGTCCACGCTGTACTCGTTCCAACCGAGTCCACCGACCAACGTCCCCACGTTGGCGTCCAAACCATCCGTCCCCGCGCCCAGCGCCGCGGCGGCGAGACCCGGGGGACCGGCGCTCAACGGCACCTACCAGTTGACGTACGACCGCAGCAAGCAGACCGGCAACGGCATCGCGATTCGCAGTGATGGCGCCAACACCACCTGGTGGGCATTCCGATCGGTGTGCACCACCAACGGGTGCGCGGCCACCGGGACCCAGCTGGACGACGCCAACCACCAAGTGGCCAGCACCGCCGATGGAGGCCACACGGGCACGATGCGCTTCGTCAGTGGTTACTGGCAGGGCGCCCCACAGCAGGAGCGGGTGGGCTGCACGCAACCGAACGGGCAAGTCAGGGCCACCCAGCAGGAAACCATCGCGTGGTCGTTGGCGCCGCAGGCCGACGGCACCCTGCGCGGCACGCAGACCGAGACCGTGCTCAGCAACGAATGCGGCGCCCAAGGGGCCGTGGTGCGGGTGCCGGTGGTGGCCACCCGAGTCGGTGACGCGCCCGCGGGCGTGAATTTGGCCGATCCCAACCAGGTGATCAGCAGTTCGACCGCGCAGGCCCACCCGGTACCAGCCGTCCTCGGCGGCATGTGCACCGACGTGGACAAGCTCGGCTACGACCCGACCAACAACGAGCAGGTCGTCTGCGAAGGCAACACCTGGGCCAAAGCCCCCATCACGATGGGAGTGCACGCCTCGGGCAGCTCGTGCGACCGGCCTGGCACGTCGGTGTTCGCCATGTCGACCTCCAACGACGGCTACCTGCTCCAATGCGATCCGGTCACCCGAACCTGGACCCGTCCCGGCGCATAGCGGGACCGCCGGCTGCCGCGCGCACCGATTGACGACTTTCGAAAGTGCTATCACATGCGCTAGCACCTTCGCGGATCAAGTGGTGGTGCTCCCGCGGTACTGATGTGGCGGATGTGACTGCCGGCGTCTTGAGCGCCGAACTCGCGTCTGCGGGAGGCAGCGTGTCGGGGGCTGGTTCTACCCTGGTGGCATGGCTTTCGCCACCGAACACCCAGTAGTCGCGCACTCCGAGTACCGCGCCGTCGATGACGTCGTGCGCGCCGGCGGCGAATTCGAGGTCGTCAGCCCGCACGAGCC
>DASSGQ010000237.1:0-10663 GCA_035693385.1 Mycobacterium sp.
GATCAGCACCCGGTAGCCGCCGTCCAGTGCGCCAAAAACCGGCGCGCCCGTGGCCGGCGGCAACCCCTGCCGCACCGCGTCGGTCAGGCTGGTGGCGCCGCGATCAAGGGCCGCCGCCACGCTGGGGGCGGCGGCCCGCAGGCCGATCGTCGCCGCGGAGCCCGCATACACCCCGCTCAGCAGCGGATCCACCGATCGGGCCACGACCTGCTCGCCGAACCGGTCGCCGACCAATTCGGCCACGGCGGGATCGTCGCCCGGCCGCCATGGCACCGGGTGGGCGGGCTCGGCGGCGATGCGTGCGACCGTCGCCTCGTCGACCAATCCCGCCACCGCGGCGGCCGACGAAGGAATCCCGACCACGGTGCCCGGTGGCAGTGGGTGCAATTCTTGCTCGCTGTAGATCAGCGGCCGGGCGCCCGTGGTGGCCAGTTGGCGCCCCGACAGGCCCAGCTCGGCGAGCAGCGCCGGCATCTCGGGCCGGCGCAGCACGAATGCCTCGGCACCCAGATCCATCGGCCGCCCGCCGACCAGCTCGGTGCGCAATATGCCCCCGAGCCGGTCGCCCGGATCGAACAGCGTGATGGTCGCGTCGTCACCGACCCCCGCGCGCAGCCGGTAGGCCGCCGTCAGGCCCGAGATGCCGCCGCCCACAACGCAATACGAGCGGGCTCTCATAGCGAGTGGACCAGCGACACCAGCTCGGTCAGCACGCCGGGATCGGTCTCGGGCAACACTCCGTGGCCGAGGTTGAAGACGTGACCCGCCGCGCCCGCGTCGACCGCGCGGCGTCCGTCGTCGACCACGGCCCGGGCGGCACGTTCCACCACGGGCCAGCCCGCGAGCAGCACCACCGGATCGAGGTTGCCCTGCAGCGCCGTCCCGGGTTCCACTCGGGCGGCGGCATCCGCCAGGCAGGTTCGCCAGTCCACCCCGACCGCGGTACCTTTCGCCGGCTGCTCGCCGGCTTTCAGGGCAGCCGACATCGCACCCAGTAACTCGGCCGTTCCGACCCCGAAGTGCGTCATCGGCACGCCGTATTCCGCCAGCGCGGCGAATACCCGCGAGCTGTGCGGCAGCACGTAGTGGCGGTAGTCGGCCAGCGACAGCGTTCCCGCCCACGAGTCGAACACCTGAATCGCGTCCACCCCGGCTTCGATCTGACCGCGCAAGAACGCGACGGTGAGATCGGTCAGCTTCGCCATCAGCGCATGCCAGCTCGCCGTTTCGGCCAGCATCATCGCCTTGGTGCGGGCGTGATTACGGCTGGGGCCGCCTTCGACCAGATAGGACGCCAGCGTGAACGGCGCACCCGCGAAACCGATCAGCGGAACGTCGCCGAGCTCGCCGACCAGCAGCGAAACAGCGTCCTTGACCGGCTGAATCGCTTGTGGATCAAGGGGTTTCATGGCGTCGATATCGGCTTCGGTGCGCACCGGGTGGGCGATCACCGGACCGACGTCCGCGACGATGTCCAAGTCGACGCCCGCGGCGCGCAGCGGCACCACGATGTCGGAGAACAAGATCGCCGCGTCGACGCCGTAACGACGTATCGGCTGCAGCGTGATCTCGCAGGCCATCTCGGGCTCGAAGCACGCCGCCAGCATGCTGCGCCGTTCGCGCAGCGCCCGGTATTCCGGCAGTGAACGACCGGCCTGCCGCATGAACCACACCGGCACCTGGGTGGGTTTGCGCCCGGTGAGGGCGGCCAGATACGGCGACTCGGGAAGCTCGCGGCGAGCGCGCGGGGGAATATCGGGATTGCTCATTGGCCTCAATGCTGCCACGAGGCCCCGACCGCACGCCCCGCTCGCGCCGCGGGCGGTCCGGGAGCGGCCGACGCCGCTGCGTAACATCTGCCTGAGGTCAAGGAGCGCAAGGCCTAGGGTGCAGAAGCGCAAGGCAGATGTCAGGGGGTGCCGATGCCGATCAGTTACGAGGGATTCCCCGGCCTGCGCTGCGAACCCGGCGACGAAACCGGCCTCGACGGCGTGCTGACGCTGGTTCTCGACGCCCCGGGGCTCAATGCGGTCGGGCCCCAAATGCACCGCGACCTGGCCGACATCTGGCCGGTGATCGATCGCGATCCCGCCGTGCGCGCCGTCCTGGTGCGCGGTGAAGGCAAGGCCTTTTCCTCCGGCGGCAGCTTCGAGTTGATCGCGGAAACCATCGGCGACTACGAAGGCCGGCTGCGCATCATGCGCGAGGCCCGCGACCTGGTGCTCAATATGATCAACTTCGACAAGCCCGTGGTCTCGGCGATCCGGGGGCCCGCCGTCGGCGCGGGGCTGGTGGTGGGCCTGCTTGCCGACATCTCGGTCGCGGGCCGGACCGCGAAGCTCATCGACGGGCACACCAAACTCGGCGTGGCCGCCGGCGACCACGCCGCGATCTGCTGGCCGCTGCTGGTCGGAATGGCCAAGGCCAAGTACTACCTGCTCACCTGCGAGACGCTGCTGGGCGAGGAGGCCGAGCGCATCGGCCTGGTCTCCACCTGCGTCGACGACGATGACGTGCTGCCCACCGCCACCCGCCTGGCCGAAAACCTGGCGCAGGGCGCGCAGAACGCGATCCGCTGGACCAAGCACAGCCTGAACCACTGGTACCGGATGTTCGCCCCCACGTTCGAAACGTCGCTCGGCCTGGAATTCCTCGGTTTCAGCGGCCCCGACGTCCAGGAGGGCCTGGCCGCGCATCGCGAGAAGCGCCCGGCACGATTCACCGGCGGAAACACCACCTGAGCAGGTCGAATAGCCCGCAAGGGCGAGGTCAACGCCCAGAGAATGGCTGGGTCGCGACGGGCGCCCGACACGGCGCGCCTGTCGCGGCGTGTCGGGCGATGGGTCTACCGTCGAACGATGTGACCTGCGCCGCGACGATGCAGAGCGATTGCGATGCTGAGGAGCGACGCCAAACGGCCAGCGCCGCGACGATGCAGAGCGATAGCGATGCCGAGGAGCGACGCCAAACGGCCAGCGCCGCGACGATGCAGAGCGACAGCGATGCCGAGGACCGGCGCCGAAAGGCCTGCGCCGCGACCACGCAGAACGGCGCGATGAGAAGGAGCAGGCGCCAGTGACGTCAGCTGAACCGGCCCCATTCAGCGAGGCGGTGGCGGCGATGAACGCCGTGACCGTGCGGCCGGAGATCGAGCTGGGCCCGATCCGGCCGCCGCAGCGGCTGGCGCCCTACAGCTACGCGCTGGGGGCCGAAGTCAAGCATCCCGACCTCGAGATCGTCCCCGAACGCTCCGAGGGTGATGCGTTCGGCCGGCTGATCCTGCTGTATGACCCCGATGGCGCCGACGCGTGGGACGGCACCCTCCGCCTGGTCGCCTACATCCAGGCCGACCTGGACCCCAGCGAGGCCGTCGATCCCCTACTGCCCGAGGTGGCGTGGAGCTGGCTGGTCGAGGCGCTGCAGTCGCGGATGGAGCTCGTCACGGCCCTGGGCGGCACCGTCACCGCCACCACGTCGGTGCGCTACGGCGACATCTCCGGGCCGCCGAGGGCCCATCAGCTGGAGCTGCGGGCATCGTGGACGGCGACCACGCCCCAAGTCGGGGTGCACGTCGAGGCGTTCTGCGAGGTGCTCGAGCACGCCGCGGGCCTACCGCCAGCCGGGGTCACCGACCTGGGCTCGCGGTCACGCGCCTGAGATGTGCGAACCGGCGGCCAAGGTGCCCGACCGCACCGCGCCCGAGAGCGCCGAATCCAGCCCCACCCCGCTACGGCACCCGGCCGACGGGATGCCCGATCTCTCCGTGACCGTCCGCGAGATCGAGGCGGCGGCTCAACTCCTCGACGGTGGGCGCGGACCGTTCGCGGTGGACGCCGAGCGGGCGTCGGGGTTCCGCTACTCCAACCGCGCGTACCTGATTCAGATCCGGCGCGCCCACGCCGGCACCGTGCTGATCGACCCGGTCAGCCACGGCGCCGACCCGCTGACCGCCCTGCGGCCCGTCGCCGACGTGCTCAGCACCGACGAGTGGATCCTGCACTCCGCCGATCAAGACCTGCCCTGTCTGGCCGAGGTCGGCATGCGGCCGCCGGCGCTCTACGACACCGAGCTTGCCGGACGGCTCGCCGGGTTCGACCGGGTGAACCTGGCGACCATGGTGGAGCGGATGCTGGGTTTTGGGTTGACCAAGGGCCACGGTGCGGCGGACTGGTCCAAACGCCCGCTGCCCGCCGACTGGCTCAACTACGCGGCGCTGGACGTGGAATTGCTCATCGAGCTGCGCGCGGCGATCTCGGATGTGCTGGCCGAGCAAGGCAAAACGGATTGGGCCGCACAGGAATTCGACTATCTGCGGACCTTCAAAGCGGGAGATGCTGCCGGCGAGGTTGCCCCGGCCGCGCGGCGGGAGCGATGGCGACGAACGTCGGGGATCCATCGGGTGCGCGACCCGCGAGCCCTGGCCTCGGTCCGCGAACTGTGGACGACGCGCGACCACATCGCCCAGCGCCGCGACATCGCGCCCCGCCGCATCCTGCCGGATTCGGCCATCATCGACGCCGCCCTGGCCGATCCGAAGACGGTCGAGGCCCTCGTCGAGTTGCCGGTGTTCGGCGGGCGCAACCAACGCCGCAGCGCGGAGATGTGGTTGGCGGCGCTGGAAGCGGCCCGGCAGAACCAGCACCCACCCGACGACGCCGAGCCGCCGAACGGGCCGCCGCCGCCGGCGCGCTGGAGCAGACGCAAACCGGAGGCCGCCGCACGGCTGGAGGCGGCCAGGGCGGCGCTGGCGGAAGTGTCGGAGCGGGTCGGGGTTCCCACGGCGAACCTGGTCTCACCCGCGTTGGTGCGGCGGCTGTGCTGGGATTGGGCGGGCGCGCCGGACCCCGTCGAGGCCGTCGAAGACTTCTTGTGCGCCGGGCACGCGCGGGCGTGGCAGCGAGAACTCGTGGACCCGGTTCTGGCGCGGGCGCTGCAGCCGCCGGCGGACACCGAGGACTAACGCCGATCCCGACGTAGCCGTTTAGCGGCCGTTATTCGAGATGCTCGCGAATCTCCGCTTCAGAATCGCTGCTACCCAGTGCGGCAACCCAGCCGGTGACCCGGCGGGCCATGTCCTGGTCGGTCAGCCCCAGATCGGCCAGCACCTCATCCCGCGAGGCGTGCGCGTAGAACCGCTGCGCCAGTCCGACGTCGCGGCAGGGCGTATCGATCTCCGCGCTCCGCAGCGCGGCCGACACCGCGGAACCCACCCCGCCGTTGACCCCGTTGTCCTCGCACGTGACGACCAATTTGTGCTGCGCCGCCAGTTCGAGAACACCTTCGGACACCGGCAACACCCAACGCGGGTCGATCACCGTCACGCCGATTCCCTGGTTGTGCAGCCGCTTGGCCGCCGCCAGCGCCATCGGCACGAACGCCCCGACCGCGACCAGCAGCACGTCGTGATTCACCCCGGCGGCCGGCAGCGCCAGCACGTCGATACCCGAGACGCCCGACCCGCGCCGCTCCAGGGCCGGAATGTCTTCGCCCACATCACCTTTCGGGAACCGAATCGCCGTCGGGCCGTCGTCGACGTCCAGGGCCTCGCCGAGTTCCTCGCGCAACCGGGTGGCGTCGCGGGGTGCGGCCACCCGCATCCCGGGCACGATGTTCAACATCGACAGGTCCCACATGCCGTTGTGGCTGGCGCCGTCCGAACCGGTGACCCCGGCCCGGTCGAGCACCATGGTGACGGGCAGCTTGTGCAACGCGACGTCCATCATGATCTGGTCGAAGGCCCGGTTGAGGAACGTCGAGTAGATGGCTACCACCGGGTGCATGCCGCCCATCGCCAGCCCGGCCGCCGACGTCACCGCGTGTTGCTCGGCGATGCCCACGTCGAACAGACGATCCGGGAACCGCTGCCCGAACGCCGTGAGACCGGTGGGGCCGGGCATCGCCGCGGTGATGGCGACGATGTCGCGGCGCTTCTTCGCGTAGCCGATGAGCGCGTCGGAAAAGGTCGCCGTCCAGCCGGGGCCGGCGATCTTGGTGGCCTGGCCGGTGGCCGGGTCGATCACGCCGCAGGAATGCATCTGCTCGGCCTCGTCGTCCTCGGCGGGGCGATAACCCATGCCCTTGCGCGTCACAACGTGCACGATCACCGGCCGCCCGAAGCCGCGGGCGTGGCGCAGCGCGGCCTCCACCGCATGTTCGTCATGACCGTCGACCGGGCCGACGTACTTCAGCCCGAGGTCGGTGAACAGGAGCTGGGGTGACAGCGAATCCTTGATGCCGGCTTTGACGCTGTGCACGAAGTGGTAGGCGACCTCGCCGATGACGGGCATGGAGCGCAACGCGTCGCGGCCCCGCTCCAGCAACTGCTCGTAGCCCGGCTGCAGCCGCAGCGTAGCCAGGTGGTCGGCCACCCCGCCGATCGTGGGCGCGTAGCTGCGGCCGTTGTCGTTGACCACGATGACCACCGGGCGGCTAGAGGCGGCGATGTTGTTCAGCGCCTCCCAGCACATGCCGCCGGTGAGCGCGCCGTCGCCCACCACCGCGACCACATGCCGATTGCGGTGTCCGGTCAACTCGAACGCTTTGGCCAGACCGTCGGCGTACGACAACGCGGCGCTGGCGTGGCTGGACTCCACCCAGTCGTGTTCGCTCTCGGCGCGAGACGGATACCCCGACAGGCCGCCCTTCTTGCGCAGGCCCTCGAAGTCGAGGCTGCGGCCCGTCAATATCTTGTGGACATAGGCCTGATGGCCGGTGTCGAAGATGATCGGGTCGTGCGGAGAGTAGAACACCCGGTGCAGCGCCAGCGTCAACTCGACGACGCCGAGGTTGGGCCCCAGGTGTCCCCCGGTGGCAGCGACCTTGTGGATCAGGAACTCGCGAATCTCCGCGGCCAGATCGCGTAGCTGCTGTTGGGACAGGTGCTGCAGATCAGCGGGCCCGCGGATCCGTTCCAACATCCCGCTAGTTTACGCAGCGACCGCCGGATCACTAGTTCTGAACGGGCCGCGACGTATTGTCTCCACTATGCGCGCCGCGCAACTCGCCGAGGACTTTCCAGTCGTGAGCGTCGACTCCGACGCCCTCGATGCCGCCCGCCTGCTCGCCGAGCACCGCCTGCCCGGAATAGTCGTCACTGACAGGTCCGGAGAACCGTTCGCGGTGCTGCCGGCTTCCCAGGTGGTGCGGTTCATCGTGCCCCGATACGTGCAAGACGACCCCTCGCTGGCCGGCGTGCTCAACGAATCGATGGCCGACCGCGCGGCCGACAAGCTGGGCGGCAAGACGGTCGGCGACATGCTGCCGGACCACCTCACCAATGTGCCGTGGGCGCACGCCGACGACACGATCATCGAGGTGGCCGCGGTCATGGCGCGGCTGCGCAGCCCGCTGATCGCGGTCGTCAAAGACAAGGCACTGGTCGGCGTCATCACGGCGTCGCGTCTATTGGCTGCGGCTTTAAAACACTGATCCTGCCGAAGCGTTGAGCACACAGGACATCCGATGAGCGTCGTCGCGGTCGTCGTGTTCGTCGTCGCCTACGCGCTGATCGCCAGTGACCGCGTCAACAAAACGTTGGTGGCGCTGACGGGCGCGGCGATCATGGTCGCATTGCCGGTGATCGATTCCGACGACGTGTTCTACTCCCGCGCCACCGGAATCGATTGGGACGTCCTGTTTTTGCTGCTGGGCATGATGATCATCGTCAGTGTGCTCCGGCAGACCGGTGTGTTCGAATACACCGCGATCTGGGCCGCCAAGCGCGCCCACGGCTCCCCGCTGCGCATCATGATCCTGCTGGTGGTGGTCACCGCGTTCGCGTCGGCGTTGTTGGACAACGTCACGACGGTGTTGCTGATCGCCCCGGTCACGCTGCTGGTGTGCGACCGGCTCGCGATCGGTCCGGCGCCGTTTTTGATGGCCGAGGCGTTCGCGTCGAACATCGGGGGCACCGCGACCCTGATCGGCGACCCGCCCAGCATCATCATCGCCAGCCGGGCCGGCCTGAGCTTCAACGACTTTCTGATCCATCTGACCCCGATAGTGATCGTCATCACCATCGTCTTCTGCGTCTTGTTGCCACGCCTGTTTCCGGGCGCGTTCGCCGTCGATCCGGAGCGGGTCGCCGACGTCATGTCGCTGGAAGAACGCGAGGCCATCCGCGATCCGCGGCTGCTCATCAAGTGCGGCGTTGTCCTGATGGCGGTCCTCGCCGGGTTCGTCGCCCACGCGCCGCTGCACCTGGCACCGTCCATCGTGGCCCTGCTGGGCGCCGGCATTCTCATCGTCAGCTCCCGGTTGGAGCCGTCGGAATACCTGTCCAGCGTCGAATGGGACACGCTGCTGTTCTTCGCCGGACTGTTCGTCATGGTCGGCGCTCTGGTCAAGACCGGCGTCGTCAACCAGCTGGCGCGCCTGGCCACCGCTGCCACCGGCGGGCACGTCTTGTTGACAACGATGGTGATTCTCGCGGCTTCGTTCGTGTTCAGCGGCTTGATCAACAACGTTCCGTACGCTGCGACGATGGCGCCGATCGTCGCGCAACTGATCCCGTCGATGGGCCACGCCAACACGCAGGCGATGTGGTGGGCCCTGGTCCTCGGCACCGATCTCGGCGGCAACCTCACCGCAGTCGGGGCCAGCGCCAACGTCGTCATCCTCGGACTCGCCAGGCGCGCCGACAGTCCCATCTCCTTTTGGGAATTCACCCGCAAGGGCGCGGTCATCACGACGATCTCCGCGGCGCTGTCCGCGCTCTACCTGTGGCTGCGGTATTTCGCGCTGAGCTAGCCGGTGACCCGCGTGCCTGAAGATTCCGAGGATGCCTCGATGGGCTCCGGTGTGCATGCCTCGCCGATGCCGAACCGCGCATGAAGCCGGGCCAGCGGCTTCGGCGCCCACCAATTGGCGCGGCCCAGCACGCGCATGAATGCCGGAACGAGCAGTATCCGCACCAGCGTCGCATCCACCAGCACCGCCAGCGTCAGGCCGACACCGAACATCCGCATCAACGCCACCTGCGCGGCGATCAACGCGGCGAACGAAATGGACATCACCAGCGCGGCGGCTGTCACCACCCGCCCGGTGCGGGCCAGGCCCAGCGCGACGGTTTCATCGTTGTCGGCATTAGGGCTTCCGGACATCAACCAGTACTCGCGGATGCGCGAAACCAGAAACACTTCGTAATCCATCGACAGTCCAAATGCGATGCAGAACAACAGCACCGGGATGGTTGCGACCAGCGTCCCGGTAGCGGTGGTGCCGAACGCGCCCAGATGACCGTCCTGGAAGATCCACACCAGAGCACCGAAGGTGGCGGACAGCGATAAGACGTTGAGCAGCAACGCCTTCAACGGCAACACCACGCTGCCGGTCAGCAAGAACAGCAGCACGAACGTGATCGCGGCGATCACCGCCAGTACGGCGGGCAGCCGCGAGGTGATCGCGTCGCAACTGTCGCGGCTGATCTGCGCTATTCCGGTAATCTGCACGTGTTGGCCGCCGGGACCGGTGAGGGCGTGCAACCGGTCCAACTGAATCTCCGAAGCCCGTGAGAACAGCGGCGCGGTGCTGCCAATCGTGAAAAATGCGCTGCCGTCCTTGATCGCTGCCGCCGACGGCGGCCCGACCAACGAGCCGGCCACGAACGTGCCGCCCGGCGCCGACACCGATGACACGTCAGGAACCCGCGACAGCTGCACGGCATAGCTGTTGAGTTCGCGGGGTGTGACGGTAGTCAAGTCCGGAATCACGACGGTCACGTTGGTCGCCGAGTCGACGGCAAAAGCGCCGCGCACCTGGTCACCGACCTGGCGCGCCGACGCGGAGTCGGGCAGTACCCGATCGTCCGGAAAACCCCATTTGATGCCGAGGAAGGGCGCGCCAAGTATCAGCAGCAGCGCGATGATCGCCAGGCCGATCGCGATGGCGTGCCGCATCACGAACTTGGTCGAGCGGTAAAAGAACGTCTGCTCGACCGGGCGTCGTGCCGGCTCCGCCCGTCTGAGCAGCCGGCGGCCCAGTCGGCGCACGTCCACTGAGTCCAGCCGGCTCCCGAGCAGCACGATCGCAGCCGGCGTCACCACGACCGCGGCAACGGCCGCCGACGCCACCACGGCAATGCCGGCGTAGCCGAAAGATTTCAGAAAGTACATCGGGAACAGCATCAGAGCCATCATCGACAGCCCGACCGTCATCGCCGAGAACAGCACCGTCCGGCCGGCCGTGGTCATCGTGCGAACCAGCGCCTGGTCCCGATCCGCGCCCTCGGCGAGTTCGTCACGGAACCGGCTGACGATCAGCAGCGTGTAGTCGATGGCCAACGCCAAACTCATTGCGACAGTGAGGTTTAGCGCGTAGATCGACACGTCGGTTGCGTACGTGATCGCGCGCAGCACCGCCATCGAAGTCAGGATCGCGAACCCGCCCACCGCTAGTGGCAGCGCCGCCGCCATGACGCCACCGAACACCCAGACCAGCACCACGAAGCTCAACGGCATAGCGATGGATTCCATTAGCAGCAAGTCTTTTTCGCTTTGGCTATTGACCTGGACGCGCGTCATCGCGTCGCCACCAGCCTGGACGGTGACCCCGTCGCGGTCGTACACCAGCTGATCGGCCAGCTGCTTGGCATGCTGCTGCGCGCCGTCCTCGCCGCCGGTGATGCCGGCAACGATCAGCCCGGTCTTGCCGTCCTTGCTGATCA
>DASSGQ010000238.1:0-7919 GCA_035693385.1 Mycobacterium sp.
GACGTACGGGCCATGCTCGCCGACCGGCTGGCAGGCCGGCCGACGCGCGCCAACTTCCGCACCGGCACCCTCACCGTGTGCACGATGGTGCCGATGCGCTCGGTGCCGCACCGAGTGGTGTGCCTGGTCGGCCTGGACGACGGCGTGTTCCCGCGCCTAGGTGTCGTCGACGGCGACGACGTGCTGGCCCGTGACCCGATGACCGGCGAACGCGATATCCGTTCGGAGGACCGGCAATTGCTGCTCGACGCCATCGGGGCGGCCACCGAGAAATTGGTGATCACCTACACCGGGGCCAACGAGTATTCGGGCCAGCCACGCCCGCCCGCGGTGCCGCTGGCCGAGTTGCTGGACACTCTCGACGTGACCGTGCCGAATAACCGGCGGGGGAACATCCGCGAGCGCATCGTCGTGAAGCATCCGTTGCAGCCCTTCGATGTTCGCAACGTCATGCCCGGCGAGCTGGTGCCGAAAGTCCCGTTCAGCTTCGACCCGACCGTACTGCGGGCGGCGCGGGTGGCCGTCGGCCAACGCGGCGAAATGCCGCAGTTCATTTCTCGGCCGCTGCCACCACTGCCCGCCGACGACGTCATCCTCGCCGACCTCGTCGAATTCTTCAAAGACCCGGTGAAGGGATTCTTCCGCGCACTGGGGTTCACGCTCCCGCGCGACGTCGACGGTGTGGCAGATGCGATGCCGGTCGACATCAACAGCCTCGAGGAGTGGACGGTCGGCGACCGGATGCTGGGCGACATCCTGAGCGGGATGACGCCGGATGACGCACGCCAGGCGGAGTGGCGCCGGGGCACGCTGCCGCCGGGCCAGCTGGGGTGGCGGAAAGCAACCGAGATCCGCGATCAGGCCGCCCTTTTGGCGATGGCGGCGCGGCAGTACCGCCAGGCGGACGCGCGGGCGTACGACGTCAACGTCGACCTCGGCTCCGGACGACGGCTTACGGGCACGGTGTCGCCGGTGTACGGCGCGCGGCTGGTGTCAGCGACATATTCCAGGCTCGACGGCAAGCACCTGCTCGAGTCCTGGATTCCGTTGCTGGCATTGATCGCTCACCACGGTGCCCGCGCCTGGTCGGCGGTGTGCATCGGCCGCCCCAAGAGAGGCGCCACCCCGCGGGTGGCCGCGCTGGGCCCGCCCCAAGGTGACGCCGCCGACGTGCTGCGTGAGCTGGTGGCGATCTACGACGCAGGGCGCCGGGAGCCGATTCCGTTGCCCATCAAGACGTCGTATGCGTGGGCGGCCGCCCGCCATTGCGGCGACGATCCGGTACGCGAGGCGCGCTACCGGTGGAAGTCCGAACGGTACCCCGCGGAGGATCAGGCGCCCGCCCACGTGCAGGCATGGGGCAGAGCCGCGCGGCTGACCGACCTCATGCAGCCCGTGCGGCCCGGCGAGGAATTTGACGGCGAAGACAACCGGCTCGGCGCCTATGCCGCCCGGCTTTGGCTGCCGCTGCTGCGCGCCGAAAAGGCCCCGACCTGATGGATCGCTTCAACCTTTTGGGCACGCTGCCCGCCGAACGCTCCACCACGGTGCTGGAGGCGAGCGCCGGCACCGGCAAAACCTTCGCGTTGGCCGGCCTGGTGACCCGCTACGTCGCCGAGGGCCAGGCGACGCTGGATCAGATGCTGCTCATCACGTTCAGCCGGGCGGCCAGCCAGGAGCTGAGGGAGCGTGTTCGCTCCCAAATCGTGCATGCTGTACACGCTTTCGAGGATCCGGCCGCCATCGGCGGCAACCAGTTGGTGGCGCACCTTCTGACGGGCACCGATGACGAGCGCGCGCTGCGCAGGCAGCGGCTGCGCGATGCCCTGGCCGGCTTCGACGCGGCGACGATCGCCACCACGCACCAGTTCTGCCAGCTGGTGCTGAAATCCCTGGGGGTGGCCGGCGACACCGACGCCGGTGTGACCCTGCTCGAGAGCCTCGACGAGCTGGTCGTCGAGATCGTCGACGATCTGTACCTGGCCCACTTCGGGCGGGAGCGCAACGACCCGGCGCTGGCCTATGCCGACGCGCTGCGACTGGCGCGCGAAGTGGTCAAGAACCCGTCGACACAGCTGCGGCCACGTGACCCGCAGCCGGGCGCCCACGCGGCGGTCTGCGTCGGCTTCGCCAAAGACGTTCTCGCCGAACTGGATACCCGCAAGCGGCGCCAGGGTGTTCTCGGTTACGACGACCTGTTGAGCCGACTTGCCGACGCGCTGGCCACCGAAGACTCTCCCGCACGGGTGCGCATGTATCAACGTTGGCCGATCGTCATGGTCGACGAGTTCCAGGACACAGACCCGGTGCAATGGCAGGTGATCGACCGCGCGTTCAGCGGGCGCTCCACCGTGATTCTCATCGGTGATCCGAAGCAGGCCATCTACGCGTTCCGCGGCGGCGACATCGCGACGTATCTGCGGGCGGCAGAGACTGCGGGCGAGAAGAAGACGCTGGCCACCAACTGGCGCAGCGATGCGGCGCTCATCGAACGGCTGCAGGTGGTGCTGCGCGGCGCCCAACTCGGCGACTCCGCGATCGTGGTGGACGACGTCCAAGCGCACCACCAGGGCCACCGACTCGCGGGTGCGCCGCGCAACGATCCGTTCCGGTTGCGGGTGGTGCGTCGAGCGGCATTGGGGCGCAGCGGTATTCAAAACTTGCCGATCGAAGAGCTGCGGGCGCATATCGGCGCCGACCTCGCCGCCGATATCCGCGCGCTGCTGGCGAATGGCGCGACTTTCGCCGGCAGACGACTGCAGGCCCACGACATCGCCGTGATCGTGGCGAAACACAAGGATGCCCGGGCATGTTTCAAGGCGCTGTGCGACGCGGGCGTTCCGGCGGTGTACACCGGCGACTCCGACGTGTTCGCATCGAAGGCCGCCGACGACTGGCTGTGCCTGCTGGAGGCGTTCGACCAACCGCACCGTCCGGGCCTGGTGCGCGCCGCGGCGTCGACCATGTTCTTCGGCGAGACCGCGGAATCGCTGGCGGCCGGCGGTGACGCGCTGACCGATCGGCTCGCGGAGACGCTGCGCGAATGGGCCGGGCACGCCCGGGAACGCGGCGTCGCGGCCATCTACGAGGCGGCGCAGCTGCGAGGCATGGGCGATCGCGTGCTGTCCTGGCAGGACGGTGAGCGCCACATGACCGACCTGGCGCACATTGCGCAGTTGCTGCAGGACGTCGCGCACCGCGAGCACCACAGCCTGCCCGCGCTCCGCGACTGGCTGCGCAGCCAACGCGAAGAACGCAGCGGCGCAACGGAACACAACCGGAGACTCGACAGTGACGCGGCCGCCGTGCAGATCATGACGGTGTTTGTCAGCAAGGGTCTGCAATACCCGATCGTGTATCTGCCGTTCGCGTTCAACCGCAATACCCAGGACCGCGACGTGGTGCTGTTCCACGACGAAGGCGTGCGCTGCCTGCATATCGGTGGCAGGGACAGTCCGGACTTCAGGGCCGTCGAGATGCTGGGCCGCAGGGAGGATGCCAGCGACGACAGCCGGCTGACCTATGTCGCGATGACCCGCGCGCAGTCGCAGGTGGTGGCGTGGTGGTCGCCCGCCTTCGACGAACCCAACGGCGGCCTGTCGCGACTACTGCGTGGTCGCCGGCCCGGCGAGTCGTTGGTGCCCGACCGGTGCGAGCCCGCGAAGATCTCCGACGACGACGCGATGGCCCGGCTGCGTGAGTGGGAGGCCGCGGGTGGCCCGGTGATCGAGGACGCGGCGATAGCCGTCGCCCCTTCGCTTGCCCCCGCGCCGACGCCGACGCACCTGGCTAGCCGGCACTTTCATCGCAGCATCGACACAGCTTGGCGCCGCACCTCCTATTCGAGTCTGATCAGCGCGGCGGAGACCACCGGCGTCAGCAGCGAGCCCGAGGTCACCGAACTGGACGACGAGGCCGGCGAAATCCCGTTGACCGAGGCTGAGACCGAGACCTTGACCGAGACCGAGACCGGCCTGCTGTCGCCGATGGCCGACCTGCCGAGGAGCGCACAGTTCGGCTCACTGGTGCACGCCGTCCTCGAGACTGCCGACCCGCTGGCCGCTGATCTGGGCGCCGAGCTTCAGGCGCACATCCGGAGGCATTCGGTGTGGTGGCCGGTGCCGGTGGCTCCGGAGGTGCTGGCCGCGGCGCTGGTGCCGATGCACGAGACTTCGTTGGGCCCGCTGGCCGGCGGTCTGACGCTGCGACAGATCGGGTTGCGGGATCGTTTGCGAGAGTTGGACTTCGAGCTTCCACTCGGCGGCGGCGAGCTGCGGTCGCATCCGCCCGATATTCGTCTGGCGGATGTGGGGATGTTGCTGCGCGAGCACCTGCCGACCGATGACGCGCTGGCGTCCTACGCCGATCGGTTGACTGGCCGCGCGCTGGGCGGCCAGTCATTGCGCGGATACCTCACCGGCTCGGTGGATGCCGTGTTGCGGGTCCCCGGCGCGGCCGGGCATCGCTATCTGGTGGTGGACTACAAGACCAACTGGCTCGGCGATCCGGAACGGCCGCTGACCGCCGCCGACTACCAGCGGCCGCGGCTGGTCGAAGCGATGTTGCATTCGGACTATCCACTGCAGGCGCTGCTGTACTGCGCTGTGCTGCACCGGTTCTTGCGGTGGCGGGTGCCGGACTACGACCCGGCCCGCCACCTTGGCGGCGTCCTCTACCTGTTCGTGCGGGGGATGTGCGGCGCCGACACCCCGGTGCTCGACGGGCAGCCGTGCGGGGTGTTCAGCTGGCAGCCACCGTCGTCGCTGGTCGCGGCGCTGTCGGACCTGCTCGACGCGGGGAGGGCGGCAGCGTGACGGTCGAGGCGATCGACGCCGCGGGATTGCTGCGGCCATTCGGCGATGCCGGCGTCTTCGAGGCCGCGGATATCCATGTGGCTCAGCGACTTACGGAGCTCGCGGGTGAACCCGACGAGCGAGTGGCGCTGGCGCTCGCCTTGGTGGTGCGCGCGCTGCGGGGCGGCTCGGTGTGCGTGGACCTGCGCGCGGCGCCGGCGCAGGTCGGAGTGGCTGACCTGCCGTGGCCCGACGCCGAGTCCTGGATGATCGCCGTGCGGGCCAGTCCGCTGCTCGGATCGCCGCCGGTGCTGCGGCTGCTCGGCGATCTGCTGTACCTGGACCGGTACTGGCTCGAGGAAGAGCAGGTGTGCGTCGACCTGCTGGCGCTGTCGGTGTCCGCAGCAATCGGCGACACACCGGCATTCGAGCGGCTGTTCCCGCCGGGGTATGACGAGCAACGGGCAGCCGCCGAAATCGCACTGTCGCAGGCGGTTACCGTGCTCACCGGAGGACCCGGCACCGGCAAGACCACCACGGTCGCGCGGCTGCTGGCGCTGCTGGCCGGGCAGGCCGAGCGCGCCGGTGCTGGGCGGCCCCGAATCGCCCTGGCCGCACCGACCGGTAAGGCCGCCGCGCGGCTGGCCGAGGCGGTGGCCGCCGAGGTGCAGCAGCTCGAGCCGGTGGACAGGGCGCGGCTGGCCGGCCTGCAGGCGACAACGCTGCACCGGCTGTTGGGCTCCCGACCGGATACGTCGGTCCGGTTCAAGCACAATCGCGGCAACCGGCTGCCGCACGATGTGATCGTCGTCGACGAGACGTCGATGGTGTCGCTGACGATGATGGCCCGCTTGCTGGAAGCCGTACGCCCGGGCACGCGGCTGATCCTGGTGGGCGATCCCGACCAGCTGGCCTCCGTCGAAGCCGGTGCCGTGCTGGCCGACTTGGTGGAGGGGCTGAGGGCTCGGCGCGACGGGCGGGTGGCTGCCCTGCGCACGAAGCATCGGTTCGGGGAGTCGATCGGTGCACTGGCCGAAGCGATCCGCACCGGCGACGCAGACCGTGCCGTGGAGTCGCTGCGGGCCGGCGGCCGGCATATCGAGTGGATCGAGCCGGGCGGCTCGGCCGATCGGCTGCGTGCGGTGCTGGTTCCGCATGCGCTGCGGATGCGCGAGGCTGCGGTGCTCGGCGCCGCCGAGGTGGCGTTGCGGACACTCGATGAGCACCGGCTGTTGTGTGCGCACCGGGAGGGACCGTACGGGGCCTCGCATTGGAACCGGCAGGTGCAGCGCTGGCTTGCGGAAGAAACGGGCCAGCCGATGCCCTTGGAGTGGTATGCCGGTCGGCCGCTGTTGGTGACGGCGAATGACTATGGGCTGAAGGTCTTTAACGGTGATACCGGGGTGGTCGTCGCCGGCCAGGACGGTTCGCGGGACGGCCTCCGTGCCGTCATTGCCGGTGCCACCGGGCCGCTGTTTTTCGCGACCGGCCGGCTGGCGGACGTCGAGACCATGCATGCGATGACGATCCACAAGAGCCAGGGCAGCCAGGCCGAGGAGATCACCGTGCTGATGCCGCCCGAGGATTCGCGGTTGCTGACCCGCGAGCTGTTCTACACCGCGGTGACCCGGGCCAAAGTTAAGGTCCGGGTGGTCGGCTCGGAGGCCGAAGTGCGCGCCGCGCTAAGTCGCCGCGCGGTCCGGGCAAGTGGGCTACGGCTGCGGCTGCAAGCGGCAGCGGCTACCGCGTGACGGCGGGCCTGGATTCAGTGGGCCGGCGCCAACATCTCCCGCCACCCGTCTTCGCCCGTGTTCTTCGAATTCTCAACGGAATACACCACACCGTCGGGTCCCACGACCAAGCCGCTCTGCACGTCGTAAATGGAGGTGGGAGGCGCGCTCGGGGTGTAGATGCAGGGGTTGGGTTGCTGTCCGTTGCACTGGACGGTTCCCGACCGCGGTCGCTGCAACGGGTCGCTGACGGGCGGTGGTGTGCCCGGCACCCGATCGGCGGGTGCCGGGTTGACACCGTTACTGACCGACGGCGCCGGGATCACCTGTCCCGGCTTCACCGGCTGGTCGCAACGCGCGGCCGGCGCGGGGCACGTGAGGATCTGATCTGGGTCGCCGTACCAGGGGTTGGTACCCAGCGGCACGTAGGGCTCCTTGCTGCGGCACTCCCGAGGGCTCGCCGCCCGCTTGCCGGGCACATCCACGCACGGGTAATTGCGTGCTCCACGAACCACATTCGTCGCGTCCATCGGGATCTTGCAGTAGCTGCCTGCGGGTAGCGGCGCAATGGTGGTGTCGGCCGTTGGCCGCCACTCCGATGCGGGCAGGAAGCCGGTCAAGCATGGTGGTGGTTGGTTGAGGGACAGGGCGCCGACGCCGAGTGCCGCCTGGCCGGGAAATTCCGAGGTAACCGACTGGGCGATCGCGCCCGACTGGGGCAAGAACACCAGCGCCTGCTCGACGCCATTGTGGTAGCGCTTGAGCATGTCGATCACGACCTCGAGATTGGCCAGCGTCTGCGGCAACGCGTCCCGCACGTCGCTGAATGTGTCGTTGACCTGATCGGCGGTCGGCGCCGCGTTGGCCAGAATGCTGTGCAGGGCTTGGTCCTGCTGCGCGGTCTGCGCGGTCAGAGTGTTCAGATTGGCGGCCCAGTGCGCGATGTCGTCACCCGAGTTGACCTGGCTGTCGATGATGGGTGCCGAATTCGCGATGATGTCGTCAACGTCGTCGATGCTGCCCCTGAAGTCGTGGGCGATCGCCTGGGTGGCGTCGACGAGGCGCCTCAGGGACGGTCCCAGCCCGCCCACCGCCTGCGACGTCTCGCGCAGCAGCGACGCCACCTTGTCTTTGGGCAGCGCCGCCAATCCGCGGTTGGCAGCGTCCAGCGCCGGGCCGATCTGGCTGGGGACCGTCGTTTTGACGATCGTCTGCTCGTCGGCCAGGTACGGACCGCCGGTGCGGGTCGACACCAGGTCAAGGTATTGCTCGCCGACCGCCGACACCGAGTGCACATTGGCCGACGCATCGGTCGGGATCTGGTAGCCGTTGTCGATGCTCATCGTTGCGCGCGCGCCGTGCTCGGTGGGTTCGACGGCGGTGACGGTGCCGATGG
>DASSGQ010000239.1:0-31856 GCA_035693385.1 Mycobacterium sp.
TGCTCACCTGTTGGGGCCCCGCGTCGACGACGCTCACAGTCACGACGGTCTCCTCTCGGAAATCCGGCAGCGTACGGTCGACGCTACGCCTCGGCAAGTTGCACTTCTACCACTGTGCTGACACGTGCTCGAACGCTCCAACCCGCTCGACAAGATCGCGCGCGACTAGCTGGAAAGGAACCGAACGGACCGATGAGCCAGTCAATCTCGGGCAAGGTGGCGTTCATCACCGGCGCCGCCCGGGGACAGGGCCGGGCGCACGCGGTGCGGCTGTCCGCCGAAGGCGCCGACATCATCGCGCTCGATATCGCCGGGCCCCTGCCCTCCAGCGTTCCCTACGACTCGCCGACACCCGACGACCTGGCCGAAACGGGACGGCTGGTGCGGGCCAATGGCAGGAAGGTCGTCACGGCGGCGGTCGACATCCGCGACTTGGACGCGCTCAAGGCCGCCGTCGACAACGCGGTCGCCGAACTGGGCCGTCTCGACATCATCGTCGCCAACGCTGGAATCTGCAGTCCCGCGCCGTGGGATCAGATCACCCCGGAAGCGTTCCGAGACACCATCGACACCAACGTGGTCGGCACCTGGAACACGGTGATGGCCGGTGCGCAGCACATGATCGACGGCGGCCGCGGCGGGTCGATCATTCTCATCGGATCGGCCGCGGGCATCAACATGCAGTCGTTCATGATCCACTACACGGCCAGCAAACACGCCGTCGTCGGAATGGCGCGCGCGTTCGCCGCGGAACTGGGCCGGCACAACATCCGCGTCAACAGCCTGAACCCGGGAGCGGTCGCCACCCCCATGGGCACCGGCCGGATGCGTGAAGCCCTGCATTCGGCCGCCGACAGTTACCCGCATCTGCGCGGTATGCACAAACCGCTGCTGCCCGAAGGGATTGCCCAGCCCGAAGACATCGCCGACGCCGTCGCGTGGCTGGCCTCCGATCAATCCCGATTGGTTACCGCGACTCAGCTTTCCGTCGATATCGGCGTCGGTTACGTCTGACGCAACGGCCTCGGGCGCGCGGGTAGACCGCCGACCGGGCAGAATCGTGCTGCCCCCGGACCGGCGTAACGGCCCTTGACGGAAATACCCCCGGGGTGTATACGTTGCGTAGACATGAATACCCCCAGTGGGTATATGCGGAGAGGAGCGCCGTGACCACGAGCGAATACCGGGTGAGTGGGATGAGCTGCCGCCACTGCGAGGCCGCCATCGAGAACGAGGTCGGCCAGATCCCGGGTGTGCACGGCGTCGACGTGAGCGCGCGCACGGGCAGGCTCGTTGTCACAAGTTCGGCGCACATCGACGCGAAGGCGGTGCTGGACGCGGTCGACGAGGCCGGCTACGCGGCGGTCCCGGTCGCATGAAAGCACCCGACACTACCGGCTCACCCACCACCGCGGGAAGCATCGAGCTGGCGATCACCGGGATGACGTGCGCCTCGTGCGCGATGCGCATCGAGAAGAAATTGAACAAGTTCGACGGGGTCGACGCAGCGGTGAATTACGCGACCGAAAAGGCCACCATCACTATCCCGCCCGGTTTCGACCCTCTGACGCTGATTGCCGAAGTCGAGAAGGCCGGCTACGCCGCGGCACTGCCGCAACACCGCAGGCGAGGGCCGGAGACGCCGCAGGTGACCGACGACGCCGAGCTGACGTCGCTGCGCGCCCGGCTGGTTGCCGCGATCGTGCTCGCCGGCCCGGTGATCGCCATGGCGATGATGCCCGCCCTGCAATTCCGGTACTGGCAGTGGGTGTCGCTGGGCCTGGCCACCCCCGTCATCGTGTGGGCGGGGCGGCCCTTCCACACCGCCGCATGGGTCAACCTCAAACACGGCGCCGCGACCATGGACACCCTCGTATCGGTGGGGACGCTCTCGGCGTTCCTGTGGTCGCTGTATGCCTTGTTCTTCGGGACGGCCGGCCAACCCGGCATGCGCCACGGCTTCGACCTGACCGTCGCGCGCAGCGACGGCGCGGGCAACATCTACTTCGAAGTGGCCGCCGGGGTGACCCTGTTCGTCCTTGCCGGCCGCTACTTCGAGAAGCGATCCAAGCGACGCGCCGGAGCCGCCTTGCGCGCCCTGCTGCAGCTCGGCGCCAAAGACGTCGCGGTGCTGCGGGACGGCACCGAGACCCGCATTCCCGTCGAGCAACTCGCGGTGGGCGACGAGTTCGTGGTGCGGCCCGGCGAAAAGATCGCCACCGACGGGACGGTCGTCTCGGGCTCGTCGGCCGTGGACGCCTCGATGCTCACCGGCGAGTCGGTGCCGGTCGAGGTGGGTCAGGGGGACACCGTCGCGGGCGCCACCGTGAACGCCGGGGGACGCCTCGTCGTGCGAGCCACCCGGGTCGGCGACGACACCCAGTTGGCGCAGATGGCAAAGCTCGTCGAAGCGGCCCAATCAGGCAAAGCCGACGTTCAGCGGCTGGCGGACCGCATCTCCGGCGTTTTTGTGCCTGTTGTCATCGCTGTCGCCGTGGCCACCCTCGGGGTGTGGCTCGTCGCCGGCTCCTCGGTCACCGCGGCACTGACGGCCGCCGTCGCCGTGCTCATCATCGCCTGCCCGTGCGCGCTCGGGCTGGCGACGCCGACCGCGCTGCTGGTCGCCACCGGGCGCGCGGCTCAGCTCGGCATCCTCATCAAGGGACCCGAAGTGCTCGAGTCCACCCGCAGGGTCGACACGATCGTGCTCGACAAGACCGGCACCGTCACCACCGGCCGGATGACCCTGGTGGACGTGATTACCTCGCCGGGCACCGACCGCGAAACGCTGCTGCGCTACGCCGGCGCCGTGGAGGACGCCTCGGAGCATCCCGTCGCACAGGCGATCGCCCGGGGCGCAAAGGCCGAACTGGGCACCCTGCCCGGCGTCGAGGGCTTCACGGCAGTGGCGGGCAACGGCGTGCACGGCACCGTCGACGGTCACGTCGTTGTGGTCGGACGCGAGAGCCTGCTGGCCGATTGGGCCCAACACCTCGATTCCGACTTGTCGGCGGCCAAAGCCGGGGCCGAGGGCGAGGGCAAAACCGCAGTCGTCGTCGGCTGGGACGGTCGCGCCCACGGGATCTTGATGATCGCCGACACCGTCAAGCCCACCAGCGCCCAGGCAATCCGGCAGTTCAAGGCCCTGGGACTGACGCCGGTGCTGTTGACCGGCGACAACGCCACCGTCGCCGCGCGCATTGCCGACGAGGTCGGCATCACCCACGTCATCGCCGAGGCGATGCCCGCCGACAAGGTCGCCGCCGTCCAGCGTTTGCAGGCGGAGGGCAAGGTCGTTGCCATGGTCGGCGATGGGGTCAACGACGCGGCGGCACTGGCCACCGCCGATCTGGGCCTTGCCATGGGCACCGGTACCGACGTGGCGATCGAAGCCGCCGACCTGAGCCTGGTGCGCGGGGACCTGGGCGCCGCGGCGGACGCGATCCGGCTCTCCCGGCGGACGCTGCGCACCATCAAAACGAACCTGTTTTGGGCCTTCGGCTACAACGTCGCGGCAATTCCGTTGGCCGCGCTTGGCCTGCTCAACCCGATGCTGGCAGGGGCCGCGATGGTGTTCTCCAGTGTGTTCGTCGTCGGCAATAGTTTGCGATTGCGCTCTGTCACAACCACGATGCGTGCGGATCCTGTGGGATAGTTGTTCTGGCCTACCGCGTTCCAATGCCGCGACCGGTGGGTGGTTCATTCAGGCTGCTTTGCAGAACGATCGGATTTTTGAAGGTCACGACCGTTGCCCAACTTCGTCGAACAGCTGTCCTTGCTGCATGGCTGGCTACGACCGACGGCGCAAGCGCTGGCGCTGGTCGTGGCCGCCGGCGCGATCGGATGGCGCCGGCGACGTTGGCGTAGCTGGGCCCTCGTGGCCGCGTTGGGCGTAGCGGCGCTGGTCACGGCGCTGTCGTATTGGTACATCACATCGCTGGGCGTGGCCGGGGACCCGGCACCGGCGTCGTTGTGGCTCTGGATAGCGATGAGCGGACTCGCGATCGCCGTCCTGTTGCTCGGATGGCCGGGTGCCCGCTGGTGGCGACGCGCTATGGCGGTACTTTTGGTGCCCCTGTGCGCGCTGTGCGCGGCGTTGGCCTTGAACGGTTGGGTCGGCTATTTCCCCACGGTGCTGGCCGCGTGGAATCAGCTGACGTCGGGACCCTTGCCCGACCAGATCGATCGGCTGCGGGTCACCGAAATGCAAGTCGCCGGGACCAGGCCCGCGAAGGGCGTCGTAGTGCCGGTGAACATCAATTCCAACGCGTCGCACTTTCCCCACCGCCCGGAGCTCGTGTACCTGCCTCCGGCGTGGTTCAGCAGCAATCCGCCGCCTCGCTTGCCGACGGTGATGATGATCGGTTCGGCGTTCAATACACCCGCTGACTGGCTGCGCGCCGGCGGCGCTTTCGACACCATCGATAACTTCGCGGCCCATCATCAGGGTTTCGCCCCGGCGCTGGTGTTCGTCGATGCCACTGGCGCCTTTGACAATGACACTGAGTGTGTCAATGGCAGCCGCGGGAACGCCGCGGATCACCTGACGAGGGACGTGGTGCCGTTCGTCGTGTCAAATTTCGGGGTGAGCGCCGACCGGGCGAATTGGGGCCTCGCCGGATGGTCGATGGGTGGTACGTGCGCCGTTGACCTGGCCGTCACGCATCCGGACATGTTCAGCGCGTTCGTGGACATCGCCGGCGACCGCAGCCCCAATGTCGGCACCAAGGAGCAAACCCTCGCCCGGTTGTTCGGCGGCAACACCGCCGCGTGGGCCGCTTTCGACCCGGTCACCGTCATGAACCGGCACGGGCACTACACCGGCGTGTCGGGCTGGTTCGACGTCCCCGCGTCGTCGGGCCCGCGCAATCTCGCCCAGGAAGCCAGTCCCGGCCTCACCACGTCCAGCACCGATCCCGCCGCCAACCCGGAAGGCCAGGACGCCGCGGCTAACACGCTGTGCACCGCGGCCACAGCCAACGGGATCACCTGCGCGGTGGTTACTCAACCGGGCAAGCACGACTGGCCGTTCGCCGCCCAGGCGTTTGCCGCCTCGCTGCCGTGGCTGGCCTCGACGCTGGGGACCCCGAGCGTCGAGCCCGTCCGGTTACCTCAGCGCGCCGGCGGGGCGCCTCATTGATCCACCACCGCTGGTGCGCTCCATCTAGTGGCGGTGCGGCTCGAGCAAGCGGGCCTGGCCGGTCGAGGGAGGGCACGCTGCCAGCCACTCTCGCGTAGCCGCGTGCGATTGCTCGATCAGGGTTGCCGCGTGCGAGAAGTCCGCTCCTGATGTCGCGATCGGACACAGCGGTGGGACGACGTGCAGCTCGACCGCCTGCTCGAAGCGGGCTACGTCGACCGCCAGGCGATGGTTGATGGTCAGGGTCAGGGCGTGCAACGCCATCGTCAGCGCAGACTGCGGTAAGGCGGGCAGGTCGCACGAGTAGCCGGTGGGCAACACCCACACCCGGTCGGCGCCGAGGGCGACGGCATGGGACAGTGGCGTGTTGTTCACGACCCCGCCGTCCATCAGACCGCGGCCGTTGATCGTCACCGGTGGGAAGATGCCGGGGATGGCGGCGCTGGCCGCGACGGCGTCGACCGCGTCTCCCGACGACAGCAGCACATCGGTACCCGAGATCACGTCGGTGGCCACCACATGGAACGGGATCGGTGCATCCTCGAGCCGAGTGAACCCCAGCTGCTCGGACAGTAGCCGTCGCAGACCACTGCTGGGTATCAGGTGCGGACGACGACCCAGGAAGCCCATCAGCCCGCCGACCAGATGAGTGGGAAATATCTCTTTTCGCGACAGCGACAGCCACAAGTCGGCCAGTGCGTCAATGCCGGCGGCGTCGGGCCGGGATGCGACCCAGGCACCGTTGAGCGCGCCGACGGAGGTGCCGACGATCAGGTCTGGCGTTATGCCTTCACCGACCAGGGCACGCAACATCCCCACCTGGACCGCACCCAGGCTGGCACCCCCGGACAATACGAATGCCGTGGTCATGTCATCACACAACCACCGGCGCGGCATGGCAGCCGAGCACGAATGTCGCCGTTGTGACCCCGTTGTCGGCGACGGTCATCGGGGCGGGCACATGCGAATAGCGGGAACCATCGCTACTGCTCCTGGCGGCCCTTGACGCCGCCGTACCGTTGCTGTTTCGATATCGAATTCACAGCTGACCCTCCCGTCACGAGTCCGGCATATTGCCAGTACTAATGGTACGGTTCGCTGCTGTGGCTGTGGAGTCTGGCAACACCCGTATCCCCCGTGCGGGGACGCGTGTGCCGACATCGCACCGCAAAAGACCCGCGAAAAACCGCGTCACCTTCGTCCCGCCGTTTGCGGGTGCTTCCGGTCGCAACCCCGCCCCGTCGGAGCTGAACCGACGCCATTTCCTCGGCGCGCTGGCCGCGGCCACTGTCGCCGCCGTGGGCGCGGCCCGGCTGGTGGTCGATCCGCAACCACGGACATTCGCTGAGACACCCGTCGGCGACGTGGCGACGTCCGGGCCAACCGCACCGGCCGCCTTATTACCGCCCCCACCGCTGAGCGCACGCATTCCACTGCCCGGCGGTGGTGCATTGACCACGATTCCCGGTGAAGGCGATTTGCTGGCGCTGACCGTCGACGACGGCGTCAACAGCGAAGTTGTGCGCGCCTACACGCAGTTCGCGAAAGACACCGGGGTGCGGCTCACGTACTTCGTCAACGGCGTTTACAAGTCCTGGACCGAGAACCTGGCGATGCTTCGACCGCTGGTCGACTCCGGGCAGATCCAATTGGGCAACCACACCTGGTCACACCCCGACTTGACCGGCCTGTCGAAAGACGAGGTCGCCGAACAGATCACGCGCAATGACGAATTCCTGAAGAACACCTACGGCATTGGCGCGAAGCCGTACTGGCGGCCGCCGTACGCAAAGCGCAACGACGACGTTGACGCCGTGGCCGCCGACCTCGGGTACACCGTCCCGACGTTATGGTCGGGGTCGTTGTCGGATTCCACCCTGATCACCGAGGACTACATCGTTCAGATGGCCGATCAGTACTTCACCCCGCAAGCCATCGTCATCGGGCACCTGAATCATTTGCCCGTCACACACGTCTACCCGCAACTCGTCGAGATCATCCGCGACCGCAACCTTCGCACCGTCACCCTCAACGACGTCTTCCTCAAAACTCCCTAGCGGACGCCGCGCCAATGAACGCGCCCGATCCGCAGCGGCTCGGCGGTCTCGCTTGGACCCGTCGTACCGGCGGTCGACTGTCGCGCACTGAACGCCGCCGGCTCCTCATTGCCATTGCGGTGGGCCAGTTGCAGAACGCCGTGGGCAGGGCCAAGCTGGCGCTGGGCCGCCTTCCGGCAGGCGCTGCGCGCGTTGACTTGGACGAATTCCGGGCACCCGATTCGAAGTTCGCCCGCGAAGCCGAAGAGGCGTGCGCGGAGTTGCCGCCCACCCTGCAGGGTCACTCCTACCGCACGTGGCTATTCGGGCGTGCGCTTGCGGCCATCGACGGGCAGAGACTGGACGACGAGCTTTTCTACTGCGGAGCGCTGCTGCACGACTACGGCATCGTCAGCCCAACCGCGAGACGCGATTTCACACTCGGAAGCGTCGAACGCATGCTGGCTTGCGCCGACGTAGCCGGACTTGACGGTGCACGTGCGGATCTACTCGCAGACGGCATCTGCGTCCACACGACACCGGGAGTCGAGGTCGGCCGCGACGGCGCGATGGGCTGCTACTTGCAATGGGGGGCGATGGTCGATGGCGCCGGGCTGCGCATGTGGGACATCGCTCCCCGCGATGTCGAAATGGTGTTACGCCGTTACCCGAGAGGCGATTTCAAAAGGGAACTCATTGGCATGATGCGCGCGGAGGCGGCGGCAGTACCGAAAGGGCGTTTCGGGCTGCTCGTTCGTTGTGGATTGCCGCTCGCCGTGCGGATGGCGCCATTCGACTCCTGAGGAGACCGAATGACGTTGCGGTGCAAGCGGATAACATCGCGCTGAATGGATCTTGCCTACAGCGAGTCGACGACGTGTTTAGCCTCGCGCAATCCCGCGCCGGTCAGCTCGCGGTAGAGCTTGATCGCGGCGATCTTCCTTCCGGCACGCGCAAGGACGACAACCTCGGTGGGCACGCCGCCATCAAGTTGTGTCGGTGCGCTGGTGCCTACGTCGATGCCGAACGTCGGGCACGGTACCCCAACCCTTTCCGACAACAGGCGCACCTGCTGTTCGAGCAGCGCGAGACGGCGGTAGACGAGCGGATCTTCCATCCCATCACGATATGCGAGTCAGTCAGGTGCCGGGCGATCCGGCGGGCAGGATGTTCTGGTTGATGTGAAACACGTTGCCCGGATCGTATTGCGCCTTGATCTCGCTGAGCCGTTCGTAATTCGGACCATAGGTCGCGCGGACTCGCTCTTGGCCCTCGTCCATCATGAAGTTGACGTAAGCGCCGCCGGCCGAGTAGGGGTGGATA
Source organism: Mycobacterium sp. (assembly GCA_035693385.1). Lineage (GTDB taxonomy): Bacteria > Actinomycetota > Actinomycetes > Mycobacteriales > Mycobacteriaceae > Mycobacterium. The sequence goes on from DASSGQ010000239.1 coordinate 8,500, forward strand.
GCTTCCCAGTACTCCCTCGTCCAGCGCTTCAACACTTCCGCGTTCGCCGGGTCGGGATCGACCCCGGCGATGACCTGTGAGAAGTTGACGTCCCGGTACGCCCAAGCGGTTTCGGTTTGCCCGACGCCATGGACCGCGCCGTCGATGGGATAGAGGTGCATGGTGGAATGCATCGTCGGCAGCTCCTGGGTGAAGCGGGCGTGGGCCGCAACGGCGGCGTCAGGCACGGTCCGGATGAAGTCGCCACGCCAATACCATTGCAGCCCCTTCGGATACAGTGCATCGAAGGTCGAATTCAGCGCGGGATACGGGGCCGCACCAAGCCCCTCGAAGGCCGGCTGCATCTGCCGGACCGGCGCGAACACCTCGTCGGCCCGAGCGGGATCACCGGTGTAGCACCAGACCACGGCACACGCCTTTTGCAGATGGAACGCGTCGGGGAACGGCGCCACCGGGGGAACGGTCATGCTTGCGAAGAAGCCGTAGAGATCCTCGTCTTGAGCGGGCAGGAAGTCCCGGTACCAGCTCAGGATGTCGGCGGTGGCCGATGCGGGCCACGCCGTGGGACCGCAGATCACGGTGTGCACCGGGTGCACGCGGAATGTGAAAGACGTGACCACGCCGAAGTTTCCGCCGCCGCCGCGCAGCGCCCAGAACAGGTCGGGATGCTCGGATTCGGACGTCGTCACCACCTGGCCGTCGGCCAGCACGACCTCGGCCTCCAATAGGTTGTCGATGGTCAGGCCGTGCTTGCGGGACAGGTAGCCGTGGCCGCCGCCCAGGGTGAGGCCGCCGACTCCGGTGGTGGAGATGATGCCCGCCGGCGTCGCCAGACCGTACGCGTGGGTGGCGCGGTCCACTTGTGCCCAGGTCGCGCCGCCTTGAACCCGGGCGGTGCGCCGGTCGGCGTCCACGTCGATACGGTTCATCGGCGACAGGTCGAGGACGAGACCACCTTCAACGGAACCGAATCCGGGGCCGTTGTGACCGCCGCCGCGAACGGCGACCGCCAGGTTCGACGTCCGCGCGAATTCCAGAGCGCCGGCGACGTCGGTGGTCGATGCGCAGCGCACGATCACCGCCGGCCGCTTGTCGATCATGGCGTTGTGGAGCGCCCGGGCCTCGTCGTATCCAGGGTCGTCGGGCAGGAATATCTCTGCTCCGAATCGGCCGCGCAATTCGTCGGTTGCGGTTGTCAGGCTCATGGCCGCACACCTCCTGTAGATACTTCGCCGGTCTTGCTGCCACGACGCTACGGGGCGGCGAGGTCGCTGGTCATGACCACAACGAAGCATCTCCGAGGCATTCCACGATAGTCAGAACTGACTATCGACCGGCCAGACCGGCGCGGTTACGTTGATTCCATGGCGCACTGGGTGCCGCCACCGCTTCCGGCAGAGCTGATGGCACGCCGCCGTGGTCCGCTCGTGGGTCGTGACGCGGAACTCGCGGCGTTCGAGCTGGCCTGGGAGCGGGTCGTGGGCGGCAGCCGCCAGGCGGTGTTCATCGGCGGTGAACCCGGCGCCGGTAAAACGCGCCTGGCCGCCGAGGTGGCCGGCACGCTGGCCGCCCACGACGTTGCTGTGCTGGTCGGGCGCTCAACGGCCGACGAGGACATCCCCTACGCGCCGTTCGCCGTGGCGCTGGACCGCCTGCTGACCGCCGGCCCGTCCGGTTCCATGGCCGACCTGCTGGGCGCGGCGGGGCCGCAGCTGCGACGACTGTCCACTCAGGTGGATCGGCATTTGCCCGATACCGAGCCGGCGATGGACGTCGGGTCGCCTCGACAGGCGCTCTTCGACGCCCTGACCGGATTCCTGCGCCGCCTGGCCGTCGACCGCCCGATCGTGCTGATCCTCGACGACCTGCATTGGGCGCAGCTGCCCACCCTCGCGATGCTCGAACACGTGCTCATCGCGTGCGCCGATGTCCGCATGCTGGTGGTGTCCACATTCCGCACCACCGAACCCGACCGCTCCGACGAGCTCACCACCCGCCTGGCCGAACTGCACCGGTTCGAGGGCGTCCGACGGCTTGATCTCGCGGGTTTGGACACCGAGGCGATCGCGGAATACGTCCGCCGAACCCAGCAGTTGGCGCCCGCATCGGCGCGCACCGCCGCGGCCTTGCTGCGGGACAAGACCGGCGGCAACCCGTTCTTCCTGACCGAACTGGTCAACGAGCTGGAAATCCGGGGCGGTCTCGCCATGTTGAGCGTGCAGCAGACCGTCCCGGCATCGATCGGGGATGCCATTGCCCGCCGCCTTGGCGGACTGGGGGCCGCCGTCCGGGGCGTCATCGAGCAGGCGGCGGTGCTGGGCGAGACGTTTGACCTGCCCGCGCTCATCGCCGCCAGCGAGACCGATCTCCCGGCGACGCTGGCGGCGGTCGATTCGGCGGAAGCCGTCGGGCTGGTCCGGCCCGTGCGCGACTCCGACGGCGAGTTCTCGTTCGTTCACGCGCTCACTCGTGAGGCGGTGGTGGGCGGGATGGCGGCGTCGCGGCTGCGGATCATGCACGCGCGGGCCGCCGAAGCGCTCCAGAGCCGCGCGGACCCATCGGTTGTTCCCCGCCTGGCGAACCACTTCCTGCGGGCGCACGTGCTGGGCTACCACGAGCAGGCGCTGCGGTACGCGCACCAGGCGGCCCGGATGGCCGAACAGAGCCTGGCCTATGAGGACGCGGCGAGATGGTTCGAGCGGGCGGCCTCGCTGCCCGAGCTGAGCCGCGCCGACCGGGCACGGCTGGACCTCGATGCGGCCGCAAATCATGTGCGCGCCGGTGATTTCACCCGGTCGCGGGCGATCTACGAACGCCTCAGCGCGATGGACGACCCACTGATCGGTCTGGCCGCGGCGGTTGGCTACGAGGAAGCGAATTGGCGTCGCGGGCAATCCGACTCGACGGCGGCCGACCTGCTGGCGTCGGCGCTGGAATCCTGCGGACTGAATACTGACGACCCGCGCTACGTGCAGGCTCTCGGCAGTTTCGGGCGAGCGCTGGCCTTCGCCGGCGAGGCGGCCCGTGCGCGCGAAGTCGGCAACAACGCCATCGACTGCGCGCGGGCCGCCGACGATCCGGCGGTGCTGATGCACACACTCAAGACGAGCCTGTGGCACGGGCTCACCCCGGAACTGTGCGAAATCCAGGCGGAGCGTTCAGCCGAGGTCTCACGCATGGCGCTGGCACGCCGTGACTACGAGGTGCTGGGGGCGTCCTCGCACTTTCGCGCCATGGTCAGCTATCTGGCCGGCCGGCCCGACGATTTGGCCGCGTCGACCGCGGACATGAGGCGAGCGGGCCAAGCCATCGGACAACCCGTCTTCGGCTTCGTCGGCGCGTGCGTGGAGCAAGCGCTGGCCTATCTGCGCGGCGACTTCGCGGGAGCCGAACGGTGGGCCGACATCGCCTTGCGCACCGGTGACCTGTTCGACGCGGACGACACCGAGGGCTCGAACGGGGTGCAGATGTTCATGATCCGGCGGGAAACTTCAGACCTGAAGAAATTCGCCGGGTTCGTCGACGGCACCGAGACATTCGCCGGACGCTGGGTGCCCGGCCTGCTCGCGTTGTACACCGAGCTCAACTGCGAGGCCGGCATGACCCGCGCGCTCAACCATCTGCTCAACCGCAAACTCGGTGATCGCACCAACGAGGCGCAGTGGCCGATGGAGCTGGCATTCATGGTCGAAGCGGCGTTAGAGCTGAGCAACCGCGAAGCGCTGCACGGGCTGCGACCGTACATCTTGCGCTACGCCGGCAAAAACCTGGTCGCCGGCCAGTTCGTCGCCCTGTTCGGCAGCGCCGACCGATATCTCGCCCGGATGGCGGCACTCAGCGGGGATGCCGCCGCGGCTGAGCGTCATTTCGGCGCGGCGCTCGAGATGGACCGCCGCATGGGTTCGGTGGTTCATGTCAGCGAGACGCTGGCCCGGCACGCGTTGTTTGCGGCGTCGCGTGGGCGTACCGAGGAGGCCCGGCGCCTGGCCGACGAGGCGCGCGCGATCGCCATGCAGATCGGCCAGAACCGGGTCGTCGACCTGGTCGATGCGTTACTGACCATGAGTCTCGAGGGTCCGGACGGTCTGACCGACCGGGAGATCGAAGTGCTGCGGCTGCTCGCCGAGGGCCTGAGCAATCGGGCGATCGGTGAACGCCTCTTCATCAGCACCAACACGGCGGCTAACCACGTGCGCAACATCTTGATCAAAACGGGCGCCGCGAACCGCACGCAGGCGGCGATGTACGCCGCCGATCACGAGTTGCTCGGGTGAGATCGTCAGATGTCCGACAGCGCACCGTCGGGCATGATGCGATCACGCACTTCGACAACGACATCGGCAGGGAGGCCCGCTCGCGCGGCCGCGGTTCTGATGGCCTCCGGCGAGGGAGCCTCGTACAGGCAGTAGGTCTTTCGCTTGTCCGCGGAAAGGAATGAGTACAACCAGCGGACGCCCTCCTGGTCGTTGATCCGGTTGATGCCGTCGGCGATCTCGAGGGTGGGCTCCAATTCCTCGGCAAAGGTGCGCTCGACCATGAATATGGGCACGGCGGACTCCTGTTCATTGTCTTGGCGACGAACCTACGCCGCCAACCAGCAAACGTCACTCACCCGCCGCCCCGGTCTCACCGGCAAGCAACATCTGTAAGATCTCGCGCAATTCGTCCAATCGTCCTGCCCCGAGGACCTCTTCCCATCGCTTCTCCAAATCAACTGCATTGGAACGCATTACGCGCAGCGCTTGCCGACCGCGCGGCGTCAGCTCGATGATTTGCGCGCGGGCGTCGACAGGGTCGGGCACCCGAGTCACATAGCCGTGTCGCTCCAAGGCCGCTATCCCCTGGGCCACCGCCTGCCGGCTGACCCCGAGTTGGTCGGCCAGATCCGATGCGTGCAGCCCGCCGGCCGCCAGCGGTACCAGCGCAACCGCTTGAGCCGGACGGATTCCGTCGAGCCCGGCCGCGGCGAAGGCCGCCCGCAGGTGGGGCGCCGCCGCGGCGGCCACCAAGTTGACCAGCGCCGGCACGGTGGGTTCCCACTCGCCATTCAGAACACGTCGCATGGCCATGAGTTTGCCATCCATCCCATGATTGACAAGCCGCTTGTCAAATGTCTTCAATCCTGCCAGGATGGGGTTCATGCGATGCGCACGATTGCTCGGCGTCTGTCTCCTTCCGGTTCTGGTGGTCGTTCTCGGGGGGTGCCTGGGCGGCGGCCACGCATTGGGAATGCCAGGCGCGCAATCGATCCCGGTCGGACAGTCCACCCAGACCGTCGAGTCGGGCGGTGTCGACCGGACGTTTCACCTGTACCGACCGCAGGGATTGACCGATGCCGTGCCACTGGTAGTGATGCTGCACGGCGGCTTCGGCAGCGGCGAACAAGCTGAGCGTTCCTACCATTGGGACAACGAGGCCGACGGCGGACATTTCCTGGTCGCCTACCCCGACGGTCTCAACCGCGCCTGGAATGCCGGGACGTGCTGCGGCGAGCCGCAACGCGTCAACGCCGATGACGTCGGCTTCATCACCGCCATGGTGGGCGCCATCGAGCAGGAGATGCCCATCGATCGCGCCCGCGTCTATGTCACCGGCATGTCCAACGGGGCGATGATGGCGCTGCGACTGGGCTGCCAAACCGATACATTCGCCGCGGTCGCCCCCGTAGCGGGCACGCTGCTGACCGACTGTTCACAGGCACGGCCGGCATCGGTGCTACAGATCCACGGAACGGCCGACGACAGAGTCCCCTACAACGGTGGTCCCGGAAAAGCCTTCGCTAGCAACGGGAATCCTCGCGTCGACGGTCCCCCGGTGGAGTCGGTCAATGCCACTTGGCGTGCGATCGATGCGTGCGGGCCGCCGACCACAAGCACCGCGGGAGACGTGACGACCGAAACGGCCGGATGCCCGGATGGACGGACCGTGGAGTTGATCTCGGTGGCCGGTGCGGGTCATCAGTGGCCCGGTGGCGAGCCGAGCCCGCTGGCGGAACTCGCCGGAATTCCCGCTCCGTCGACGGCGCTGGACGCCACCGATACGATCTGGCAATTCTTTGCGCAGAGCCATCGCTGAGACGGCGCTCGCCCCCCTCGCGACCGGGTGGTGATCCGTAGGCTGGTTTGTGCTGGCCGATGTCGGGATGATGGCGGGGTTCGAGTTGGTGCGATTTTCGGGATGCGCACTGTGGGCATGTGCGGCGTTCACCGTCATGCTGTGCGGTTCGTGCGCCGGTCCGCCACACGGGGGTACAAGTTCCCACCAGACACCCGGGAAACCACTCGGGCACAGCGGATGTGGTCCGCCGATCACGTATCAGGTCTTCCAGCAAGGCGCTTCCGGAAGCAATTGGTCGAAGGCCAACGACCGCATCGCATTCAACAGCAAGGCAAGCGATGGCCGATTCCACATCTATACCGTCAAGCCGGATGGCACGAACCGGCAGCAGCTCGGAGTCGGCAGCGCGACCTTCCCGCAACGCACCACCGGTACGCCCGCGTGGAGCCCGTCCGGGCGATTCGTCGCGTTTGTCGCCGAAAAGTCCAATCACCCAGGCAATTCGGTGGGCGCCACCCCCGGATGGGGAAGCTACTCGGACCTGTGGGTGGCTACCGCCGACGGTTCTCACGCGTGGCAACTCACCGACGTGCCGACCGACAAAGATCACGGCACGATCAGCCCCGAGTTTTCGCCCGACGGCCGCCTGCTGGAGTGGACCGAACGCACCGCCGCGGCCAAGGCCCTCGATCCGAATCGCTTCGCCGGCTTCTGGGTGATCAAGGTCGCCGATTTCGTTGTGTCCCAGGATGGGACGCCGTCGCTGTCCGGTGTCCGCACGATTTCACCCGCAGGCGACGCGTTCAACGAGACCGGGGGGTTCTCTGCGGATTCCACGTCGCTGGTGTTTACCAGCAACTTCGAAACCCACAACTTCTGGAAAAGCCAGATCTATCGCCTCGACCTGAACTCCGACGCAATCGCTCGACTTACCCGCGGCGACAGCTACAACGAACACCCCCGCTACACCCCCGACGGCCAGGTTCTCTGGATGACCAATGCCGACAACCCGTCGCACGGCACCGACTGGTGGACCATGGATGCCGACGGTTCACATCAACAGCGCCTCAGCGACTTCAACAGCGACGGCGACGCCAGAGGTTTTGGAAGCGGGCGGGTCTGGGCTACGACCGTGCAGACCGACGGCTGGAGCCCTGACGAACGCTACTTTTACGGCGACGTGGAGACCAACCTGGTGAACTCCGACGGCGTGATCCTCCGCGCTTCACTCACCTGCGGGGGTTCGTGAGCCTCAACGTTCGCTCAGCATCGCATCGATGAGCCGGTGCAGCACCTCCCCGGTCTCCCGATGGGCACGCTTGGGATCGTCGGCGGTGGCGATCGCCATGGCCGCCTCGTCGAGCGCGCCGATCAGCACATGCGCCAACGGTCGCACCGGTTGATGGGCCAGCTGGCCGGCCGCCATGGCCTGGGTGAGTAACTGCTCGGTCATGCCCAGGCTGTACCGCTGGGCCACATCACGGAAGGCGGACCAGCCGAGCACGCTGGGCGCATCCAGCAGGATCAGCTGGCGCACCTCCGGGTCGCCGGAGACGTCCAGCCAGGCATCGACCGCCGCCCGGATTGCGTCAGCGGGGCTCGTCGCGCCGGACTTGGTCACCAGCGTGGCCATCCGGGCCATCACATCCTGCTCCACGACCTCGACGACCTCGCTGAATAGCGCTGCCTTGTCGGCGAATTGGTGATACATCGCGCCGCGGGTAACCCCCGCGGCCGTCGCGATCTCCGGCGTCCCCACCTCCGCGTAACCCCGCAGCCCCCACAACTTGCGGGCGGCCGAAATCAGCGCGTCGCGGGTCGCCGCGGAGCGCTCCTCTTGAGTCCGTCTCTTGATTTCCATACAACCTGTTGGTAACTTACAAACAGACAGTCCGTTTGTAAATATTCTAGAGCAGGAGCTATCTATGCCGACGATCGACATTAATGCCGGAACCATCCATTACGAAGCAACCGGACCCGAGAACGGCAGGCCCGTCGTGTTCGTGCATGGGTACATGATGGGCGGCCAACTGTGGCGCCGGGTGAGCGAACGACTCGGCGACCAGGGCCTGCGGTGCATCGCCCCCACCTGGCCGCTGGGCGCGCACCCCGAGCCGTTGCGGCACGGCGCCGACCGAAGCATCACGGGCGTCGCGGGCATCGTCGCGGAGGTGCTCGACGCCCTCGACCTCGAGGACGTCGTGCTGGTCGGCAACGACACCGGTGGGGTCGTCACGCAACTGGTCGCGGTGCACCATCCCGACCGGCTGGGTGCCCTTGTGCTCACGAGTTGCGATGCGTTCGAACACTTTCCGCCACCGATTCTCAAGCCGGTGATCGTGGCGGCCAAGTCGAAGGCGCTGTTCCGTACCGCGATACAGGCGATGCGCGCGCCGGTCGCGCGCAAGCGCGCGTTCGACGGGCTGGCGCACCGCAACATCGATGACCTCACGGAGGTCTGGGTGCGTCCGGTGCTGTCCGATCCGGCGATCGCCGAGGACCTGCGCCAGTTCACCCTCTCGATGCGCACCGAGGTCACCACGGGCGTCGCCGCCCGGCTGCCCGAGTTCGACAAGCCGGCGCTCATCGCATGGTCGGCCGACGACGTGTTCTTTGAGGCCGCAGACGGCGAACGACTGGCCGCGACCATCCCGAACGCCCGCCTCGAGGTGATCGAGGGAGCACGGACGTTCTCGATGCTGGACCAGCCGGAGCGGCTCGCCGATCTGCTGTCGACGATCGCGGTGCGCGCCTAGCGATTCCACCGGTCACGGTCGGCGGACGGGTTGCGGCCCCGGGCCACCCGCTACCATGAGACGGACCGTCTCGTAACTGGGGGTGGACCCGGGTTGATGGCTGGCGACACGATTCAGGCGCTCCTGCACGAGCGCTTGTCCGACTCGTCGGTAGCCGTGAAACACGGTAATTCGCAATGGACTTGGCGTCAGTATCTGACGGAGTCGACGACGCGGGCCGCGGCACTGATCGCCGCCGCCGATCCGCAACGACCGATGCACATCGGCGCCCTGCTGGGCAACACGACCGAGATGCTCATACAGATGGCAGCGGCCGGGCTCGGCGGCTACGTGCTGTGCGGTCTGAACACCACCCGCCGCGGCGAGGCACTGGCCGCCGATGTCCGGCGCGCCGACTGCCAGTTCGTCGTGACCGACGCCGGACACCGGCCGCTGCTGGAGGGTTTGCACCTCGGGGAGACGCAGATCCTGGACACCTCGACACCGCGGTGGGCGGAATTCGTCGGCGGTGCCGGTGAACTGGTCCCACACCGGCACGTCACCGCGATGGACCCGTTCATGATGATCTTCACCTCTGGAACGAGCGGGAATCCCAAGGCGGTCCAGGTATCCCACCTCATGGCCACGATCGCCGGTCTGAGCCTGACCGAGCGTTTCTCCCTGACCGAGCGGGACACCTGCTACGTGTCCATGCCGCTGTTTCACTCCAATGCGGTCGTCGCCGGATGGGCGCCCGCGGTGGCCTCGGGCGCCGCGGTGGTGCCGGCCGAGTTCTCGGCGCGCAACTTCCTCGACGACATCCGCCGCTACGGCGCGACGTACATGAATTACGTCGGCAAGCCGCTCGCCTACATCCTCGCCACCACCGAACGCGACGATGACGCGGACAATCCCCTGCGGGTCGCGTTCGGTAACGAGGCCAACGACAAGGACATCGAGGAGTTCGCGCGCCGTTTCGACGTTCACGTCGAAGACGGGTTCGGCTCGACCGAGAACGCCGTCATCGTGATACGCGAACCGGGCACGCCGCGGGGCTCGATCGGCAGAGGGGTCGACGGGATCGCGATCTACGACAGCGAGACCGTCACGGAGTGCGCGGTCGCGCGCTTCGATGCGAACGGCGCGCTGGCCAACACCGACGAAGCCGTCGGCGAATTGGTCAACACCGCGGGATCAGGCTTTTTCACCGGCTATTACAACGATCCCGAAGCCAACGCCGAACGCATGCGCCATGGCATGTACTGGTCCGGCGACCTCGCCTACCGGGACTCCGAAGGCTGGATCTACCTCGCCGGCCGTACCGCCGACTGGATGCGGGTGGACGGCGAGAATCTGGCCGCGGCGCCAATCGAGCGAATCCTGTTGCGTCACAAAGCGATCAACCGCGTCGCGGTGTACGCCGTTCCGGACGAGCGGGTCGGCGATCAGGTGATGGCCGCGATCGTCCTCAGTGCGGGCCGCACGCTCGACCCCGATGCGTTCGAAGCATTCCTCGACGCGCAGCCCGATCTGTCGCCCAAGGCCCGGCCGCGATATGTCCGCCTTTCCGCCGACCTGCCCAGTACCGCCACCCACAAGGTGCTCAAGCGCCACCTGATCGCGCAGGGCACGGCCATCGGCGCGGGAGAAGTGTTGTGGGAGCGCGAACCACGCGGGACCTCCTACCGGCACGCGGCGCCCGGTCCTTCGATCGGCTCGGTTTCCCAGGAAGCCGACTGAAGACCGGGTCGGTTCGCAGATTGCAGGATCGCGCATTGCCGACGGTTCTCGCGTGCCACCATGGGGCATGCCAAGGCCCGCACGGTGGTGCAGTTGAGCACGAACAAGACTGTGCGGCCCACCACCGCGGACGTGGCCCGATTGGCCAGCGTGTCGACCGCGACGGTCAGCTACGTACTCAACAACGCCGAAGGCCGCAGAATCTCGGCGCAAACCCGGGAGGCAGTGCAACGCGCCGCGGAGCTACTCGGTTATCGACCCAATCTTGCCGCGCGCAATCTCGCCCGCGGCAAAAGCGGTGTGGTCCTCTACGTCGTGCCGCACGTCGCGGTGGGCGAGATGCCGATGCAGGCCGGCAGCCGGATGACCACCGAACTGGCGCGCTCGGGTTTGCTTCAGGTACAGATCTTCGAAACCGAGGACGATCGGCATATCGTCGACGCGATCGAGGTCCTGGACCCGATCGCGGTCACAAGCCTTTTCCCGCTCAGCGGGCCCGCCTTCGACGCGGTGCGAACCGCGGGCATACCCCACATTGAGATTGGGACGCTGCCCGCGCTCGGAGATCCACACCTTTCGGTCGGCGAAATGCGGGTCGGTCACCTCGTCGCGCGTGGCCACACACTGATCGCGTTCGCCTACACCGGGATCGCGAAGTGGCGTGCGCTGGGCGATTACTGGTTCGAGGGTGTCTCGCGCGCCGCGCGGTTGCGTGACCTTCCGCCCGTCCGCGTCGGTGACATCACCCCGGCCAACGCCGCGGACGTGGTGACCGGTTGGGTGCGCGACGGCGTGACCGCGGTGTGCGCACAAAGCGACGAGATAGCGTGCCTGGTTTTGTACGGCGTTCACGAAGCGCGGCTGCGCTGTCCTGACGACCTCGCCGTGATCGGCGTGGATGCCAGCCCCGTCGGCGCGGTCAGCACACCACCTCTGACCAGCGTGGAATTCGACCCGCGCGCGGTCGCCGACGTCGCGGTCGATGCCATCTTCGAGCGGCTGGGGCTCGCGCGACCGCCGGCTGGCGCACCGACCGAAATCGCCCGCCTCATCGTGCGCTCCTCGACCTAGCGCGGCCCTAGCCCTGCCGTCGCGGGACCGCACGTCGACCGCCCTGGACATCCTCAGGTTAAGCGCATAACCTACGCGTTAGCGAGGCGGATACTCAAGGAGGAGTACCCATGTCGGTACAGGCTGTGCTGGACGAGATCCGTGACCGACCCGGAACCGGGGAGACGATCGCGGTTTTCGACCCCGCCACCGAAGAACAGGTCACCGAGTTCAAAGACTGCGGTACGGAGGCCGTCGACGACGCCGTGGCCCGCGCGAAGGCGTCCTTCGAGTCGGGTGTCTGGCGGGATAAGCCTCCCAGCGAGCGGGCCAAGATCCTGTGGCGTGTCGGCGAGCTGATCGACCAGAATGCCGAGCTGCTGGCCGACCTTGAATCGCTCAACGCCGGCATGACCCCGCTGCAAGCGCAGGGAACCGTGACCGTGGGCTCGGAATTCTTCCGGTACTACGCAGGCTGGTGCACCAAGATCGAAGGCATCGCGGCCGACGTGCACACCGGCGGTCTCACGGGCATCGACTCGCATCAGCACGTGTACACCCTCAAGGAGCCTTACGGCGTGGTGGGGCTGATATTTCCGTGGAACGGGCCGGTTTTCAATTTCTGCGCCAAGCTGGCGCCGTCGCTTGCCGCAGGCTGCAGCAGCGTCGTCAAGCCCGCCGAGGAGACCCCGCTGTCAGCGTTGGTCCTGGACAACATCCTGCGTGAGGCCGGGGTTCCCGAAGGGGTGGCGAACCTGTTGGTCGGCTACGGACACACCGCGGGTGCGGCGATCACCGCGCATCCCGACGTCGAGAAGGTCGCCTTCACCGGCTCGACCGAGGTCGGCAGGGCGATCGTGCACGCGGCCGGCGAAAGCAACCTGAAGAAAGTCACGCTCGAACTGGGCGGGAAGTCACCGGTGGTGGTCTTCGATGACGCCGACCTGTCGAAGGCCGTCCCGATGGCGGCATTCGGGACCTTCATCCACTCCGGTCAGGCGTGTGTGTGCGGATCGCGCATCTTCGTGCAACGCGGTGTCTACCAGCAATTCGTGGAGAGCCTGGCGACCGTCGCAGACGGGCTGCCGCAAGGCGGCCCCAAGGACGAGGGCAGCCTGATCGGCCCGTTGATCAGTCAGAAGCAGCTCACCCGTGTCCTGGGTTACCTCGACCAGGGCAAGGCCGATGGCGTCGAGGTTGTCACCGGCGGGTATCGCCTCGACCGCAAGGGGTACTTCGTCCACCCCACCGTGCTCACCAACGTCAACTCCACGAGCAGGCTGTTTCAGGAGGAGATCTTCGGGCCCGTCGTCGCGGTCCTGCCGTTCGACGACGAGGACGAGGCGGTCGCACTGGCCAACGACAGCACCTACGGACTGGCCGCCACCGCCTGGACCAAAGACCTGGGTCGCGCACACCGAATTGCCAAGCGGCTCAAAGCCGGAACCGTGGGGCTCAACTGTCAGATGCAGTTCGATCACTCCATGCCGTTCGGGGGCTACAAGCAATCCGGTTGGGGTTACGAATCCGGCAAAGCGGGTCTGGACACCTACCTGCAAACGAAAATTGTTTGGGCGCAGATGTAATCGGCGCTAGCGCGGAAAAGCCCGAGGCAAAGTCAAGTGGTTGGTGCAACGGCGATTTCGCCGCAAGTTCACGCCTGATCAGCCCGCTACGGAGGCCTCATAGATCGACTGAATGGCCTTGTCCAGCGTCGCATTGAACTGCTCGTCGGACTGGTCGGCGGACAGTCCCTCCGTCAGCGCGCGGCTGAAGCTGGCGATCACCCCGGTGTTCTTCGCCAGCAGCTCGTCGGCCTCCTCACGGGAGTAGCCGCCGGAGAGCGCCAGCACCCGCATCACCTTGGGATGTTCGACGAAGGCGCGGTAGTGGTTGACCTCGCTCGGCAAACTGAGCTTGAGCATCACCCGCTGCCCGTCGGGCACGGTCTCGAGTTGTTTCGTGATCTCGTCGCGCAGGATGTCCTCGGCCGCAGCCTTGTCCGGGATCGAGATGGTGACCTCGGGTTCGAGGATCGGCACCAAACCGTGCGACAGCACCTGTTGCGCCACCTCGAACTGCTGGGCCACCACCGCGGCGACGCCCGCGGTGTTCGCGCCACCGATCACCGACCGCTCCTTGGTGCCGAAAACACCCTTGGCCACGGCGCGCTGAAGCAAGTCGTCCAGTCCGGGCATCGGCTTCATCAACTGGACGTCGTCGGACGCCTCCGCCAACCCCTTGTCGATCTTGAGGATGGGCACCACGCCCTTGGTCTCCCAGAGGTAGGTGGTCGACGGCTGACCCTCGATCTCGCGGTCCATGGTCTGCTCGAACAGGATCGCCGCCAGCACCCGGTCGCCGGTGAAGGCCGGGGAGGTGATGATCCGCGCGCGCATCTGGTGGATCAGGTCGAACATCTCCTCCTCGGAGGAGTACGCGTCGTCCTTGATGCCGTACAGACGCAATGCCTTTGGCGTCGAACCACCGCTCTGGTCGAGCGCTGCGACGAATCCCTTGCCCGACGTCATCCGGTCGGCTTGCTGCTGGTTGGGCATAGAATTCCCCACTCCCTCGTGGCACCGTCGCCGACGGCGCACCGTCAAGCTCGAATCGTGCCGATCATATTCGTCCGGTGGCGGCGCGGGCCGCCAGGTAGACCGTCAGCCGCGGGCGACTTCGGGCTGCGCGATCACATTGCTGATACCGGTGACACCGAGCCGCTCCCGGAAAGCCTGCGCCGTGTAGCCGACCGCCGCCGCGTCCGTTCGGGCGCGCACCGTCGCCGACCGTGGCATGTGAAACAGCACGCCCATTTCGCCGAAATAGTCCCCGGGCCCGGCCACTTTGACCAATTCCTCGCCGCCGTCGGCCAATTCGCGCACGATGTCGAACTCGCCGTCGGACACCACATAGATCAGGTCGCCCATCGTGCACTGCTCGAACAACACCTCGCCCGCCTTGAGCTGCACGGTTTCCGGTAGCCGATTCGAGGACGCGTGCGCGGGCGCCAGCTCCACCACGTGATCGGCCATCGGCAGTATCCGGCTGTCGTGGGTCGCGACCACCACCACCCGCTCGCCCTCCGCGAGCGAGCGAATCAACCGCAGCACCTCCTCCACCTGGATGAAGTCGAGATGCGCGGTCGGCTCGTCTGCGAGGATCAACGGCGGTTCCAGCGCGATCGCGCGAGCGACCGCGACGCGTTGCTGCTGGCCGCCGCTGAGGTCACCGGGCCGGTGTTTCATCCGGTCCGCAAGATTGACGCGCGTCAGCAGTTCCTCGGCGCGCCGGCGCGAGGCCGCGCGTGACCACCCGGCCGCGCGCAACGGCACCATCACGTTCTCCAGCGCGCTGAGGCTGGGTACCAGGTTGAAGGCCTGGAACACGATGCCCACCGTGTCGCGCCGATACTTCGCCAGCTCCCGGCCGTCCAGCGCGGTGACGTCGATGCCACCGAATTTGATTGCTCCACTCTTCGGCCGCAGGATGCCGCCGAGGCACGACAGCAACGTCGTCTTCCCGCAGCCGCTGGGGCCCAGCAGGATCACCAGTGACCCTGCGGCCACGTCCAGATTCAGCCCGTTGATCGGGCGCAGCGCGTAACCCCCACTGGAGTACTCGACGACGAGGTCTTGAATGCTCAGATCAGCCATCGATCAGGGACCCCCGAACGCGAGCGCGGGATCGACCGCCACCGCACGCCGGAGCCCGGCAACGCTGGCGAGCAGACCGATCGCGATGGCGATCCCCGGCAGCGCGAAGTAGGCACGCACGGGCACCACGACGATCATCGGGAACACCGGCGACAGCAGCTGGGCAAGGAGAACGCCCAACACCGCCGCGAGCAGCGCGACGACAACCGCCTGCAGCGCGAGGCCGGCCAGAATCGACCGCGTCGGCACACCGATCGCCTTGAACACCGCGAAGTCGCGCAGGCGCTCGAGCGCGGACAGATAGACCAACGAGCCGACGATCAGCACAGCCACGATCCACAGCAACAAGGCCACGATCGAGATGGCACCCACCGCGACCTTCAGCGGTCGCAACAGATCGTTGACACCGGCCGTTCGGTCGACGGCCTGGTAGCCGTCCGGGAGCTGTCGGGGCGTGCCGATGATGCCGATCGACGTGATCATCGGCTGCCCGTTGTAGGACAGTTGCTGTAGACCCTCGGTCGTCAGGAAGAGGCAGGGAGCCTTGGCCAGTGCGGTGGCATTGGGCACGATGCCGACGATCTGCAGCTTGCGCGCGCCGACCTGCAACTCCTCGCCGACGTGTTTGCCCAGCGTGCTAGACACCGCGACCTCGCCGGGCAACGTCGGCACCTGCCCCTCCGAGACTTGTGGCATGCCGGGTCCGTGCGCAGGCGCGCCGAACGCGGTGGCGTTGCGCGACGAGGTGCCCTCCGTGATGGTCGCGGGCGCGGTGGCCAGCGGGGCCGCGGCCACCACCCCCGGCTCGGCGGCCACCCGGGCCATGTCCACCTGAGCGAAGGGTGTCGAACCCAGGAAAGGTCCGGCGGCGCCGGCCTTGACCACGAAGGCGTCGACACCCATGGAATCGACGGTGCGCTGGGCTTCGACCCGGAAGCCGTTTGCGAGCCCGGTCAGGACCAGCGTCATCGCAAAGACCAGCCCGGTGCTGACGATCGCGATGACGAGGCGCCGCCTTCGCCATTGCATGTCACGCAACGCCGCCAACAGCATGCTCACGACGCTACCGCTGTGACCCCTTCGCGGACAGAGGTGTCTTTCCCCTCGGCAGGGTCCCTGCCCGAGTAGCTCGCGGTCGCGTCCTTGACCACCGTGCTGTCCGCCGTCACGGCTGGGTTGGATTTTGTTGCGGCGCAATAGTTTTGGTGGGCCACAGTGCCATGCGGTCGAGGAGCCGGTCGCGCAGCACCAGCGTGTGGAACAACACCGCGCAGACGTGGGCGGTGAACGCCGCGAAAAGCAAGAAGGCGCAGACGGTGTGCGCCTGCCGAAGCGCCGCATAGACGTCGATGTCGTGCGGCGCGATGCCGGGCAGCGCAAGTGGCCCCATCAGGATGACCGGAAAACGCGCCGCCGACAGCATCGCCCACCCGATCAGGGGCTGAACGAGCAACAACGCGTAGAGCAGGTATTCCGACCAGGACGCGACGCGACGTTCCGCGGGGCTCATGGTTGCCAAGAACGGCGGGAGCCGGTGGGTGAGCCGGTTGACCAGCCGCACCACGGCGAAGGCCAAGATCAGTATCCCCAACGGCCGGTGTATGGCCAGTAGCAGCGGGTAATACGTCAGAGAGGCGATCATCGTCACCCCGATCAACAGCTGAGCGATGACCATCGGCGCCATCAGCCAGTGCAGGATCCGCGACGGAAGGGCGAATCGGGTTGGTGCGGTGGCGGTTTCGTTTGCCTTGCCGGTCATGAGAGCACCCGGGCCACGTTGACCTCGCTGGCCGACTTGGGTTCCTCGGCGCGTCGGGTGAAGGAGCGTGCGTACACGGCCGATCGCGCCGCGGGCAGGGGATCGTCGGACGCGGTGATGCCGTCGGGCAGCACCAACGGGTCGAAATTGATGTCGCGCCCGTTGCCGGCTTCCTCGGTCTGCACCGCGTTGATGGTGACCGTGCCGGCATCGATGGACCGCCGCGACTGCGGCCACGGTGTGGTGGCGTCGTTGGTCGGATCGCCCGGCTCGCCGACCGTGAGGACCAGCCGCCACCGGAGCGGCCGCTGCGCCACCGCGCGGATGAGGTCGTCGAACAGAAAGTCCTTGCCGCGTGACGGGGCGGGGGGCCCGCCGGCATCCTGCGGCACCACCGACCAACGCACCGGAACGCTGGCGCCGGCGCTGTTGGTGAACCAAAAAGCATTGAGCCCATAAAAAGTGCTGTCGGCAAATCCGGCACTGGGCGGTGACTGCTTGATGATCTTCATCGCCGCGACGGTCTCGGGGTGGCGATCGAGAAATGCCGCCATCTTCTGTGGGTCGGGTTTTCCGGTGTCGGGCAGCGGCTTGGATGCGAGCAACCGCTCGTAAAACCCTTGGGGCGTGCTGTCGGTGAAAACGGGAAAGTTGATCATCGCGGTGCGCCATTGCGCACCGTCGGGCGGCTGGAACACCAGTCCCAGCCCGCGAACCGTCTCGGGTTTGTCGGCCTGATCCGGCAGGCCGCCGCCCAGCGAAAACCGGCCGACCAGCGGAACGCTGCCCGGCCGGAAGACGGCTGCCCGGCAGATGGCAGCGCCCGCCCCGCTGCTCGCGAATGACCCCGTGGCGCTGAGGCCTTTGGCATGGTTTCGCCGAAATCCGTCGTGGTGGCCATAGACGTCTTCGAAGCGATCGGCGAACCGTGACGGGGTGAGCGAAGCCGGCGCGTCCGGCCGCAGCCAGCCACCGGCATAGGCAAACCCGCCTACATCCACCGCGGCGAAACCGGCCACTGCGCCCATCCCAAGCAATGCGGTGCGCCGCGTCAACGCGGTGCGCCAGGAGGAATCGGTGGGCTTCGTTTCTATGGGCTTATCGGATTCGTCGTCCGGCTCGTGGCTACGACCACCGTGATCGCCAGGCTCCATACCCACCACCCTTGCGCTTTACGTGCCGAGCCGCGCGGTCTGAAAAAAAATGTAGGCAAAGCAATTTGCGGATGGGTGAGCGCGGCGCGCGCCGTTGCGGCGGCCCACACACCCAACCCCAACCACGGCACGGCGCCGAAATTCGTTCAGTTCGCGCGGCACAATGCCGGATCAGTTGCCGGCGAGCTTGCGGTGCTCAATCAGATCGCGCACGCCCCCCGCACCGAGGCGCTCGCGGAACGCCGGCGCCGTAAAGCCGACCGCCGTCGCGTCGGTGCGGGCGCGCGCCGTCGCCGAGCGCGGCATATGAAACAGCACGCCGATTTCGCCGAAGTAGTCTCCCGGCCCCGCGACTTTGATCAATTCCTCACCGCCGTCAGCCAATTCGTGTACGAGTTCGAACTCACCTTTGGACACCACGTAGATCAACTCGCCCATTGTGGACTGCTCGAACAGCACCTCGCCGGCCTTGAGCTCCACGGTTTCCGGTGGCTTATTCGTCTCGGGGAAATCGGGCGTCAGTTCGACGACGCGGTCAGCCATTGGCAGCATCCGGGCGTCGTGGGTGGCGACCACCACGACGCGATCCCCGTCCGCGAGTTCGCGGATCAGCCGCAGCACCTCCTCCACCTGAATGAAGTCAAGGTGCGCGGTGGGTTCGTCGGCGAGCACCAGCGGTGGATCCAGCGCGACCGCGCGGGCGATGGCGACGCGTTGCTGCTGCCCACCGCTCAGGTCGCCCGGGCGGTGTTTCATCCGCTCTTCAAGGTTGACCCGGGTCAGCAATTCCTTGGCACGCGTGCGCGCGGCCCGGCGCGACATCCCGGCCTCGCGCATCGGAACCATCACGTTCTCGAGAGCGGTGAGGCTGGGCACCAGGTTGAACGCCTGAAAGACGATGCCCACCTTGTCGCGGCGATAGTTCGCCAGCGCGGCGCCCTCAAGCGTCGTGATGTCAACGTCATCGAACTTGATTGCCCCAGACTTTGGCCGCAGTATGCCGCCGAGGCAGGACAGCAGCGTCGTCTTCCCGCAACCGCTGGGCCCGAGCAGGATCACCAGCGACCCTGCGGTGACGTCGAGGTTCAAACCGTTGATCGGCCGCAGAGCGTATCCACCGCTGTCGTACTCGACGACGAGGTCCTGAATACTCAGATCGCCCACCGCTAGGGACCTCCGAACGCGAGCGCTGGATCGACGGCCACCACGCGCTTAAGTCCGGCGAGACTGGCCAACAGGCCGATCACAATCGCGACCACCGGTAACAGCAGGTAGGCACCGGCGGGTACCGCGACGATCATCGGAAACAACGGTGCCAACAGCTGCGCAAGGATGACGCCCACGATCGCCGCGAGCAGCGCGACGACCAGCGCCTGCATGGCCAGACCCGCCATAATCGAGCGCGTCCGCGTGCCAATCGCCTTGAACACCGCAAAGTCGCGGACCCGCTCGAGCGCGGACAGGTAGACCACCGATCCGACGATCAGCGCCGCCACCACCCACAGCAAGACGGCCACGATCGAGATCGACGTCACCGCGACCTTCAACGGGCGCACGAGATCCTTGACAGCGCCCGTTCGGTCGTAGCTCTGGTAGCCGTCCGGGAGATGTCGGGGTTTGCCGACGACCCCGATCGACGTGACCATCGGCTGGCCGTTGTATGCCACTTGCTGAAGGCCCTGGGTCGTCAGAAAGATGTTGGGGATCTTGGCCAGCGCAGTCGAATTGGGCACGATGCCGACGATCCGCAATACGTGAGCACCGACCTGCAGGGTGTCGCCGATGTGTCGGTCCAGCGTGCTCGACGCCGCGACCTCGTCCGGCTTCGACGGTGCCTGGCCCTGCGACACGTGCGGCATGCCGGGTCCGTGCTCGGGCGCGCCGAAGGCCGTGACGTTTCGCGTTGACGTGCCTTGCTTCATGATCGTCCCGACACAGGCCAGTGGGGCCGCAGCGACAACGCCGGGCTCGGCGGCAATCCGCGCCAGGTCAACCTCGGGGAACGGTGTCGAACCCAGGAAGGGTCCGGCCGCGCCGTCTTTGACCACGAATGCGTCGACGCCCATCGAGTCGACGGTGTTGCGTGCCTCGACTCCAAAGCCGTTCGCGAGCCCGGTCATCACGAGCGTCATCCCGAAGATCAGCGCGGTGCTGACGATCGCGATGATGAGGCGCCGCTTTCGCCATTGCATGTCGCGCAGGGCCGCGAAGAGCATTTCCAGAACCTACCAACGTCCCTATCGTCCGGGACAGAGTTTTGCCTACGCACTGTCTGCGCTGATCACCGCAAAGAGTCATGCCTGGATCGAGGCTGCGCGTGTCGGTGTCAACGTGGCTTACGATCGACCAAACACGTGCGTGCTGCGCCGGCCCTCGGCGGCGGAGAATCGACGGAGTGTTCCTGCTCCATCAAGCGTGTTCTGCGGGTTGAGTCAGCAGCCCGGGCCGGCAATGGCGATTGCCGGCCAGCAGTGTCCCCGCAGGGGCGAATGTGAGTGAGAAATCATGGTCGAACAATCCGGCGATTCCGTCGATCCGACGAGCTTCGAGGTAGGGAAACACCAGGTAGATCAGGCCGTTGTGGTCACGGTCTCGGGTGAAGTGGACATGCTCAGCGCGCCCCGGTTGGCGGAGGCGATAAGCACTGCGCTGGCCGCTGCACCGGCGGCGCTGATCGTCGATCTGTCGAAGGTGGATTTTCTTGCCTCAGCCGGGATGACGGTCCTGGTGACCGCACAGGCCCAGGTGGTGCCGCCGACCCGATTCGCCGTCGTCGCCGACGGCCCGGCCACCAGCAGGCCGCTGAAACTCATGGGGTTAGACACCGTTTTGTCGCTTTATAGCGCGCTCGATAGCGCGCTGAGCGGCGTCGACGGTGGGCGAACCTCGGCAGAGTGAGGACGCGTGTCTTACATCGATGACCGATCCCGCTTCATCCGGACGCGAGTCGCTGCCGATGCGCGCAGCGCCGCCCGGACCCGAGCCGAGTTCGGGCGCTGGCTCGACAGGCATTTCACGCTTGGTGCCCAAAGGTTCAGCGACCTGCTGCTGGCGGTCTACGAAGCGATTGCGAACGCCGCGGAATTCGCCTACGTCGACTCCTCGCTGCGCAGGACGATGGATGTCAGCGCGGCCTACGACGTCGAATCCGACACCCTCGCGGTGACCGTCGATGACCGTGGCCGCTGGCGTCAGAGCCGTCCGGAACCGGCGACCGTGCCGCGCCGGACACAGCTGCGGGGGCGGGGTATCCAGCTGATGCGAGCGCTGGCCGATCAGGTGACCATCGACCGCACGCCACAGGGAACGCATGTCACGTTGACCTGGATCGAGCTGACGCGGTAGGGGCCAGACCGGCGCGGGAGGACCGGCCCCGCGTCGAGGGGCATTCATTGACTTCGATCCATCAGCCGGAATATCGTCGGGAGTTACGCTACGTGGCGTAGCGAATCGCCGTGCGTCTCGCCTCGACAGCGCGCGGCGACAAGGAGAGACCCTCATGTTCGACCTGAAGATCACCGGTGGCACCGTCGTGGACGGCACCGGCGGGCAGCGCTACCGGGCTGACATCGGCATCAAGGATGGCGTGATCGTCGACGTCGTCCGCCGCGACGCCGGCGACGCGGAGCCGAGTGGCCTGGAGACTGCCCTGGAGATGGCCGACGCCGCCGAAACGATCGACGCGACAGGGCATGTGGTGGCCCCCGGCTTCGTCGATATCCATACCCACTACGACGGTCAGGTGAGCTGGGACAGCCTGCTGGAGCCGTCCAGCGGTCACGGCGTCACGACAATCGTGACCGGCAACTGCGGTGTCGGGTTCGCCCCGGTGCGGCCCGGCAGTGAGCAATGGCTGATCGAGTTGATGGAGGGTGTCGAGGACATCCCCGGCACCGCGCTGACCGAGGGCATCACCTGGGGCTGGCAAACCTACCCCGAGTACCTCGACGCGATCGGAAAGCTGAAGTTCGCGATCGACGTGGGCAGCCAGGTCGCGCACGGCGCCGTCCGCGCCTACGCGATGGGCGAGCGGGGTGCCCGCAACGAGCCGGCCACCCCGGAGGACATCGCGGCGATGGGCCGGTTGGTCACCGAAGCGATCGAAGCCGGGGCGCTCGGATTTTCGACATCGCGCACGCTGGGCCATCGCGCGATGGACGGCGAACCCGTACCCGGTACCTTCGCCGCCGAAGAGGAGCTGTTCGGTCTCGGCCGCGCCATGGCGGCCGGGGGCCAGGCGGTGTTCGAGCTCGCCCCGCAGGGGTCCGCGGGTGAGGACATCGTCGCGCCGAAGAAGGAACTGGACTGGATGCGGCGGCTGGGCGGCGAGATCGACCGGCCGGTGTCATTCGCTCTGATCCAGGTGGACGCCGATCCGAAGCTGTGGCGCGAGATGCTGGACCTCTCCGCAGACGCGCACGCGGCGGGCAGTCGGTTGCACCCTCAGGTCGCGGCGCGCCCGTTCGGCATGATGATCGGATTCCAGGGCCATCACGGCTTCAGCCACCGCCCCACCTACCGCGGCCTGGCGGCCGAATGCAGCCGCGAGGAACTCGCGCAGCGCCTGGCCGATCCGGCGGTCAAGGCCGCGATCCTGTCCGAGGACGACCTGCCCGTCGACCCGACCCTGTTGTTCGACGGGATGTTCGCCCTCGTGCAGCACTCCCTGAAACGGCTTTACGCGCTCGGTGACCCGCCCGACTACGAGCCCACTCCCGACCGCACCGTCGCCGCCATCGCCAAAGCGCGCGGCGAGGACCCGCTGTCGACGCTCTATGACCTGATGCTCGAGCGGAACGCGACCGCCATGCTGATGCTGCCGCTGTTCAACTACGCCGACGGTAACCACGACGCGATCCGGGAGATGATGTTGCACCCCGCCGGTGTGCTGGGCCTGTCCGACGGCGGCGCGCACTGCGGGATGATCTGCGACGCTTCCTATCCCACCTTCCTGCTGACGCACTGGGCCCGCGACCGACACCGGGGCGAGAAGCTGTCGCTGGAGTACGTCATCCGCAAGCAATCCCGCGACACCGCTCACCTCTTCGGTCTCACCGATCGCGGCACCATCGAGGCCGGCAAGAAGGCCGACATCAACGTGATCGACATGGACGCGCTGCGGCTGCACCCCGCGGCGATGGCCTTCGACCTGCCGGCCGGCGGCCACCGGATCTTGCAGCGCGCAAGCGGATACGCGGCGACTATC
>DASSGQ010000240.1:0-26457 GCA_035693385.1 Mycobacterium sp.
GCCAGCATCCTGGTGGTGACTCATAACGGGTTCTGCGCCGACGGGCGGGACCGGCCCTGGTGGCAGCTACCGATTCACCGGCAGTTGCTCATCCGCACGGTCGTGGTGCCGGCGGGGCGCATCCCACCGCCGACGCGGGTCGGACCTTGGCTCGAACGAACCTGGACACAAGTCGATGCCTGGGTCGCCGCTCATGTCGAGCAGTCCTGATGTCTTGCGACCACCGCACCCTGTGTGACGCGACCAGACGCGACCGATGAGAATTGGCAGACCATGGAGGCAAACGGCTACTTCGAGAAGTGGCTGGAAAACGTCGAGCGTCGGGGCGTCCCTTCGGGCGTCGTCATCGAGATCGCTCGACGGCACGCCATATCCCCACGGAGCTTTGAGATCCTCGAGACGATGGAGGAGATCAACGACCCCCGCGACAAGTCCTACTTCCTCATCCCGCCCGGCGCCGGGGGGCAGCGCGCGCGCCACGCGACGCTGATGACGTACATCGTCAACGCGGGCACCGACTACGGCAGGGCGGGAAGGCGGGCAGACTTTCCCGAGACACCCTACTGCGCCGCCGAGGTGGCGCGGATCATCAACCGGCAGAAGGCAAACGGCTGGAGTTACACCCGAGACGTCGGGTTTGTCGATCGCAACGGGGGACGTCTCGTCACCACCCCGAACGGCATGCTGATGGGCCTGGGCGGCAACTGGATCCAAAGGCAGTTCAGCCAGCGGGGCGGCACCACGTGGGGCGACATCTTCATGGTCAACATGGGCAAGGTCGCCGACCCCGCCCAGCAGCTTCGCGAGATCGTGGGCTCCGGGCATGCCTGGCACACCCTCGATTTGGACCGGGTACTGCACCACGAGGAGCGACACAGCCGGCAATGGGCGGCCAGGGGCTATCCGGGCATGATCCGGGACTACGGCCGGGAGCTGTTCCGCGAGTTGGCCTTTGGCAAGACGAACAGGCTCGAAGAAGACGCCGGCCTGTCCGACGGAGGCTACAGGGCGTCAATCCCGTTGTAGAGCACCATCGCGCCGATCACCACCAGGATGGCCGCCATCAGCGCGGAGTTGTTCTTTTCCATCCAGTCTTTGAGCCGTGCCATCGTGTCGTCGAGCCGGTGGCCGGCGGCCGCGTAGGCCAGTATCGGGATGGCAACCGTTGATGCGGCGATGGCAACGAAGAACGCGGCGGCTACCGAGTCATCGGCCACGTCCAGCCCACTTCCGCCGATCGCCAATCCGGCCGGAACGCAGATGAGCACCACGTCGGGCCGTATCGCCACCAGCACCGCCCCCGTCAGCCCCGCACGCGCCGGGGTGATGGTGGCGAACGTACGCATCCACGCCGGCGACTCGGTGTTGCGATGCCGGGTGAACCATCGGTAGAAACCGAACAGAATCAGGGCCGATCCGAGGACCACGCGCAGCCACGACGCCCACGTCGGCGGGGACTTGTGCAGGCCGCCCAGCAGGCCCGAGCCGACGACGGAGAGCGCCGTCAGCGCGGCCAGGCCCAGCACCCAACCCGCCAGAAAAGCGAGGCCGCTCGGCCTCGGCCGCGGCGCCTGCAACACCAGCACCGCCGGGATGATCGTGAGCGGTGAGAGCGCGATGACCAGCCCGAGAGGAATGAGCGCGCCCAGTACAGAACCCCAACTTCCTGCCACGAGCAGCAATCTTCGCATTCGCAGCGACTCGATGCCCACAAAGCGCGCCGCGAACGGGCCCGGAAATCCCGATGTCTACAGCGCGTGAATTCCGTTGTAGAGCACAAGCAAACCGATCAGCACCAAAATGGCCGCCGTCAGCCCGGCGTGGTTTTGTTCCATCCAGACTTTGAGTCGTTCCAGCGCGTCGTCGAGGCGGTCACCGGCGGCGACGAAGGCCAAGATCGGGATGGCAACCGTTGACGCGGAGACGGCGACGAAGACCGCGCCGGCTATCCAGGCGCCCGCGACGCTGAGGCCGCCGGTGCCGATGGCCAGGCCGGCCGCCGCGGACAGGACCAGCACCTCGGGTCTCAACGGCGCCAGTGCCACCCCGGTGAGTCCCGCGCGCACCGGTGTGAGCTTGGAAAACGAACGCATCCAGCCCGGAGTCTTGGTTTGACGATGCCGGGTCAGCCAGCTGAACACCCCGAACGCGATCAGCACCAGCCCCAGGACGACGCGCATCCACGATGCCCAGGTCGGCGGCGCCTTGCCCAGATCGCCGAGCAGGTCGGAGAGGCCGACGAACACCCCGGTGAGGCCGACCAGACCCAGCACCCAGCCTGCGAGGAAGGCGAGGCTGGCCGGCCGGGGCCGGGGCGTATGGAGGACAAGCACCGCCGGAATGACCGTGATCGGTGAGAGCGCGATGACCAGCCCGAGCGGAATGAGCTTGGTGAGCACTGAACCCCAGTTGTCGGCCACGGGCAGCAATCATCCCATTGCCGTGGTAGCCGACCACGGTCAGCCACCGCAGTTCTCGAGCTAGTGGCCTTTCCGGCGCAACGTCCAGGCCGGTACCCAGTGCGTCACGGTTCTCCGCTTGGAGCCGTACTCGATCGGGTAGGTCACCAACCCCCACCAGTCGCCCTGCTCGCAGATTACCCAGCAGCTGAGCCGCCCCTCGACGACCTTGTGCAGCTGCAGGCCGTTGGGCTGATACCTGCCCGAGCGGTGCGGCTCGCGCGGGAAGAGCACCGTCAGGTCGACCAGCACCGCCACCGGCGGGCGCACCAGCCGGAACGGGCTGCGGACCGGTTGGCCGTTGTAGCCGATCGACGCGAGGTCGCCCATTGATCGATCATACGTTCGAATCCCTGGTCGATTCAGCCCGTCACGCCGGAAGGCCCAGGTCGGGCTTCTGGCAACATAGCGGTGGTGTTCAGCGCGTCCGCGATCCGCCCGGTGGCTCGGTGAGCGTCGCGGATACCCGCGAGGCAGGGCACCGCCGGGGCGTTGTGCCGGCAGCGCCGTCGCCGGCGCTCGACCCGCTGATCGTTGGAATCCTGGCCGCCGCAATAAGTATGGGCGGCGCCGCGCGCCCGTCTTTCTGGTACGACGAGGCCGCGACCATTTCGGCCTCCTACAGTCGCTCGCTCGGTCAGCTGTGGCACATGTTGGGCAACGTCGACGCCGTGCACGGCCTGTACTACGCGTTCATGCACGGCTGGTTCCAGGTCTTCCCACCCTCGGAGTTCTGGTCCCGCGTGCCCAGCGGGCTGGCCGTCGGAGCCGCCGCGGCCGGAGTCGTCGTGCTGGCCAGGCAGTTCTCGTCGCGCACCGTCGCGGTGGCCTCGGGAGCTTTCTGCGCGATCCTGCCCCGGACGACGTGGGCGGGCATCGAGGCTCGCCCGTCTGCGCTTTCGATGATGGCCGCGGTCTGGCTGACGGTGGTGCTGGTTGGCGCCACCCGCAGGAACACGGCCTGGTCATGGCTGTCGTACGGCATCGCCCTGGCCGCGTCGGTTCTCCTCGACGCGTACCTCGCGCTGGTGGTGTTGGCGCACCTGAGCTTCATCTGCGCCTACCAGGGGACGCGAAAAGTGCTGACGGGCTTCGTTGTTACGTCGATCTTGACGGTTTGCACGTTAACGCCGTTTCTGCTCACGGTCGCCGGGCAGGCGCACCAGATCAGTTGGGTCGCACCGATCGGGCATCGGACGATCGAAGACGTGGCGATGCAGCAATATTTCGAGAGAAGCCCGCCGTTCGCGATCCTGTCGGCATTGGTGATCGCGGCGGCTATTGTCTTGTGGCTCGGCGCATCCGCGCGACTCGCGGACGGGGATCGCCAACTGCTGAGCATTGCGGTCGCATGGCTGGTGATACCGACGGCCCTGATCGTCATCTGGTCGGCGCTGGCTCATCCGATCTACACGCCGCGCTACTTGAGCTTCACCGCACCGGCCATGGCTCTGGTCCTGGGCGTCTGCGCCGCTGCGGTGGGCGTCAAGCCCTGGGGAACGGCGGCCCTGGTCGGCCTGTTCGCCATCGCTGCCGCTCCGAATTATGTTCTGGCACAGCGTAATCAGTATGCAAAATACGGAATGGACTACAGTCAGGTGGCCGATCTGATCGCCGTGAAGGCGGCGCCCGGTGACTGCCTGCTGGTGAACGACACGGTGACGTTCATGCCGGCCCCCATGCGCCCGTTGATGGCCGCGCGCCCCGACGCATATCGGAAGCTGGTGGACCTCACCCTGTGGCAACGGGCGACGGACCGCAACGACGTCTTCGATACCAATCTGATCCCGGAGGTCGTCGCCCAGCCGTTGAGTCACTGCCGCGTCGTGTGGATCATTACCCAGGCCGACGCGTCCGTGCCCGCCCACGAGCAGGGCTCAGCGCTCCCGCCCGGTCCGCGCTACGGACCGACCCCCGCGTTCGCGGTTCCGCATGACCTGGGCTTCCGGCTTGTCGAACGCTGGCAATTCAACCTGGTTCAGGTCATCAAGGCCGTGCGATAACGCTCACCAGATGCGCAGATAGTCGACGAGCATGGCGCACGGGAAGGTGCCCTGGGCCGGATCGCCGGCGCCCACCCCGCCGACGGCCAGCGTGAACATGGGCGTCATCCAGTAGCCGGGGGCGTTGAACGGCCACCGCATGTCGTCGGGGGCGCCGCCGTGCACGTGGATGGGTTTGTTGGGAACGCTGAAGTACGGTGCCCCGTCCCGCGCGAAGTGGAATCCGTCCTCAGCCCAATGCATCTGCCAGGTGTGCCAACCGCCGTCCACCAGACCGGGAATCGATTTCCCCTCCCAGGTTTTTCCGTTGGATGCCGCGTGCACCGTCGTTCCCGGGGCCCAGTCGCCGTTGCCGTACCACTCGAAAATGTCGACCTCGCCGTCCGGCAGGGGATCCTCGTTGACGGCCCAGAACGACGGCCACAGGCCGGGGAACAAGCAGTCCAGCTTGATCCGCGCTTCCCAGGTTTGGTTGATCATGCTGCGAAAGTTGCCGCGCAGTTTGCCGCTGTAGTAATTGCCCATTTCCTGGGTGGCGCAGAGCACGAGATTGGAGTTGCCGTCGAGGAACACGTTGCGGCGATCGTCCCGGTATATCCCCTCGACCGGCGGGAACACGTCGTCCTGCCAGGTCTGAATCGTCCACTTGGCCGGATCGGGGGGTGCGCCCGCCGGGCCGTCGAACTCGTCGGCGAAAATGTAGGGCCCGCCGGCCCCCGCCGCCGGCGCGCCGGGCGCCGCCGGCGCTGTCGGACTGGCGTGGGCCTGCGTTGCGCCGACCGCGGCCGCCGCCGCCAGCATGCCGATCCCCGTGGTCAACAACATGCTGCGACGATCCATCTGCACTACCACCAATCGTTCAAAAGCCGGGATGCCCGGCCTCGCCTGATTTCCCCTAGGCAACTTTCGCAAACGGTGTTATAGAACCACGCCGAGGGGCAGGCATGCATCTCGCCAGACCGTGCGACCCCGTCAATTTCGACGGGATAACCGCTGTTGGGTGCCGGATCCGGCCGCCACCACCGCCCGCGTCATGCCAGGTCGGGGACCTCAGAGATTCGCACAGTCCTCCCCGATCCGGGTTCCCGCCGCATAGAGCAGTTGCTTGAGGCGGCGTTGTTCGTCGGCGGTCAGCCGGGTCAAGATCCGTTGGTCGGCAACCTGCACGGCGACGTCCGCACGCTTGAGCAGGGCCTTGCCCCGGCGGGTGAGCCGGGCCGGCATCGCCCGGCCCGCCGGGCTCGACGCGGGACGGGTCAGCGCGCCACGTTCCTCCAGCCCGTGCAGCACCTGGTTCATCGCCTGGGCGGAGACGTTGGTGCCGCGGGCCAGTTCGGCGCTGGTGAGCCCGGGATGGTTCGACAAGATCCGCAAGCACACGAATTCCGGCAGGCTCAGCTCCAGCGGCTTGAGCTCCGCGGCAACCTGGGGCCGCAGCGCCGCCATCACGCGGTACAGCAAAAACCCCAGCGGCTCCTCGTCGGAATGACTCATGCCCCACATGCTGACACGGGAGAACCGGTTTCCCGCAACCCACCATCAATTTACTTGACATCGTCGGAGCCAGTGGTATCAAGGAGCTTGATAGTCCGATATGGAAAGGAACGACAGCAATGTCTGGTGGATTTTTCGGTGGCTTCGGTGGACCCGGCTTCGGCGGGCACGCCTGCGGCGGCTCTGACGGTCCCGGCTTTGGCGGCTTCGGCGGCGGCTGGGGCGGAAAAGGCTGGGGCGGTCCCGGTTTCGAAGGCGGTTTCGGCGGCGGCCCTGGCTCCGGGCCAGGTTTCGGCCCCGGCCGTCGCCATTTTCTCAAGCGTGCCGCGTTCGTGACGGCGGCGCTGCTGCTCGACGGGCCGGCGGACGCCGCGCAGATCGTGCAGCGGGTATCCGACGCGACCCAGGGCGCATTCACGCCTCCGCAGGACGTGGCAGAGCTTGCCATCGGGCTGCTGGCCGGCCGCGGCGTGGTCACGGTTGACAACGGCGTGGCGACGCTGACCGAACTGGGCAAGAACCTGCTGGCCTGGCGTGGCATCAGCAGCGAGACGGCGCACGCGTTCCTGGGGCGGGCGGCCAAGTTCGGCGACGTCTTCAAGATCCGCAGGACCCTCTTCGAAATCGCCGGGCTGGCTCGCACCATCGTCTGGACGGGCACCGACGAGCAAAAGGAGCAGCTCGCCGAGACCCGGACCAAGGTCCTGGAAGCCCTGACCGAGGCGAAGAAGACGCTGCACCGCGTCCTCGGCGAGGACTAGACCCTCAGCCGCGTGCGGTTTCGCTGAGCCTGACCAGCATCTTGCCGATGTTGGCCCCGGTGAACAGCCCGTTGAGGGCGTCGACGCACGACTCGACGCCCTCAAACACGGTTTGGCGGTGCCTGATCCGGCCCTCGTTCTCCCATTGGCGAAGCGCGGCGAAGGCTTCGCCGAAGCGGCCCCACTCGTCGAGTGCGTTGAATCCCTGCATAAGCGCGGTCTTCGCCAACAGGTTCACGTAGTTGGCCGGTCCGGGGTGCTCTCCGCTCAGGTAGCTGGAGATCACTCCGCAGAGCACCACCCGCGCTTTGGTGGCCAGGCGGCCCAACACCGCATTCAGGATCGGCCCGCCGACGTTGTCGAAGTAGACGTTGACCCGGCGGGGGCAATGCTCCTTGAGCGCCCCCGCCAGGTCGTCGTTCTTGTAGTCGATGCACGCGTCGAATCCGAAGTCCTGCACCACCGCCCGGCATTTCTCCGGCCCGCCCGCAATGCCCACGACCCGGGCGCCGGCGATCTTGGCGATCTGTCCGGCCACCGACCCGGTGGCGCCCGCGGCGGCCGAGACCACCACCGTCTCCCCGGGCTGGGGCCGGCCGATGTCCATCATCCCGAAGTAGGCGGTGGCCCCGGTGGGGCCGTAGACCGACATCACGGCCAGTTGGTCGACCGCGGCCCGGCCCGGGATGGGTGTACTGAACACGTCGTCCCGGATGATCACGTACTCCTGGAAACCGGTCAGGGCGGTGACGACGTCACCGATTTCGTATGCGTCACACCGCGAGGCCACGACCTCACCGATCCCGGCCGCGCGGATGACCTCGCCCAGCTGCACCGGCGGCAGGTAACCCGGTTGGTCGTTCAGCCAGGTGCGGACAGCGGCGTCCAGCCCGACGTAGGTGGTCCGGACCAGCGCCTCACCTGCCGCGACCTGCGGTGCCGGCGTGGTGACCAGCTCGGTGTCGCCGGGCTCAAGCAGCCCGGTGGGGCGGCGGCGCAACACGATCTGGCGGTTGGGCAGATCGGGCATGGGGCGAAAACTACCCACGGGCTGAAACTACCCAATGGGGCCGAAACTACCTATTGGGCGCGATTGGATGGGAGCATCTGTGCATGAACCCGCAGGATGACCCGGAGAAACGGATCCGCGAACTCGAGCGCCCCCTGGCCGACGCGGCGCGCGCCTCCGAACCGGGGGAAGCGCACCCGCCCGGCGGTTACGCGTATCCGCCCGCCCCGGCGGGCCCGCCGCCCCCGCCGCCGCCCCCGGCCCCGTGGACGTATGGCGGCGCGTATTCCGCGCCGCCATCGAAACCGCCGTCGAGCAACCGCATGTGGTGGATCCTCGGCACGGTCATCGTCATCGGTGCGCTCGTTCTCGCGGGGGCCATCGCCGCCTTCGTCGCAAACCAGCTGTCCAGTGTCCGATCGCTCATCACGAGCCCACCGACCGTCTCCCGGACGTTCGTTCCACCGGCGATCACCCCGACCAGCCCGGGCCCGTCGGCAAGTGGGACGAACACACCCAGCCCATCGACGTCACCGACCCCGCCGCCGGGTGGCGAGCTCAGTGTCTCGGGTATCAACGCGAATCGAACGA
Organism: Mycobacterium sp.; assembly: GCA_035693385.1. Classification (GTDB taxonomy): domain Bacteria; phylum Actinomycetota; class Actinomycetes; order Mycobacteriales; family Mycobacteriaceae; genus Mycobacterium. Next base: position 8,318 of record DASSGQ010000240.1, read on the forward strand.
TCGCCTGCAACGACAGCATCGTCGACGTCAGCGGGGTTTCCAACACCGTGGTGATCACCGGCCATTGCGCAAGCGTCACGGTGTCCGGCGTGCAGAACTCGGTCACCGTCGATGCCGTGGACAGCATCGACGCGTCCGGTTTCAACAACAAGGTCATCTACCACTCGGGCACGCCCAAGGTCAGCAACGCCGGCGATTCGAACGTGGTGCAACAGGGCTGATCGCCAACGGCGTCAGGCCATCGCTTCGGCCTGCGCCAGATATCCCTCGAAGTCGGCCTCAGCCGCCTTGGCCCGGAGGCGCGTCACGAACTGCCGATAACCGGGCTCATCGCCGTGCGCGCGAGCCAGCAGCGCCCGCAGCCGCAGTACGGGAAGCTCGTGTAGGACAAACCCCGGCTCCGTCGGTACCGCCGCCAGTCTGTCGATCGCCCGGCGCGCGTGCATGACGTCCGCACCCGAGCCGCGGGACAGCAGGGCCTCGACCAGCGCTGTGGTGGCGGGCCCGCGGAAGATCATCTCTCCGGTGTCGAACTGCTCGACGACAACCTTGGTGGCCAAATCGATCGCGCCGTCGAGATCGCCCGACCTCGCGCGCTCGCGGGCGATCTCGATATCGGCCATTCGGCGCAGCGTCACGATGAGCTGTTCGTCGACGATCATCTCGCGCGCCCTGGCCAGGAATTCGAGGCCGGCCGCAGTGTCCTCGGAGTCGGCGCGGATCAACGTGGTGGCCCGATTCAGCAGCGCATACGCGACCGCGGTGTTATTCGCGGACCGCTGCGCAATTTCCAGAGTCTCCGCGGCCTGGGCCACGTCGTGGGGATCGGGCAGCACCGCGCCATTCTGAATCGCGGCCGCGTACCTGTAGAGCTCAACAAAAGACCGGGTGGTTTTGCCGCCAACCGATCGGGCCAAGACCAGTCCTTCGTACAGGTCGTTTCGCCAGCCGCGCCGTCCCAGGGACATTCCGGCCACTCCCTTGACCGCGATCGCCCAGGCAAGCGGAGATCCGACCACCAAGCTGCCCATGGTGGGATCACCGTCAGCGACATCGATGATGCGTTGGGCCAACCGCATGCTCTCGCTCGCTTCACCGGCTTCCCACTTGGCTTGGGCGGCGGCATAGAAGAGCCCGGCCGTCATCTCCGGATCGCCGATCGACTCGACGAGGGTGGCGAACTCTGATGCCATGGCGGCCGCTTGGCAATGATGGGCGTTGAACGTGAGCGTGGTGAGGTGTCCCGCCATTCCGATGGCCAGTGACCTCTTGTCGCCCGCCGCGGTCGTGAGCTCGCGCAATTCGTCGAAACCGGTGTCGGCAGGTGTGCCGCCCACCTGAAAAGCGCTGCCACACAACAGCGCTCGCGGAGCGATCCGCTTATCGAGCCGATCCGGGTCGTCGGCGGGCAACCGATCGGCGACTCGAAGCGCCTGTTGCCAACTCTTCCTGGCCGCCGGGATATCACGCGCGCCGTACCAAGTCGCCGCCCGCATGTGCCAGTCGTATGCATCTCGCAGATCACCGGCGGCCGCGTACTGGGTGGCGACGATGGCGGCCTCCCTTCCGGTGAACCCGGCTTGCGTTCGTTGCATCACCGCGGCCACCCGGCGATGCAGCTGCGAGCGCCCCGCTTTCAACTGTGATTCGTAGGCCACCTGCTGAATAAGCGGATGGCAGAACGCGTATGTCGTGCGCGGCGTCGAGCCGACCTGTTCGACGAGCTGCGCCTCGATCAACGGTCCCACATCGACCGAATCCAACAGCGACTCCAGCAATTCAAGATCGAACTGTGCGCCGATGACGGCTGCCGCGCTCAACGTGCGCTTCGCCGTACCGGTGAGCCTGTCGATGCGGGCTCCGATGATCGCCTGCAGACTGGCAGGCACATGGATATCGCGCACCTCCCGGATGCAGACGTAGGCACCCGGTTCGCCCTCGAGCTCGCCCCGCTCGGTCAGGTCGCGCACGATCTCCTCGGCGGCGAACGGGACACCGGCCGCCCGGTCGGCGATCACCGTCGACAGCCCGCGTACCGACGGGTCCTCGCCCAACAGCCCCTTGATCAACTCAGCGATCTGTGAATCACTCAGCGGCGCAAGCGTAATGGGATGCGCCCCGGGGAGGCGCGACAAAGCCCCCGAATATTGGGGCCGGTAGATGACGAGCAACGTCGCCCGCATTCTGGGCACGGCCGCCGCGAAGTCGGCCAGCAGCTTCTCGCTGACGCCGTCGATCCACTGAGCGTCCTCCACGATGTAAATCGCCGGTGCCGGGCGTACCTGCGAAACACTGTTGATGAGGTCGACAAGACGCCGGCGCCGAGCGTCCGGATTGACGTCGGGACACGGACCACCGCAGATGCCGAGCAGATCGTCGAGCAGCAGCAGATCTTCAGCACCCGCGTCGGGGATCTGGCTGCGAACCCGTGCCCGGGCTTCCTCCGCGGTGAAACCGGCGATGCCGAAAATCGCGCGCAACAGCCGGGCGATCACATGCAACGGGACGTCACGAGTGTGGGACTCGCAGTAGGTGACGAACACCTCGTAGCCGCGACTGGTCGCCGTTACCACCGACTCGCGGACCAACCTGGTCTTTCCGACACCCGGGCGGCCGGTCACCGTGACAATGGTTCCTTCGCCCCGACAAGCCCGGTCCAGTAATTCCGCGACGGCCTGCTTCTCCGATTTGCGGCCGACCAGCCGAGACTGCTGACGGGCGCTGTGACGATCCTCGAGATCGACGCCCAGCAGGCGGCGCGCCGGCACCGCCGTGGCGAAACCTTTGATGTGCACCGTCTCGCGCTCACCCAGGACCACCCTGTCCTCGACGAGCCGTGCCGTCGACTCGCTGAGCATGACACCGCCCGGGGGTGCCACCGACTCCATCCGCTGGGCCATGCCCACCTGCTCACCGACCGCGGTGTAGCCGAGGTGGGTCGCGCCGACCTCGCCGGCGATCACCCGACCGGAATTCAGGCCGACGCGTATCTGCAAATCGATCCCGTCGCGGCGCCTCACCTCGACCGCCACTTGCGCAGCGACCTGCTGCAGCTCCAGAGCGGCCAGGCAGGCACGAAATGCGTGGTTCTCCAACGTGATTGGCGCGCCGAAGAGCGCCATGATCCCGTCGCCGGTGAACTTGTCCACGGTGCCGCCGAAGCGCTGCACCACGGCCATCGACTGGCTGACCAGATCGGTCACCAGCTCGCGCAGCCGTTCGGGACCGAGAGCCGCGGCGATGTCCATCGAGCGCACCATGTCGGCGAACAGGACGGTCACCTGCTTGTATTCGGCCGGATCAACGACCAGCGTCAGCAGCGAGCCGCAGGCATCGCAGTACCGCGCACCCTCACGCGGCTCCGTACCGCACACATGGCACGCCAACGGTGTTGCCGTCACACTCGACCCTTCCGAGACCCCTCCGGCGGAGTTCCCGTCTAGTGGGAACGCACGGCAACGGGTTGGTTATGCCGGCTCTTCGGAATCACCGTCGAGAACGCTGACCGCGATGCCGTAGGGCAGGAAGCGCACCTTGCGCATCGGGTCGACATTTGTCTTGTTGGCCCGCAGCGCGTCGAGCTCGGTCGCATAGACCTCCTCGACGTGAGCACCGCCATCAGCGTTCACGCTGTAGATCGCCCACACCCCGTCACCGGCCTCGCCGGCGGTCTCCTGCTCGGGGCGGGGTCGCCGCGACAGGTCATCGAAGAACGCCGACCAGCTTGTCCGGCCGCCGGGACCGACGACAAGCTTGCCGATCCGCTCGAACACGTCGCGCAGTCCCTCGCTGCCCTCCCTGATCATCCGATCGAATTCCTCGGGATCAAATCCGAACGCACCGTATTCGCCCACGCAGACCTCCTTTGCTTCGCAGCGCTATTTGCCCAGTGTGCGCCCACTCGACGGCACCGTGCTACCAACGCTGTCGCAAGCCTCGCTGAGCCCGCCCGATCAGTATCCCGGACCCAGGAACGGGTTCTGCGAGCTCCCCGGGTACTGCGAGTTCCCCGGGTACTGCGAGTTCCCCGGATACTGCGGATACTGCGGGGCCTGGGGCGGCTGAGGAGCCTGGTTCTGCGGAACCGGGACGGGTATCGGCACCGGCAGCAACGGGACGTGTATCCACTCCGTCGTCATCGGCACCGTCGTCGTGGGGGTGGGCGGCGGAGTCGACGTCGGCGGCGGGGGCGGCGGAGGGGTCGTCGTCATCACCGTCGTCGGCGGCGGAGGAGGCGGCTGCGTCGTTGTGGGCGGGGGCGGCGGAGGACGCCTGGTGGTGACGACCGGCGGCGGCGTCGTCACGATCACCCGCGGCGGCGGTGGTGGCGGCGGCGGAGGCGGTGGTGGCGGCGGAGGCGGCGGCTCGGGGGTGGGGACCGGCTCGGCGCTCGGCGACGGCACAGGCGACGGGGGCGGTGGTGGTGGCGGTGGCACCGGGCTGGGGGCCAGGGGGCTGGCCGGCGGCGCCGGCACCGGCACGACGGTGGGCGCCGGAGGGGCTTCGCGGTTTTCTATGCCTGCCAACGTGTAGGCCACGCCACCGATCGCGGTCATCGCGACCACCGCGCACATCCCGATGATCAACTGCGACAGCCGGAGCCGCCGCCACGGTTTTTCCTTGGGTGGCTCGATCAAGTTCAGGCGCATCGACCAGCCGGCCGCACCGTCTTCGTCGAATGCGGCCGGGGTGTAGGGCACCCGCACGTCGCCCGGGTATTCGGTTTGCGACCAGGCCAATTCGCGATCCGTCAGCGCCTCGCCGTCGATCACCAGGACGTCGCTGGCAGGCAGCTGGACCACGTCGCTGGCGGCGCCCGCCGTGAGCAGGCCGATGGACGTGCGCGTCCGGATATCCAGCTGTTCGCCACGGGAGGCCAGCAGCAAAGCGCCGGCGGCCGCCGCGAAGGCAGGCTGCGACGGGGCCACCACGGGTCTGCGGGAATGCACCGAAAGACGCTCGGTGACAAGCGGAATACTGGCGCCCCCGCCGACGGTGACCACCGCCGACAGATCCGCCCAGCTCTTCTTGTGGCGGGCCAGCATCTCGTCGAACGCATAGATGAAGCCGGACAGCCGATCCTGAATCAGGTCACCCAACTCGTCGCGAGTCAGCTTCATGCTGCACCTGCGCCCGCCCAGCTCGGCGGCGAATTCGACTACCGTTTCGGTGGATAACCGCTCCTTGGCCGTGCGGCACTGCTCCCTGAGCATCCCCAGTTGGCCGACGGCGGCGGTGCTGTCCGGGTCGATACCACTGCCATGCCCAAGCTCCTCGAAGGCCTTGAGCACCAAGGCCTGGTCGATCTCGTCGCCGGAGAAGGCCGTGTAACGCAGTGTGGGGCTGACGAGCTCGAAATCTCCCGTCAGGCTCACCAAGGTGGCCGACGTACCCGTGCCACCGAAATCGAGCAGCCCGATCACGCCGGTTGCCGCGAAGCACAAATCCGCGTTCGCCGCGGTCAACGAGGCGATTGCGTCCGAGACCAGCCGCGGCGCCATACCGCTGCGGACGAAGCCCAGATGCGTCCGTAATGCGTTACGCAACGCCTGCACGGTCCCGGGCTTCCAGTAGGCGGGCACCGCGATGGAGATCTCCGATGCGGCTGCGTCGGCCCCGGCGGCCACCACCATCGCGTCCAGGGCCTCCACCATCAGGAGGTCCGGGTCATGGGCGGATCCGTCGGGCGACACCAGCGCCACGGAATCACCGATGCGCTCCACGAAGCCACGCATCAGCATGCCGGCCTCGATCAGGCTCGGATCTTCGCAGGACAAGCCGATTTTCGGCGCGCAGTGCGGATACAGGGTCAGCACTGCGCGGCGCGAGACCGGCGGAGTTCCGTTACACGCAGCGACCAGGTTCGTGGTCCCGATCGACAACCCCAGTGGGTCGTACATAGAGCGAATACCTTCGTCTATAGAGGTCGGTGGCCAGCGTTAACCATAGTCGCGGACACGCTGAAAGCCGATGGGTTGCAATGTCATTGGTACTCGCTCGATGCGATTGCGTCACCGAAGCGGTATCGAAAACCCCTTGACAGACGCGTTGACGTCACACCACGGTCAGCGGCAGCGAACGCCGCGGCTGGAACTGGAATGACGATCCGCCGCTGAATTTGGTCACCGACACCTCTGGCAGTTCGGCCGTCGGGGCATCGGTGTGCACCAATTCCGCGGTCCAGTCGGTGGCCGTTCCGCTAACTCGAACCGCCACGCGCGGGTCCACCGCGGTGGCGATCGCCTGCAGCGGCTGCACGGATTCGGGTGAGCACAGCGATATCCAGGCGCCGTCATCGTGGGCGGGCGAGCGGCGCACCGTGAGCCGGTTGCCGGCCGTTTCTGCCGCGACGTAGCCGGCGGGGTTCAGCAGCGGATGCAACTCGAGCACCCGTAGCGTTCCGTCAATCGAGCCGGGCAACCGCAGCGCACGGTGAATCCGCTCGGCGGCCAGCCCCGCCAGGCCGATCAAGCCGCGGGTGCCCACCGAGACGGCCTCGTCCTCGGTTGCGGCGCGTGCGCGCACCGCGATCGCGAACGACAGATAGAGCAGGTGCATCTGCAGACAGACCTCGTCGGCCATGCGGACCAGCGCCGAGTGCGAGAACGCGCCGAAGTCGAGATCGGACAGCAACGGACCCGAATAATCCGGCCGCCCTTGCCCAGAGCGCTCGATCGGCCCGAGTTCCCATGTCGCAGCGCTGGTTTGGCGAACGATGTCCAGCGCCGGAATGCTCGTTGCCGCTGGGTGAGACTCGTCGATGACGACGGTCCAGGCGCAGTGCGGATGCCTATCCGAAGGAACGCGCGGCGGCCGGTGGATGGGACGCATCTGGGCGCGCGCGTTGGTTGCCACCGCGGTGGCGTCGAAGGTCGGGTCCTCGATGGTGTGACACATCCCGAAGACGTACTCGTCGCCCATCGGCTCCACGTCGAGCAGCGCGCCGCAATGGTCGAGCTGGAATTCGCCGTGCCACCGGTCGTGCACGGTGTAGCGGAAATCCATGAATTGCGGTGGGGCGCCGATGTCGAGCTGCAGGCCCTTGAAGATGGTGGGCACATCGACGCCCTCGTAGTTCAGCGCCCGCTGCATGCGCGTGGTGTAGATCGGGCTGGCACCCGCCCCCTCCTAGATGGCGATCTGCGTCATCTCCTCGCGGCCGAACGATGCGATGCACCAAGCCATCCCGGAACGGTCGATCATGTGCCCGATCAACAGCAATTCGGGAACCAGGACGGCAAGCTCCGGGCGGGACAACCGCTCGTATCGGGATGGGCTCACCGCCCAAAAATAAGTCTGACTATGTTATAAAGTCAACAATGTCCATTTTCGCAGGCCAGAAGCAATCGGTCGGCCCTACCCGCCGCACCAGTGCGCCACGCAAACGCGGCGATGACACCCGCACGAAAATCATCGACGAGACGGTCCGCTGCATCATCGAGGAAGGGTTCGCCGCCGCCACCGCCAAGCACGTTGCCGAACGCGCCGGCGTGACGTGGGGAGTCATCCAGTATCACTTCGGCGACCGCACCGGCATGCTGATGGCCGTCGTCGACGACGGTGTGGCCAGGCTGGTCGACAGCCTGTCGTCGGCCGACGTCAGCGAGCTTCCGCTGCGCGAGCGCATCGAGGTCGTCGTCGACACCGCATGGAGCTGCTACAGCAGTCCAACGTCGTTGGCCGCCTTCGAAATCCTGCGCGCGACCCGCGGCGGCCCCGGCGCGTCCTCGCGGCGCCATCTGCTCGAAATGAACTCCGCGATCGGCCAGCTCGGCCGGCTGATCACCGAGGACCCGGCCAATGCCGGTGTCGCCGAGGTGATCTGGGCGGCGCTGCGGGGTGTGGTGCTGGCGCAGATGATCACCGGAACCGAGATCGACTGGCACTGCGAACGTCGGGCCCTGATCGACATGGTCAGCCTCTATCTGCAACGGCCGGGCGGCCTCCCCGCGGCTCCACCCGATGTGCTGCAATGACGTCATGAGCCCCCGCCATTATGGTCCAGGCGCAGCCGAGCTGGCCGACATCGAAGCCATCAAGCAGGTCAAATACCGCTACCTGCGCGCACTGGACACCAAGCACTGGGACGACTTCGCCGACACGCTGGCCCACGACGTGAAGGCCGACTACGGCCCGTCGATCGGCGAGGAGCTGCACTTCACCAGCCGCACCGACCTGGTGGACTACATGCGTATTGCGCTTGGCCCGAACGTCATCACCGAGCACCGGGTGACCCATCCGGAAATCATCGTCGCCGACGACACCGCATCGGGCAGCTGGTATTTGCAAGACCGGGTGATCGTCCCCGAATTCGAATTCATGCTGATCGGCGCGGCGTTCTACCGCGACACCTACCGGCGCACCGAAGCCGGCTGGAAGATCAGCAGCACCGGCTACGACAGGACCTACGATGCCACAATGTCATTGGCGGGCATGAACTTCAAGATCAAGCCGGGCCGCGCGTTGGCCTGATCGCCGCGGCCGCGCACCTCGAATGCCGACGGTGCGACAGACCGAAATCCCTTCGTACAGTCCAGCGTCGGGACCGACGGCTACTTCGTAATCGCGATCACCGCGCCGGGCCGTAGCCACCGGATGACTTGCACCAGTGTGGCGTCGTCGATGGCCACGCAGCCCTCGGTGGGACCGCCGTCGGTGGTGTGGAAAAAGAACGCGGCACCGCCGCCGGGAACCTTGTTCTTGTTGACCCCCATCACGACCGCGTGCTTGTACTGCGGAATCTGCAGGTTCTCACTGTCGGCGGTGTTGAACGGGCACTGGGACTTCTGGCATACCTGCATGCTGTTGAAAGTGGGGCTATGGTCGTCGCCACTCCACCAATGGTTGGGCCCGACCTGCGTATAGGGCAGTCCCCCACCGGGATTCGGCGCCGTGCCGAAGGCCGAGTCGAGGGTGTACACGCCCATCGGGGTCGCCGGAACCTCGCTTCTGGCCTGTGGCGCCATGCCCGCCGACCCGACGTGGGTGGGAATGCCCGCGGCGAGTGCCTGCCACCCGGCCGTGGTGCGCTGGTAGATATCCATCTTCGCGTTCGAACCGCCGGTGCTGACGACCGAAACCACTTGAGTGGCATTGCCAACGGAGTTCGCGAACCACGGACTGGCCGCGCCACTCACCGGTGCCAGCGCGACATACAGGCAGCTCAGGCACACCGCAGCGCACAGCGAAGCTAGCAGTCGGCGCATGGGTCCAATCGTCGGGTGGCCCCAACCCCAGGGTCAAGTAAAACTTGGGACTCAGTTGGGTCACCGGGCTGTGATCAGGGGTCAGGCGGACCTGGGGAGCGCCACCCGCGCGGTCGAAATATCAACAGGCACAACAGAAAATACAGGTATCCCAGCGACCAGCCGGCCATCACGTCGGACGGGTAGTGCACATTCAATGCGACGCGGGCGACTCCGACCAACAACACGCAGAACGCCGCCACCGCGATCGCGACGCGGCGCATCCATCGGGTCATCATCGGCAGCAGGAAGGTCAGCAGGGCCAGCACGGCGGACGTCGCCTCGAGCGCGTGCCCCGAAGGAAACGACGTCGAAGGCGCGGGCACCAGCATGGTCGGCGGTCTCGGGCGGTTCACCAGGCCCTTGGCCGCCGTCGTGACCAACCCGCTCAGCGGCCCGCAGGTGAGCAGCAGCAGTGCCGCCCGCACGTTGCGCTTCGCCAGCGCGACCACCGCGGTCGCCAGGCCGACCACCCGTACCGGAACCGGACCCAGCGCAAACGAGACCCCGTCCCAAAAGCGCACCCAGCCCGGGTGCTTGACGGCGATGTCGTGCGCGGCGTTCAACAGCGACCAATCGACGCGATGCAGCCAACACCAATCCTGCCGGTAGCCCAACCACATGGCCGCATACACCAGGGCGGCCGTCAGAGCAGCCATCAGAGCAGCCACTAGAGCAGTCGAAGCCGCGGCCGGTTCGGTCCAGCGTCGGGTCATCAGTCAACGGATACCAGCACGGTGCGCGGAACGGTCATACTGGCGTCATGGCGGTCTTTGTCCGAAAGTTGCTCGGCATCGGCAAGCTACCCGATGATCTGCACGCCCAGGTCGAGGCGGAGGGCCTTCTCTATCTTGCCGACTACGTCGCGGTGACCCGGCGATTCAGTGGCGTCATCCCCGGCGTGCGGGCGCCGCACAGCGTCGCCAGTTACTCCGGTTCGCTGGCGTTCACCTCGGAGCGGGTGCTCGCGACGCTGTCTTTGCTGCCCAGGCTGGCCGGGCCGACGGTCAACGTGCGTTGGGACGCGCCGCAGAAGGGCGCGGCGAAGGTCGAGATTTCGTCGACCGGTCTGCACGTCGACGTCGATGTCGCCCAGGTCGACAAGAAATTCAACGGCGAGTTGTCGCTGCACTACAAAGCCGCCATCCCGGCCGACGTGCTCGCCGGCCTGCCGCGGCGATCGCTGGCCTTCGACATGCCGCCCGAATACGTGGTCCGGGCGGTCGGCGTCACCTATCGCCCGTGATCGTAATTCGTGGCCAGGGCGGCTGCCGGAGCACCGCCAGGCTGCCGATCGCGGCCGCCAGCAGGCCGGTGACGACGCCGATCAGCGCGATGCGGTTCACATCGACGGCGGGCACCCAGGACGCCTGGCCCCCGTGCACAACGAACACCCCGACCGGCACCGAGCTGAAGCCGCCCGCGCCCCGTTCGTTGGGCGCGCCGGGGTCGGAGCCGGCCGTCCGCCCGCGGATTTTGGCGACGGGAATCACGGTGGCGCCGTCGGCGGTCTCATAGGGCTCGCCGTACACGCGGCGGGCGGTGGGGTCGGTGGGCAGCTGGTCCAGCACGTCGGAAAGCTTCACGGAACAGTCCCCTCTGCGGTGTTCAAAGCGGCGTGACGAAAAGACATCATTCACGCTAACCCGCTTTTTTCTACGATGGCGGGGTGACCGATCAGGCGTTCAGTCCCCAGGAGCGGCGCGCTATCTATCGGGTGATCTCCGAACGGCGCGACATGCGCCGCTTCGTGCCCGGCGGCCCGGTGGCGGAGGACGTGTTGGCGCGCTTGCTGCAAGCCGCGCACGCGGCCCCCAGCGTGGGCCTGATGCAGCCGTGGCGGTTCATCCGGATCACCGATGAGTCGCTGCGCCGGCGCATTCACGCGATCGTCGACGAGGAGCGCCCGCTGACCGCGGCGGCCCTGGGAGAGCGGGCCGAGGAATTTCTGGCGTTGAAGGTCGAGGGCATTCTCGAGTGCGCCGAGCTCTTCGTGGTGGCGCTGTGCGACAACCGCGGCAAGCACGTGTTCGGCCGCCGGACGCTGCCGCAGATGGATCTGGCGTCGGTGTCGTGCGCCATCCAAAACCTGTGGCTGGCGGCGAGGTCCGAGGGCCTGGGTATGGGGTGGGTTTCCCTGTTCGATCCGCAACGGTTGGCGGCGCTGCTGGCGATGCCCGCCGACGCCGAGCCGGTGGCCATCCTGTGCCTCGGGCCGGTGCCCGAATTCCCGGATCGGCCGGCGTTGGAGCTGGACGGCTGGGCCTACCCGCGACCGCTGTCGGAGTTCGTCTCCGAGAACCAATGGGGTCAGCCGTCGCCGGCGGGGCGCGTGCACCCGTAAGTGGCACCAGGCTGCGGTATCGTCGCCGGTCGAGGTGACATGACGGCTACATTTGCTCAAGACGCGCAGGATGCGCAGGGCGCCCAGGACAGCAAAGACAGCGTGCTGATGGTGCACTGGCATGACCTTGGGCGATATCTGGGCGCCTACGGCCACGCCGACGTATCCAGCCCGCGGCTGGACCGACTTGCGGCCGAGGGCATCCTGTTCACCAGGGCCCATGCCACGGCGCCGCTGTGCTCACCGTCGCGCGGATCACTGTTCACCGGCCGTTACCCGCAGAGCAACGGGCTGGTCGGCCTGACCCACCACGGCTGGGAATACCGCAGCGGCGTCCGCACCCTGCCTCAGATGCTGTCCGAATCAGGTTGGTATTCAGCACTTTTCGGTATGCAACACGAGACTTCATATCCGAGACGGCTGGGTTTCGACGAATTCGACGTGTCGAACTCCTACTGCGAGTACGTGGTGGACAAGACCGCACAGTGGTTACGGGAGGCCCCCGAGCAGCTTGCGGGCCAACCGTTCCTGTTGACCGCGGGATTCTTCGAGACCCACCGGCCCTACCCGCAAGACCGCTACCAGCCGGCCGACAGCGCCGGTGTCGATCTCCCCGACTACCTGCCCGATACGCCCGAGATTCGCGGCGACCTCGCCGGCTTCTACGGGGCGATCGCCGCGGCCGACGCCGCGGTGGGCCGACTGCTGGACACGCTGGCCGAAACGGGGCTGGACGCCAGCACCTGGGTGGTGTTCTTCACCGACCACGGCGCCGCGTTCCCGCGCGCCAAATCCACGCTGTACGACGCCGGAACCGGCATCGGCATGATCGTGCGCCCACCGACCAACCGGGCCATGGCCCCCCGGGTGTACGACGAGCTGTTCAGCGGCGTCGACTTGGTGCCGACGCTGCTCGGGCTGTTGGGTCGCGACGTGCCGGCCGACGTCGAGGGCGTGTCGCACGCGGCCGCCCTGCTCGCGCCGGACCCGCAGGCCGAACCGGTCCGCAACCACGTGTACACGATGAAGACCTACCACGACTCGTTCGACCCGATTCGCGCTGTTCGCACCAAGGAATACAGCTACATCGAAAACTACGCGTCCCGGCCGCTGCTGGATCTGCCCTGGGACATCAAGGAAAGCCCATCCGGGGTGGCCGTCGCCCCGTTGGTCGGTGGTCCCCGCCCGAAGCGGGAACTCTACGATCTACGCGCCGATCCCACCGAGACCGACAACCTGCTGGCGCGTCCCGACGCGGGCGTGGATGCGGTCGCCGCCGATTTGGCTGTCCGCCTGCATGATTGGCGCCAGCGTCTCGACGACGTCATCCCATCGGAGTTCGCCGGTGCCCGCATTGCGGGGCGCTACACCGAAACGTATCTGCGCATTCATCACACCAAGCCGACCAGCCGGTCGGCGATCGCCGTCGACCGCGGCATCGAGGAGTAAGCCGCCGGGCGCGGCCTACCCGCCCGAGCGAGGCGCGCCACCAACCTGGGCGACGATGAACACGCGCCGGAACGGGAAGATCGTCGTGCCGTCGGCCCGGGGCGGGTACGCGTCGTCCAGCAGCGGGATGAGCTCTTGGCGGAACTGCTCCCAGCCCTCGTCGTCGAGCCGCTCGCGCACCGGGACCAGCGCCGTGCCGGTGATCCACTCCAGCACCGGATGCTCACCGGTCAGCTGATGCAGATAGGTGGTCTCCCAGACGTCGACCTGGCATCCGGCGTCCAGCAGCTCATTGGCGTACTGGATCGGCGGGTGAACCACCGCTCCAACGCGAAACGGTATGTCGCGCATGATTTTTGCGTAGGGCTCACGGCGGGCCAGCGCCCGCACCGCAGCGTGCGAGGGCGTTTCGAAGTTGCCCGGGATCTGGATGCCGATCCACGATCCGGGCGCCAACTCGCCGGCCCACCGGATCAGCAGGTCGGCGTGCTCGGGCACCCAATGCAGGGCGGCGTTGCTGACCACCACGTCGGTGTCGGGCTTCGGTTTCCAGTCCCGCAAGTCAGCGGTGACGGCGTTGATGCCGCGTTCCTTGGCGGCGGCGACCATCTCCGGCGAGCTGTCGATCGCCTCGATCACGGCCTCGGGCCAGCGCCGCGCCAGGTAGGCCGTGAGGTGGCCCGGCCCACAGCCGAGGTCGACCACCCGGCGCGCCCGCTCGGCGCCGACGCGCGACAGCAAATCGTAGAAGGGGCGGCTGCGATGGTCCGCAAAGGCCAGGTAGATGTCGGGATCCCACATGTCGGTCCTCCTGATCAACACCACCGCGGGTCGGCTGATGGACAATCCGTATTACCGTATGCCCTCCCAGTAGCCACCGAGTGGGGTTTACCATCGCCTGCGTGACGCCCGATGCGGATCCAGTGGGCCGGCGAGTTCGTGTTCCGGATGTTCCCGGCGCCGACGTCCCCGCCGGTGCCGAGGGATTGCCGTCGCGCTCGGCGTTGTCGACCCGCCAGCGAATGGTCGTCGCTGCGACCGCGATGTCCGATTTCGCGCTGCGCACCGCGATCGCATCGGTGCTCTCGGCCGCGGTGACACCGGCCGTGATCGCCAGCTCCACGCGCCACGGCGGTGAGCGCGACAACCTGCGTTTCTACGCCGACCTGGGGTCCGAGCGGGATCCGGCGAAGTCGTTCCCGGCGCCCACCGAGTTGCCGCGGGTGTCGTCGCGGCCGGCCAACCGGCTTGCGGCGCGAATCGCGGGCGGCACCGTGGAGAACATCTCGTTTGCCAGCAGCTTCCGGGCCGTCAATCCCGCGATGCGCACACGATGGGACGCGTGGAAATCCAATAACGTCGTGCACGCCCAGCATTGGCGCCACGGCGACGGACCGCGTCCCACGCTGTGCGTCATCCACGGCTTCATGGGGGCGTCATATCTGGCCAACGGGCGGTTCTTCACCCTGCCGTGGTATTACCGCTCCGGCTACGACGTCCTGATGTACACGTTGCCGTTCCACGGCGCACGGGCCGAAAAGTTCTCGCCGTTCAGCGGTTTCGGCTACTTCGCCGGCGGCCTCAGCGGTTTCGCGGAGGCGATGGCCCAGGCCGTGCACGACTTCCGGTCCATCATCGACTATTTGCGCCACACCGGCGTGCAGCGCATCGCGTTGACCGGGATATCGCTGGGCGGGTACACCTCCGCGCTGGTGGCTTCGGTCGACGATCGGCTCGACGCCGTCATCCCCAACTGCCCGGTGGTGACTCCGGCGACGATGTTCGAACAATGGTTCCCGGCCAACAAACTCGTGCGACTGGGACTGCGGCAGTCCCACATCAGCCGTGACGAGCTGGCCGCCGGGCTGTCCTACCACTGCCCGCTGACCTACCGGCCGCTGGTGCCGACGAACCGCCGGATGATCATCACCGGCCTCGGCGACCGGATGGCGACGCCCGGTCAGGCCGTGCTGCTCTGGGAACATTGGGATCGCTGTGCGCTGCACTGGTTTCCCGGCAGTCACGTGCTGCATGTCAGTCAGCTGGACTACCTGCGCCGGATGACGCCGTTCCTGCAGCAGTTCATGTTCTAGCCGGTTGCGGTGCCCGGTGGGCGCCGGCCACCGGAGTGGGCCAGACCAGCCGCGCCAGCAGGCCGGCGGACGCGTCGGTGTGCCCGTCCAGCCGTTGCGCGGACAACAGATCCAATGCCGTCAGCGCCGCCAGGTGATTCCCGCGTTGCGGCGTCAGTCCGGCCAGCGGCGCAGCGCCGTCGGGCGGCATTTCGGTGAGGAACGCGCACGCCGCCGCGATGGTGTCGTGGGTTGCGTCACCGGCGATCTCCAGCGCCATGCAGACCTCGCGCGCCGGGTACGACCGGATCGCGGCCAAGGTTTCGGGCAACCGGTCATCGATGTTGACCTGGTATGCCGCAATGTAATCCGAGGGCCCCCGCCGCACCCCGCGCCAGGATTCGCGGGCGCCGGGCGCCAGCAGCCGTGGCACGTCGTCGGGTGCCACCGGAGTGGCTTCCCACCCGATCTCACGGAGGTGGTCGGCCAGCCGGCGCGCCGCGACCTGGGCGGTCTCGTGCAACGGGATTCGCGATGAGCGCGCCTGCAACGCCGGCAGATTGTCGGCCGCCGACACCGTGAGCCCGATCCAGGTCTCCCGCCTCGACGCATCGGATGCGTTGTCGCGGCTGGTGATTCGGATCTTGTCGGCGCGGATCCCGTAGCGGTCCAGGTACCGGGCGATCAGCCCGAGCGGCAGCACGTCCGAGTCACCGACGGGTGGCCCCACCTGCAACAGCACGGTCGTCGTCGTCGCGGATTCGGTTGTGGCACCGTCGGTTTGGTCGGGCCGGCGGCCCATCATCGCGAAGCGTCGCCGCAGGATGGTGGTGAAGTGCAAGCCCCGCCACCATCCGAACAGCAGGATCACCGCGGCCGCGGCGATGCCGAGCACCCAATGGTCGCGAGTCGACCGCCACGGGTATGCCATCGCCGCGGGCACCACGGCCAGCAGCGCCAGCGTGATGCGGCCGCTGCCCGGTGTCGGTATCGAGCGATGCAGGCTCACGGGGTGGTCTCCTTCTTTCGGGTGATCGCGACAATCGCGCCGGCGACCGCGACAAGCAAAGCCAGAGCGGCGGTTCCGGCGAACGCGACGGTCCGCGGAGTGGTGTCCTTGTGCGCCGGCGGCGGGGGCGCCGCGACCGGCTTGGTGCTCGCCATACCGGGCTGGTCGCCGGCCGGCAGTTCCCAGGTCAACGCGGCGACCGGGTCCACGCTGCCGGCGCCGACGACGTCGGACGGGGCGCGGGCGCCGTTGTGCGCGGTCGCGGTGATGCGCCGCATCACCTGCGTGGCGGTCAGTTGCGGATACTTGCTGCGAACCAGCGCCGCGACGCCCGACACGTATCCGGCTGCATAGCTGGTGCCGCTCAGCGGGATCATCTGCTGGTGGTCGTCGGGCAAGCCATTAGCGAGACCGCCGCCGTCGCGATTGCTCACCGACACAATGTCTTCGCCCGGGCCGGCGATACCCACCCACGGTCCGGCCATGGAGAACTTCGACGGCTGCCCGTCCGGCGTCAACGCCGCCGTCGACAGCACGTACGGCTGCCACCACGATGGGATGGACACCGACTTGACGCCGGCCCAGTTGCGCGGATCGTCCGGATGGCTCAGGTCGGTGAGTGGATTGGACTCACATGACGTGCCGCCGGCGATCGATCCGGTCTGCCCGCTGTTGCCCGCGGCCGTCACGATCACCGCATCCTTGTCCACGGCCGCGTAGCGGATCGCGGCGCCGAGCGCGGCCTGGTCGATCGTACGGTCGGCGGGCAGGCAGGTTATCGCCGAGATGTTGATCACCCTGGCGCCGAGGTCGGCCGCGTGCACGATCGCCCGCCCCAGCGTCGCGACGTCCAGGGACGCCTGCGCCAGCAGCGGATCGCCGCCCGGCGTACGCGGCGAGAACTTCGCGGAAGCCGTCCTGATCGACAGCACGCGCGCCGCGGGCGCCACGCCGGAGAAACCGTCGTCACCGGGCTGGCCGGCGATGATTCCGGCGACCAGGGTGCCGTGGCCGTCGCAGTCCGTCAGGCCGTCGGTCGTCTCGACGAAATCGCCCCCGGGATCGACGTTGGGCAGCCGCGGGCCAGGCCGTACCCCGGTGTCGATGACCGCCACCAGCTGGCCCTCGCCGCGGGAAAACTGCCACGCCGCTGGGAGATTCAACATCGCCTGACCCGGCGTCAGCACACCCGGGTCGCTGCCCGGGATGACCCCGGAGGCGCTGCACGGCCCGCGCTGCTCCATCGGCTGACCGGGCCCCGGGGTGCCGCTGGGTGGCGGCACTCCCGGATCGACCGCCGGCGGGCTGATCGCCAGCGCCGGCGGACAAGCCCACATCACCCCGGCCTGCAGGAACACCAGGGCCGCTGTGACGCAGGCTGATCCGGACCGGATCATCGATTGAGCACCCAGCTGAACAGACCAACCAGGTAGGCCATGACTGGGATCAGCGATGCATCCAGCCCCGCCGCAACGAAGCCCAGCAGCCGGCGCAACGGCAGCGAATAGCTCTCCGGCGAGGCGATGCGCGGGTTCAGTGCCACCACCACCCACACCGACAGCAGCGCGACGAGCACCAGCACCGCACCCAGGGCACCCGGGTAACGACCCGTCGCGGCGTAGAGCACCAGGAGGACACCCGCGACCAGATAGGGCTGAGCGAGCAGCCACGCCTTGCAGGCGGCCGAATCCCACACCCTGGCGCGCAGGACCGACGCGGCCGCCGTTGCCGCAACCACGTACCAGCCCCATCCGCTCAGCGACTCGGGGCGCAGCGCGACCGCCACCGACCCCAGAACGCTGAGCAGCACCGCGGCGGCGATGAAGCCGCTCTGGTGGGCGTCGGCGGTCCGCACCCGCCGCGGCAGATCCTCGAGCACCCGCAGCGACGGCGCCGACGGGCTCGGGTCCCCCGGCGCCGGGATGACCGGCAGTGGGAAGCGGGCCCATAGCGCAGACAGCTGGGGCGCCTGGATTGTGACCAGCAGCGCCGCCACGATCAGGCCGCAGCCGATGCTCAGT
>DASSGQ010000241.1:0-17523 GCA_035693385.1 Mycobacterium sp.
GGCGACCCGCTCGCGGTCGGCGACCAGTACCTGACCGGCGACTTGACCGCCGGTCAGATCGAAAGCCTGGTGTCAGCCGATGCCGCGGCCCTGGCATGGCCGATGCGGGCCATCTACCGGATCTGGCCGGATTTCGAGGCTCACCCGCAGATCGACGCGTCGTCGGCGACGATCAAAGCGCGCGCGGCCCAGCGCGCCTTCGAGAGCTTCGGCGACGGGATCGTCTGGGCGGTGGTCGATTCCGGCATCCAGGCGGACCACGCGCACTTCGCCGGGTATGCGACGCTGACCGACGCGTCGGTGGCCGATCTGCACCGGGACTTCACCGTCGACAGTGACGACCCGACCCTTGCCCTGGTCGACAACGACGGGCACGGTACGCATGTCGCAGGGATCATCGCCGGCGGCCTGCAGAATTGGCAGCCCGCCACCGGGAACCGCAAGGTGGTCGCGGGGGAGAAGCGCTTCAACGCCGCCTCGCCCGACGGCGCGTTCCCGATCATCCAACCCCGCGCCATCGCCGACATCGACCGGCTCGCCGGCATGGCACCACACGCCAAGCTGGTCAGCCTCAAAGTGCTCGGCGACGGCGATGCGGCCACCCGGGTGAGCCGGGTCATGCGGGCGTTGGCCTACGTTCGCGAGCGCAACGCCGCCACTGAGAAGATGCCGCGCATTCACGGCGTGAACCTCAGCCTGGGATACGCGTTCGCCGCCGAATGGTTCGCCTGCGGGCAGAGCCCATTGTGCGTGGAAGTCGACAAGCTGGTGCAATCCGGCGTGGTGGTCGTGGCGGCCGCTGGCAACACCGGATATGTCACGCTCAACCCGAAATTCGCCGATGTCACCAAGTTCAGCGCGGGCGTCACCATCAACGACCCCGGCAACGCCGAACGCGCGATCACCGTCGGCTCCACGCACCGCGATTCTCCCCACACCTTTGGCGTGTCGTACTTCTCCTCGCGCGGCCCGACCGGAGACGGCCGGGCCAAGCCGGATCTCGTCGCGCCCGGCGAACGGATCACGTCAGCCGCCGCCGGTAAGAACTTGCGCGCCGTGCAGGACGCCCATCTCGACGACCTCACCGGCGCCGCCGTCTACATAGAGGACAGCGGCACCAGCATGGCCGCACCGCACGTCTCGGGTGCCGTCGCGGCGTTCCTGTCCGTGCAGCGCGAAATGATCGGCAAACCCGAAGACATCAAGAAGATCTTCGTGGCGTCGGCCATCTCGTTGGGCCGCGAACAGGCCTTCCAGGGTGCCGGCATGGTCGATCTCATGCGCGCACTGCAATCGGTCTGAGAACACCGCAACACCACACGACAAGACAGGACACCTCGAGATGACCGACACCATCGCCAATCGCCCCACCTGGCGTCTTACGTTCGACAAGGATGGCGGCGTCGACCCACAGACGTTGACCGAGCTGAAGCAGGGCATCGCCGACAACCGGCTCACCGATCTGGTGCTGTTCTCCCACGGCTGGAACACCGACGAGGCGGCAGCAAATTCGTTGTACGACAGATGGTTTCAGCTCCTCGCCGACCAGGTCGACGCGAACGTAAAAGTGGGATTCGTCGGCGTCCGCTGGCCTTCCCAGCTCTGGCGTGACGAGCCGATACCCGACTTCGACCCTGCCCCGAAGCGCGACGCGGGCGGCGCCGCCGCGCTGGAGGAGCGGCCGACCACCGCAGCCGGGCCGCCTACCATTGACCCTGCCCAACTGGAGGACCTGAAAGAGATCTTCCCGGCCGGCACCGCCCAGCTGGACGCGATCGCCGCACTGCTGACCCAGGAACCATCGCAGGAACAGGTGAACGCACTATTCGCCGCGATGCGCGAGTTCAGCAAGGCCACCCTCACCGGCTTCAACGACGGCGAAGCCAAGCAGTCGGATCAGCCCGGAATGCTTGGCGCGCAGCAGAACCCCAACGACGTCTTCACGAAGTTCGCTGACAAGCTCGCCGAGGCCGGTGTGGACTTCAGCGATGGCGGCGGCACTGCCGGCCTCGGTGACTTCGCGAACAAGTTGCTCAACGGCGCCAAGGAGGCGCTGCGCCAGCTCACCTACTGGCAAATGAAGAACCGGGCCGGAGTGGTCGGCGAGAACGGACTCGGGCCGGTCATCGGCCAGCTCGCCGGCCAGTTCGACGGCTTGCGAATCCATCTGATCGGGCACAGCTTCGGCGCGCGCCTCGTCTCCTTCGCGCTGGCCGGGCTCCCCGCGGCCAATCCGTCACCGGTGAAGGCGGTCACGCTACTGGAGGGCGCCTACTCACGCTTTGCCTTCAGCAACCCCCTGCCGTTCCTCACCGAACTGGACGAACCGCGCGCTGGTGCACTGGCCGGCCGGCTGGACCGCATCGACGGGCCGCTAACCGTCTGCTTCTCCAGCCATGACCTCGCCCTGGGCATCTTTTACCCGCTGGCGTCCGCGGCAGCCGGTGACGACTCGGCCGCATTGTCCGATCCGCTCTCCCGCTGGCGCGCGATGGGATCCGACGGCGCCTTCGGGCCCGACCCGCAGCCGCTGGGAAGGGCCGGCTCGGTCTACCCGTTCAAGGTCGGCGAGATCCTGAACTTGGACGCCTCCGACGTCGTCACGCGCGGCGGTCCGCCCGCCGGCGCCCACAGCGATATCTTTTACCCGCAGCTGGCCTGGGTCGTCGCCGCCGCTGGCGGCTTGAACCCGAAGTAGGCGCAGAGCGATTGAGCCTCATGGCTCACGCGACCGGCTCGAATCGGAAGACCGCGATCCGGCCCGCCAGGGCCTCGAATTCGTCGGCCGTGCCGTCGCGGACCATCCCGGAGCGCTTGGCGAACGCCACACCGACCGGCACTTCGGCGGGAAACGCCCGCAGCACCGGGCGTGCTTGCTCGGCGGTCAGTTCGACGATCCTGACCTGCCGCGATCGTCGGCCCCGGCTCAGCGTGCCGGTGCCCGCGGCGCGGGCGTTGGCCGCCCAGTCGGCACCCGGATAGCCGGCCACCGCGTAGAGGCCACCCCGAAATTCGAACGGCGTCATCGGGGTGGCGCGCGGACGGCCCGACTTGCGGCCGAGCACCGTCAGTACCATCGCGGGACCGGTCGGTATTCCCAGCCGCTGGACGGCCATCATCACCCTGTTCATGGGTTTGAGGTAGCGGGGTGGACGTGGTTCGGACATGTCAGGCTCCTTGTGCTGATTCGGTGAATAGATCGCGGTGCGCGGAAATCCACTGAGCGAACCCGGTAGCGGGCCGGCCGAGGATCTTCTCCACGTCGTGGGTGACCAGGGCGGGCTTGTCCAGCGTCTCGGCGAGCATCGCCATGTAGGCGTCGGCGAAGTCGGCGCTGAAGCCCAAACCGATGAACCGTTGCCGCACCAAGTCGCTCGGGACCTCCCGGTACTGCAGCGGGCGACCCAGCACCGCACCGATGACCTCGACCAGCTCGGAGTTGGTGAACGCCTGGGGACCGGTCAGGGGGATGCGCTCACCGACCAGCTCATCGGTGAGCAGGGCGCGCGCCGCGACCGCCGCGATGTCGCTTTCGACGATCGGCGCGGACGACGCCGCGGCGTAGGGCCCGGCCACCACATCGCCGGCGCGGATCTGCGCCGACCACATGCCCGCGAAGTTCGTCGCGAACACCGTGGGCCGCAGGCTCACCCAGGCCAGTCCGGATTCGACGGCGAGCTGTTCGACCTCTTTGTTGCGGTCTCCGCGAGAGCGCGACGGCTGCTTGGAGAAGTCGTCGTCGGCGTTGATCGCCGACAGCGCAACCAGCTTGGCGACTCCGGCGCGCCGGCACTCGGCGACCACTGTGGGCAGCTGCTCGCCCAGCGCGCGGGAATTGAGGAACACCGCCGACGCGCCCGTCAGGGCTTCGGCCGCCGAGCCGGCCGCCTCGACGCCGGACGGAAAGCCGGCGGTGCCGGGTCTGCGGGTGATCGCGCGCACGCGGGCGCCCGCGGCGACGAGTTCGGCAACGAGCGGGCGTCCGACGTTGCCGGTCGCTCCGGTTACGACGATCGTCATGGGAGGTTCCTTCCCTGGAATTTTCTGTGGTGCTGCTACGACGGCGCGCAGGGTGGGAAAGTTACAAGCGGAACGCGTAACTTTTTGCCGCATCAGATCGTCGAAGACTCATGAACCAGCAGTCACCCAGCGACCAGATCACCGAGGCCTGGCGCCGGCACCGCCCGTATCTGGTCAACCTCGCCTATCAGATGCTGGGCGACGTAGGTGACGCGGAAGACGTTGCGCAAGAAGCGTTTCTACGGCTCTCACGTGCTCTGGAGAATGACGTCAACGAGATTGACGACGTGCGCGGCTGGTTGACGGTGGTGGCAAGCCGCCTCTGCCTCGACCAGGTGCGTTCGGCCCGTGCCCGGTACGAACGTCCGGGCGGGCCCGATCCGCTGGAGCAGCCGGTGTCGCGCCGCCCGGACCCGGGTGACCAGGTCACCCTCGACGACGAGGTCCGCACCGCATTGCTGGAAGTCCTGCGCCGGCTCAGTCCCGGCGAACGCGTCGCGTTCGTGCTACACGATGTGTTCGCGGTCCCGTTCGACACGATCGCCGAAAC
Organism: Mycobacterium sp.; assembly: GCA_035693385.1. Classification (GTDB taxonomy): domain Bacteria; phylum Actinomycetota; class Actinomycetes; order Mycobacteriales; family Mycobacteriaceae; genus Mycobacterium. Next base: position 4,571 of record DASSGQ010000241.1, read on the forward strand.
CGTGGGCCGGCCCGTCGGCACCTGCCGCCAGCTGGCGCGCCGTGCGCGGGCCAAATTCAGCACGGCGCAGCCCAAGTTCAACGACGTCGCCTCGGCTGAGCATCAGCTCGTCACCGAGAAGTTCATCACCGCATGCGCCAACGGCGACATCGCCGGATTGACCGCCGTCCTGGATCCGGCGGTCTGGGGCGTGGGGACGGTCCTCGCCGACCCGGCACCGCCGCCACAGGTCAACCACGGACCGGACGCGGTCGCCACCAACCTGCTGCGCTACCTCGGGCCGGAAGTGACGCTGGTCAGCGGTCCCGCCGGGCTGGGGGCACCTCCCGCTCGCGGGGGACCGGTAGTGCTGGCCTTCGCCGACCGCCGGCTTTTCGCCGCCGTCGTGCTGACAATCCGCGGTCGCCTCGTGACCAAGATCGAGGCCATCGCAGACCCTTCGGCGCGGGCCGGGGCCATCCAGAACACCTAGCCCCCGTCGCCACCCGCCGGACGGTTACGCCCACGGTCTGACCGGGCCGCGAAATACCCGGCGATCGTCGCCGTGATCTGCAGGAATCTGCGCCGAGTCGCCGGCGCCATTTCGCCGTCGACATCGATGACACCCCCGGGCCGCAGATGGGGATCGAAGGGCACCTCGACCACCGGCTGCCCGTGGTCGACGAACTCGCGTGCCAGCAACTCGCGGGTGCGTTTGTCGGCGTGGCCGTCGGAATCGTTGAGCACCACGATGGTGTTGCGCAGCAGGGCGGTCTGGCCTTGGTCCGACAGCCACTCCATGGTCCTGGCGGCAGCCGAGGCGCCATCCGCCCAGGGTGAGGACACCACGATCAGCGCATCCAGATCGCGCAGCACTTCCTGGGTGACCGGTGAGTCCATCGTCGAGCCGCAGTCGATGACCGAGATCGTGAAATGGCGGTCCAGCCGCAGCGCGGCCTCCCGGTAGATCGCGGGATCGAGCACCCGGCGCGGGCCGGACGCCGGTTCGCCGCCGAGCACGTGCAATCCGGCGGGATTGCGGCCCAGGCGCCCAACCACGTCGGTGAAGGACTGCAGATTTTTGTCGGACGTCAGTTCCCAGAACGAACCGGCCGACCGCGGGTCGATCCGGCAGCTCAACCGGCCGAAGGCGGTGTCGGCATCGATCGCCACCACGTGGTCTTGCCGACGCAGTTCGGCGAACAGCGAGCCGACGCTGGCGGCCACCGACGTTTTCCCCACGCCGCCCTTGCCCAGCACGCCGACCTTGTAATTGTCATGAAGAGGGGTCCGGATGGCGGCTTCGAACTGTGCCTCCTGCCGCTGGGCGGGCGATGGCCCCAGCTGGATGAGGCCGAAGGTGGCCCGCCGCAGGATGCGCCGCCAACCGCGGTCGGGAGGTTCGGGGACGCGCGGGGGTGCCGGCGCGAAGGCCGGTTCGGTCCAGGGAACCGGCGAAGGCGGGGATGACGGCGAAGGCGGGGATGACGGCGGCGGAGGGGGAGCCGGCCGGGGGCCGGACCGGGGCGGCGGGCCAGGCCAGCGCGGTGGCGGCGTCGGGTGCGCGGGTGCGGGGCGTTGAGCAACCCGGGGAGGAACCGGGGGAGGAGCCGGGGGCGCAGGCCGGGGACCTGGGTGAGGACCGGGCGGGCGGGCGGCCGGGCTGCTGGGCTGATCGGGCCGCAGACGGTCCCGCAAGAATTCGTCGCGCTCGTTCATGGGCTCCTCGGGTGCCGGGTCTTCGCGCATGTGGCCAACCGTGGGCGCTCCTCAAGTGATGAGCACCACGCTCCAACCGTTAACGCAGTATTCGGACCAGTCTGCATCCAGTGTCCGTCCAGTATCCGGCACGAGCCGCCGCGCGGCCTTCCCGGTCGCGCGCAAACTTTGCGGGCCGTACGTGGGTGCCACCGCGATTCCTTCGGTCATCGCGCTGAGCACGTCTAGTGGGCGATCGCGGCACGGTGGCGGCCCCGCGACTACGCGTTCGCAGCAAACTATCGGCCGGGGCTCAGAGGGCGGCTGGTCCGTCGGGATCGATGCCGCGGCGCGAAAGCCACCCCGCGGTGAAACCGCATGTCGGCGCCGGTGCGAAGGTAGATCGCAGCGAATTTTCGGTCCCGGCGGCGGGCAGTTAGACTTGACGAAGTTGGCATGTCAAGCGGGTTTTGTCATATCGTTTTACGACTTGTCGAGACCGGTTCCAGGCCACCGTTCAGCGCTGCACGGACGAAATCTCTAACCGGATTATCTCCGCCTGGGGGACAGCCTACCGACAAGACCGACGGGGCCTTGGCCCGCAACCTCCGGGTGCGGGCCCGACGGAGTCGGTCGTAACGGCCTCTGGAACGTTGTGGTGAAGGGTCAGGTGCATATGACGCCCAAGCGCGTCGGGTTATATAACCCCGCGTTCGAGCACGATTCGTGCGGGGTAGCCATGGTCGTCGACATGCACGGCCGTCGCAGCCGCGACATTGTCGACAAGGCGATCACCGCCCTGCTCAACCTCGAGCACCGCGGTGCCCAGGGCGCCGAGCCGCGTAGCGGTGACGGCGCGGGCATCCTGATTCAGGTCCCGGACGCGTTCCTGCGCGAGGTGGTGGATTTCGAGCTGCCTCCTCCGGGCGAGTACGCCACCGGAATCGCGTTTCTGCCGCAGTCGTCCAGGGACGCCGCGGCGGCCTGCGCTGCGGTGGAGAAGATCGCCGAAGCCGAAGGCCTGCACGTGCTGGGCTGGCGAAACGTACCCACCGACGATTCATCGCTGGGGGCGTTGTCTCGTGACGCGATGCCGACCTTCCGGCAGGTGTTCATGGCGGGGGCCTCCGGTATGACGCTGGAGCGCCGCGCCTACGTGATTCGCAAGCGTGCCGAACACGAACTCGGCACCAAAGGTCCGGGCCAGGACGGGCCCGGCCGCGAAACGGTCTATTTCCCAAGCCTGTCGGGTCAGACATTCGTCTACAAGGGCATGCTGACCACCCCGCAGCTGAAGGCGTTTTACCTTGACCTGCAAGACGATCGGCTGACCAGCGCGCTGGGGATCGTGCACTCCCGGTTCTCCACCAACACCTTCCCGTCCTGGCCGCTGGCGCATCCCTTCCGGCGCATCGCCCACAACGGTGAGATCAACACGGTCACCGGCAACGAAAACTGGATGCGTGCGCGCGAGGCGTTGATCAAGACCGACATCTTCGGTTCCGAAGACGACGTCGAGAAGCTGTTCCCGATCTGCACGCCCGGAGCTTCCGACACCGCGCGGTTCGACGAGGTTCTCGAACTGCTACACCTGGGCGGCCGCACTCTGGCTCACGCCGTGTTGATGATGATCCCCGAGGCCTGGGAGCGGCATGAGTCGATGGACCCCGCGCGGCGGGCGTTCTATCAGTATCACTCGTCGCTGATGGAGCCGTGGGATGGTCCGGCGTCGATGACGTTCACCGACGGGACCATCGTCGGCGCCGTGCTCGACCGAAATGGCCTGCGCCCCTCCCGGATCTGGGTCACCGACGACGGCTTGGTGGTGATGGCGTCCGAGGCCGGCGTGCTGGACCTGGATCCGGGCAAGGTGGTTCGCCGGATGCGGCTGCAGCCCGGCCGGATGTTCCTGGTGGACACCGCGCAGGGCCGCATCGTCGCCGACGAGGAGATCAAAGCCGAGCTGGCCGCCGAGCATCCCTACCAGGAGTGGCTCGACAAGGGTCTGGTGCCGCTGGACGATCTGCCGGCGGGCAAGTACGTCCGGATGCCCCACGATCGGCTTGTCAAGCGGCAGTTGACGTTCGGTTACACCTACGAGGAACTCAACTTGTTGGTGGCGCCGATGGTGCGCGCCGGCGCCGAGCCGATCGGCTCGATGGGCACCGACACCCCCGTCGCGGTGCTGTCGCAGCGCCCGCGCCTGCTTTACGACTACTTCCACCAGCTCTTCGCCCAGGTGACCAACCCGCCGCTGGACGCCATCCGCGAGGAGGTGGTGACCAGCCTGCAGGGCGTCACCGGCGGCGAGCAGGACTTGCTCAACCCGGACGAGCGCTCCTGTCGCCAGATCGTGATGCAGCAGCCGATTCTGCGGAACTACGAGCTGGCCAAACTGGTCAACCTCGACCCCGACGAGATGGTCAACGGGCGCCGACACGACATGCGGTCCAAGGTGATTCGTTGTCTGTACCCGGTCGCCGAGGGCGGCGCCGGGCTGGCGGCCGCGCTGACCGAGGTCCGCGAGCAGGCCTCCGCGGCGATCACCGAGGGCGCGCGCATCATCATCCTGTCCGACCGCGCGTCCGACGAACGGATGGCTCCCATCCCGTCGCTGCTCGCGGTGGCGGCGGTGCATCACCACCTGGTGCGCGACCGGACGCGAACCCACGCGGGGCTGGTGGTCGAAAGCGGTGACGCCCGCGAGGTCCACCACATGGCGATGCTCATCGGTTGCGGGGCCGCGGCGGTCAACCCCTACTTGGCGTTCGAGTCGATCGAGGACATGCTCGACCGCGGGCTTTTCGACGGCGCCGGCAACGGGATCGACCGCAAGAAGGCGCTGAACAACTACGTGAAGGCCGCCGGCAAGGGCGTGCTGAAGGTGATGTCCAAGATGGGCATCTCGACGCTGGCCTCCTACACCGGCGCGCAGCTGTTCCAGGCGGTGGGCGTCTCCCAGGAAGTGCTCGACGAGTTCTTCACCGGGCTGTCGTGTCCCACCGGCGGGATCACCCTGGAGGACATCGCCGCCGATGCCGCCGCCCGCCACGCGGTGGCCTACCTCGACCGGCCCGACGAACGCGCGCACCGCGAACTCGAGGTGGGCGGCGAGTACCAGTGGCGCCGCGAGGGCGAGTACCACCTGTTCAACCCGGAGACGGTGTTCAAGCTGCAGCACGCCACCCGCACCGGGCAGTTCCAGATCTTCAGGGAGTACACCCGCCTCGTGGACGACCAGAGCGAGCGGATGGCGTCGCTGCGCGGCCTGCTCAAGTTCCGCGCCGACGTGCGGCCCGCGGTTCCGCTGGACGAGGTCGAACCCGCCAGCGAAATCGTCAAGCGCTTCTCGACGGGAGCGATGAGCTACGGCTCGATCTCCGCGGAGGCGCACGAGACGCTGGCCATCGCGATGAACCGCTTGGGCGGCCGATCCAACAGCGGCGAGGGCGGCGAGGACGTCAAGCGATTCGAACGCGACCCCAACGGGGACTGGCGCCGCAGCGCGGTCAAGCAGGTCGCCTCGGCCCGATTCGGCGTCACTTCGCACTACCTGACCAACTGCTCGGATATCCAGATCAAGATGGCCCAGGGTGCTAAACCCGGTGAGGGCGGCCAACTTCCGGGACACAAGGTGTACCCGTGGGTGGCCGAGGTCCGGCACTCCACCCCTGGTGTGGGCCTGATCTCGCCGCCGCCGCACCACGACATCTACTCCATCGAGGATCTCGCGCAGCTGATCCACGACCTGAAGAACGCCAACCCGTCCGCGCGGGTGCACGTCAAGCTGGTCTCCGAGAACGGGGTGGGGACGGTTGCGGCCGGAGTGTCCAAGGCGCACGCCGACGTGGTGCTCATCTCGGGACACGACGGGGGCACCGGCGCAACGCCGCTGACATCACAGAAGCACGCGGGTGCACCGTGGGAGCTGGGGCTGGCCGAGACGCAGCAGACGTTGCTGCTCAACGGATTGCGTGACCGGATCGTGGTCCAGGTCGATGGTCAGCTCAAGACCGGCCGCGATGTCATCATCGGCGCGCTGCTGGGCGCCGAGGAGTTCGGCTTCGCCACCGCGCCTTTGGTGGTGGTCGGCTGCATCATGATGCGGGTGTGCCACCTGGACACCTGCCCGGTCGGCGTGGCCACCCAGAACCCCGTGCTGCGGGAGCGGTTCACCGGCAAGCCCGAATTCGTCGAGAACTTCTTCCTCTTCATCGCCGAAGAGGTCCGGGAATACATGGCGGAGCTGGGCTTCCGGACGTTCAACGAAATGGTCGGCCAGGTCGGGTCGCTGGACACCACGCTGGCGCGCGCGCACTGGAAGGCGCACAAGCTGGACCTGACGCCGGTGCTGCACGAGCCGGAGTCGGCCTTCATGAACCAGGACCTGTACTGCAGCTCGCGTCAGGACCACGGCCTGGACAAGGCGCTCGATCAGCAGTTGATCGTGATGAGCCGCGAGGCGCTGGACTCCGGTTCACCTGTCCGTTTTTCGACGGCGATCAGTAACGTCAACCGCACGGTGGGCACCATGCTCGGCCACGAGCTGACGAAAGCCTATGGCGGCCAAGGTCTACCGGACGGCACCATCGACATCACCTTTGAAGGATCGGCGGGCAACAGCTTCGGAGCCTTTGTGCCGCGGGGGATCACGCTGCGTGTCTACGGCGACGCCAACGACTACGTCGGCAAGGGACTATCCGGAGGCCGGATCGTGGTGCGGCCGTCGGACAACGCGCCGCAGGACTACGTCGCCGAGGACAACATCATCGGCGGCAACGTGATTCTGTTCGGCGCCACCAGCGGGGAGGTCTACCTGCGCGGTGTGGTGGGCGAACGGTTCGCTGTCCGCAACTCCGGGGCACACGCGGTGGTCGAGGGCGTGGGCGATCACGGCTGCGAATACATGACCGGTGGCAAGGTGGTCATCCTGGGCCGCACCGGCCGCAACTTCGCGGCGGGCATGTCCGGCGGTGTGGCCTATGTGTACGACCCGCACGAAGAACTGCCGGAAAACCTCAACGAGGAAATGGTCGAACTCGAGACCCTCGACGAAGACGACGCAGACTTCCTGTACGGGACCATCCAGGCCCACGTCGACGCCACCGATTCGGCTGTCGGCCAGCGGATCCTGGCCGACTGGCGCGGGCAGCAACGGCACTTCCTCAAGGTGATGCCCCGGGACTACAAGAAGGTGCTGCAGGCCATCGCCGAAGCGGAGCGTGACGGCGTGGATATTGACAAGGCGATCATGGCGGCCGCGCATGGCTGATCCCACCGGCTTCCTGAAATTCACTCATCGGGAACTGCCGCAGCGCCGGCCTGTCCCGCTGCGACTGCGCGACTGGAACGAGGTCTACGAGGAATTCGATGACCACACCCTGCGCCACCAGGCGACCCGTTGCATGGATTGCGGTATTCCCTTCTGCCACAACGGGTGTCCACTGGGCAACCTGATTCCGGAATGGAATGACCTGGTGCGCAGGGGTCGTTGGCGCGATGCGATCGAACGACTGCACGCCACCAACAATTTCCCGGACTTCACCGGCCGGCTGTGTCCGGCCCCGTGTGAGCCGGCGTGCGTGCTCGGGATCAACCAGGACCCGGTGACGATCAAGCAGATCGAGCTGGAGATCATCGATCACGCCTTCGACGAAGGCTTTGTGGTGCCGCTGCCCCCGGACCGGCTGACGGGAAAGACTGTCGCCGTGGTGGGTTCGGGACCGGCGGGCCTGGCGGCTGCCCAGCAGTTGACCCGCGCCGGCCACAGCGTGACCGTCTTCGAGCGCGACGACCGCATCGGTGGGCTGCTGCGCTACGGCATCCCGGAATTCAAAATGGAAAAGCGCATCCTGGACCGACGGCTGGATCAGATGCGGGCCGAGGGCACCGAATTCCGGCCCAGCGTCAACGTCGGGGTCGACATCACCGCCGAACAGCTGTGCGCCGATTTCGACGCGGTGGTGCTGGCCGGCGGCGCCACGGCCTGGCGCGATCTGCCCATTCCCGGTCGGGAGTTGGACGGCATCCACCAGGCGATGGAGTACCTGCCGTGGGGCAACCTGCAAGCGCTGGATGAGCTCGACGCCGCAGACCTGGACGAGGACGGGGAGCCGCCGATCACCGCCAAAGGCAAAAAGGTCGTCATCATCGGCGGCGGGGACACCGGAGCCGACTGCCTGGGCACCGTGCACCGGCAGGGCGCGACCGAGGTGCACCAGTTCGAGATCATGCCGCGTCCGCCGGACGCGCGCGCCGAATCCACCCCGTGGCCGACCTACCCGCTGATGTACCGGGTGTCGGCGGCGCACGAAGAGGGCGGCGAGCGGGTGTTCTCGGTCAACACCGAGGAATTCGTCGGCAAAGACGGGCACGTGACCGCTCTCAAGGTGCACGAAGTCACCATGCGCGACGGCAGGTTCGTCAAGGTAGAGGGCTCCGATTTCGACCTCGAGGCCGACCTGGTGTTGCTGGCGATGGGATTCGTCGGTCCGGAGAAGCCGGGCCTGCTCACCGACCTCGGAGTGGACTTCACCGAGCGCGGCAACGTCGCGCGCGGCGCCGATTTCGACACCTCGGTGCCCGGTGTTTTCGTTGCTGGCGACATGGGTCGTGGCCAGTCACTGATCGTCTGGGCGATAGCTGAGGGCAGGGCCGCAGCGGCGGGCGCAGACCGCTATCTGATGGGGTCGACGGCACTGCCGGCGCCCATCAAGCCGACGGCCGCACCGCTTCAGTAATCACACCAGTCACACCAGAAACATGGCTGTAGTCGACCGGCGTTTCTCCCGCCGTTTGCCAGACGCCTGTTGTCTAATGATCCGTTGTGGGCCCCATCACATAGCAATCACGTGGGAGTCCCGTTGAACGGACCGATCGCAGGAGTGATCACTGTGCAAATCAAACCATTATCTCGGTCATGGATGGGGCGAATCGCCTGGTCATGGTTTCGCCACCCGATGAAGAGCCGCGAGTTTCCCGCCAAGCACGAGCGCCTGGTAACCGCCGAAGAACTGATGGCTTTCGGCGTCTAACAGCGCCTGCGGGCGTGTCCGCGGCATCCAAAAGATTTGCTCAGCGTTTGCCTGGGCGTTATCCCTGCGAGAAACCCTAAATTCCTCCACTATCACTGACTCCATAGCCCCGAATCCCGGATCGCTTCGGCCAAGGGTTCCAATACGGCCGGATCGTGCGGCGGTGCGATGTAGACGATGCCCAGGTCCAGGCCTTCGGCGGCCAGGGCGGCCGCGTCCTCGAGGACTTTCCCATAATTGCGGTCCGCCTCCAGGCGAAGGTGGGCGGACTTCGTGATCTCCTTGGGGTCGCGTCCGATGTCTGCGCAACGCGCGGCCAACACGTCGCGCTTCTGCGCGAACAGCTCGGGTGGGCCGCCGGCGAAGTTCCAGTGCTGGGCGTAGCGCGCGGTGATCGGCAATGTGCGTTTCTCGCCGCTGCCGCCGATGCAGATCGGCGGGTGCGGCCGCTGAGGTCCCTTGGGCTCGTTGCGGGCGCCCTTGAGCTGGTAGTACTTGCCGTCGAAGTCGGTGGTCTCCTCGCTCAGCAGGCTGACCAGCACCTGGCAGGCTTCCTCGAACCGGTCGAAGCGTTCCTTGATGGTGCCCAACTCGATGCCGTAGGCGCCCGACTCCTCTTCATTCCACCCCGCGCCGATGCCTAGCTCGAGTCGCCCGTTGGAGATGATGTCGACCGCGGCGGCCATATTGGCCAGCACCGCCGGGTGCCGGTAATGGATGCCGGTGACCAGGGTGCCCAACCGCAGTCGCGTGGTGGCCTGCGCCAGCGCGGTCAACGTCGTCCAGCCCTCCAGGCAGGGCCCGCTGCTGTCGGTAAAGATCGGATAGAGGTGGTCGAAGGTCCAACCTGAGTCGAAGACGTCGATGTCGTCGGCCGCCCGCCAAACGTCGAGCATCTGTGCCCAGGTGGTGTTTTGGGGTGAGGTTTTGAACGCGAATCGCATGAACTCGACGCTAGTCCAACTTTATTAAGCGCAGCTAAACGCATCCGGACAATGACTAGCGCGCTCGGCCCTCGGTCTCGATGTGTTGTGACCCGGTTAGGCACACTGGAGCGATGGATCCGGTGACCGCGTTGCGGCAGATCGCCTATTACAAGGACCGGAGCCGCCAGGACCCCAAGCGTGTGATGGCGTATCGAAACGCTGCCGACATCGTCGAGGGTCTCAGCGACGCGGAGCGAGAGCGGCACGGGCAGGCCAACAGTTGGCAGACGTTGGTGGGGATCGGGCCCAAAACCGCAAAGGTCATCGACCAGGCCTGGTCCGGTCGCGAACCGGACGCCCTGGTCGAATTACGCGATGCCGCTGAGGATCTCGGTGGCGGCGATGTCCGTGCCGCGCTGCGCGGCGACCTGCACCTGCATTCGAACTGGTCGGACGGCTCGGCGCCGATCGAGGAGATGATGGCCACTGCCGCCGCGCTCGGGCACGAGTACTGCGCGCTGACCGACCACTCGCCGCGGCTGACCGTCGCCAACGGGCTGTCGCCGGAGCGGCTGCGCAGGCAGCTCGACGTCATCGACGGGTTGCGCGACCGCTTCGCGCCGATGCGCATTCTCACCGGCATCGAGGTCGACATCCTCGACGACGGCAGCCTGGACCAGGAACCGGAGCTGCTGGAGCGCCTCGACGTCGTGGTGGCCAGCGTCCATTCGAAGCTGTCGATGGATTCCGCGGCGATGACACGGCGCATGGTGCGCGCCGTGTCCGACGGCCACGCCGACGTTCTGGGCCACTGCACCGGTCGACTGGTCGCCGGTAACCGCGGCATCCGGTCGGAATCGAAGTTCGACGCCGAAAAGGTGTTCACCGCCTGTCGTGACCATGGGACCGCGGTGGAGATCAACTCCCGTCCCGAGCGCCGCGACCCGCCGACCCGTCTGCTCAAGCTGGCGCTCGAGATCGGCTGTGTGTTCAGCATCGACACCGACGCGCACGCGCCCGGCCAGCTGGACTTCCTCGGTTATGGCGCTCAGCGCGCGCTGGACGCCGGCGTGCCCGTCGACCGGATCGTCAACACCTGGCCCGCCGAAAAGCTGCTGACCTGGACCGCGTCTTGAGGCTGGCTGCGCCGACGGAGGACTGTCCGCTGTGCCCGCCAGCAACGTCGGGACTCGTCAAACGATTACAACTGGATTCCAGAGTGACCCCTCGAATGGGCAGTGGCCCGAATGTCCAGTAAGGGGGTACTCCAGGGTGTAAGACCAGGCAATTGAGTGCTTAGTTGCGTGAGGTCACACCCAGGTCGTGGGAGAACACAACTACACAAGGCCGGGTACGAACGTCACCCGCCGCCCGGTCCTAGTCAACGGCCACGTGATACTTAGCCTGACTTATCAGGGTCAGCAGGTACTCGCCTACTCTAGCCGGCGGCGAATCCCGGATGTTTACATTCTCGACGAGAGCATATGACCACCAGGTCACACCGGGCAGAGAGGCGGCAGCTCATGACCACGAGGGGCAAGTACACGGACGTGCCCGCGCCGTACTCGTGGGAAGTCCCCAGCGCCGGCGAGACGCGCTTCACGTGGGAGTACGACGAGGGGCGCGCCCGGCTCCTTTCGCTGTACCAAAAGGGAAAGGACAAGCAGTGGGATGCCCAGTCGCGCATCGACTGGTCGCAAGACGTCGACCCGATGAACCCGGTCGGCCTGCCCGACGAGTTCCATCCGCTGTTCGGCAGCCCGATGTGGGACGCCGCTGACGAATCACGTCGCGCCGAGATGCGCCAGCACTCTCAGGCCTGGCAGTTCTCGCAGTTCCTGCACGGCGAGCAAGGGGCGATGGTGTGCGCGGCCAAGATCGTCGAGGTGGTCCCGGACCTGGACGCGAAGTTCTACGCGGCCACCCAGACCATGGACGAGGCCCGCCACGTCGAAGCGTTTTCGCGGTTCCTGCAGGAGAAGGTCGACCTGGTCTACCCGATCAACAAGAACCTCACAGCACTGCTGGAGGACACCCTGCGCGACTCGCGCTGGGACATGCCATACCTCGGCATGCAGGTGCTCATCGAAGGGCTCGCACTCGCCGCCTTCGGGACATTGCGTGACTTGGCGCCGCAGGACTCACTGGCCAAGCAGTTACTGGCCTACGTCATGCAGGACGAGGCCCGCCACGTCGCCTTCGGCCGAATCTCGTTGAAGGACTACTACTCCGCGTTGACCGAGGCCGAGCGGGACGAGCGTGAAGAGTTCGTCGTGGACGCTTGCTACCTGATGCGCGACCGGTTCCGCGGCGAGGAGGTTTTCGAGACCCTCGGCATGAATGTCCAAGAGTGTGCAGAGTGGGTCGACACGTCGCCGGTGATGATCCAGTTCCGCTCGCACCTGTTCAGCCGCATCGTGCCGATCGTCAAGGACATCGGGTTGTGGGGCGACAAGGTGCAGAAGGCCTTCAGGGACATGGGTGTCCACGACATGGGCGGCTTCGACATCGAGGCGCTGATGAAGGCCGATGAGGATCAAGCCGACGCGCTGGATAAGACACACGCCGACATGGCCGACCGAGCACTCGAGGTGGACCAGGTGATCGCGGCGGGCGCGAGCTAACCGTTGCCCTTTCTCAGCAGAATCCGCCGGAACCAACAAGCGGCGGATAGGGCCCCCGCGTTCATCACAGGCGTAACCGGTTGGGGGTCAACGAGAAACGCACTGAGAGCAGGGGGGCGTCGACACAACGCACCTGCATGGACACCGCGGAAAACCCTGGCCAGGCACAGCACCAGCACCACGACCAGCGCTGCGATCGCCAATGCTGCTTCAACGGTGCTTGCAGCCGCACAGGCGGCTACACCTTATTGAGCGCGCGACCGATGATGTTGGTCAGCGCCGACACGATGGAATCGCCGGTGACGACCGTGTAGACGACCACACCGAAGGCGGCCGCGGCGAAAGTGCCGATGGCGTAGTCAACTGTCCGGTTTTACACCTCGGGCCTTGTTGGTGTCCGTCCTGTGCATCTCGCCGTTTGGCGGTATCCGAACGTCGATTCGACCTATCGGCGACCAGATACTGGACGAGAATGAAGCGGGTGATCCGAGGTCGAACAAGACCCTTAACCGAGGGAAGTGACGAGAATGAACCGCTTCGACATCACCCAGACCAACGTCGCTGTGGAGCGACTGATTGAGACGACGGAGAACCCACGCCACCTGTATCTACTCCATGCTTACAACCGCCACCGCTACCTTGAGATGGCCGGCCGCTTCGAGGAGATCTTCACACCTGAAATGATGACCGAG
>DASSGQ010000242.1:0-4841 GCA_035693385.1 Mycobacterium sp.
GATGTGGGTGCGCGGGTTCGGCGCGGACTACGACGAGTGGGGTAAGCGCGCAGGCCCCCATTGGTCCTACGCGGAGGCGGTCGAATGTTTTCGTCGCATCGAGGACGTCACCGCGGCGTGGCATTCCGTCAGCGGCGACGACAGCGGAGTTACCGGACCGTTGTCTCTTTCCCGTCAGCGGAGTCCACGACCTTCCACGGCGGCGTGGCTCGCTGCGACACGCCAGTGCGGCTTCCCGCCTGCGAAACCGAATTCCGCTGCGCCGGAAGGCTTCTGCGAGACCGTCGTCACACAGCGCCGCGGCGCCCGCTGCAGCACCGCCGACGCGTATTTGAAACCGGCGATGGGACGCAAAAACCTCACGGTGCTCACCGAGGCAACTGCCACCCGAGTCGTCTTCGTCGGCAACCGGGCAGCGGGCGTGGAATACGAGCGGGACGGCCAACGAAGCGTCGCCTATGCCCGCCGCGAAGTGGTGCTTTGCGGCGGTGCCATCAACAGCCCGCAACTACTGATGCTCTCCGGAATCGGCGATCGCGATCACCTCGCCGAACACGGCATCGACACCCTCTACCACGCACCTGAGGTGGGGCAGAATCTGCTCGACCACCTCATCACGTTGCTCGGCTTCGATGTCAACGACGACAGCTTGTTCGCCGGCGAGAAGCCGAAACAGTTGATCAACTACCTGCTGCGGCGCCGAGGCATGCTCACCTCCAACGTCGGTGAAGCGTACGGATTCTTCCGGAGCCGGCCCGAGCTTGACCTGCCCGACCTCGAACTGATCTTCGCGCCGGCGCCCTTCTACGACGAGGCACTCGCCGCGCCGCAAGGACACGGTGTGGTGTTCGGCCCGATCTTGGTCGCGCCGGAAAGCCGCGGCCAAATCACGCTGCGCTCCGCGGATCCACACGACAAGCCGGTGATCGAACCGCGTTACCTCTCAGATCCGGGCGGTGTCGACCGTGCCGCGATGATGGAAGGGCTTCGGGCCTGCGCCCGCATCGCCGAGGCCCCCCCGTTGAAAGGCATGCTCGGCCGGCTCGCGCGACCGCGTGACTGCATCGAGCTCAACGAGGAAACCCTGGAGTTAGCACTCACCAACTGTTCGCACACGCTGTATCACCCCCTGGGCACCTGCCGGATGGGCAGCGATGACTCGAGCGTGGTGGATCCTCAGCTGCGGGTCCGCGGGGTTGACAGCCTCCGGGTAGCCGACGCCTCGGTGATGCCCAGCACGATTCGTGGGCACACCCACGCGCCATCGGTGCTGATCGGGGAGAAGGCAGCCGAGCTCATCCTGGCCTGACCGGCGCCTATCGGCGACCATGCCACAGGTCGTCCGGCTTGCCCGGCCGATTGGGCGCCGTCTCGGCAGAATGGGACCATGGCGGGGCGACGTCGATGACGATGAATGCGAAACGACGCCGGGTGCACACAAAGTTGGCAGCGTTGCCCGGGGTGCGTCCGGTACGGCGGCCGATCTCGCCGGACGGGCACCATCGGGGTGCGGGGGACGGTCAAGAATTCGATCTGTACTACGTGCGCGGCGGGCGCAAGTCCGCCCACCCGCTGGTGATCATCCCGGGAGGCCCGGGAGTCGCGTCAGTGCAGATGTACAGAGGGCTGCGGCGCCGGGCTGCCCTTGCCGGCCTCGACGTCATCATGATCGAGCATCGCGGCGTGGGAATGTCGCGCCACGACGACTCCGGCGCCGACCTGCCGCCACATGCGCTCACCGTCGATCAGGTTGTCGACGACGTGGCGGCGGTGCTCGACGACGCCCAGGTGGGCTCGGCCGTCATCTATGGCACGTCGTACGGCACCTATATCGCGGCCGGGCTCGGCGTACGGCATCCCGGGCGGGTGCGGGCCATGATCCTCGATTCGCCGCTGCTGTCACATCACGACATCGTGATCGTGCGTCACGCTATTCGCCGGCTGTTGCTGAGGGGTGATACCTCCGAAACCGCCTCACTGGCAAGCAAAGTCCGCAGACTTCTCGATACCGGTGTGATGACCGCGTCCGCGACGCAGGTCATCGCGACGGTCTACGGCTACGGCGGCACAGCTCTGCTCGATCGTCAACTCGACCTGTTGCTCGACGGCCGAAAAATGCTGTGGCACGCACTATCCCGTTTCACCACCATCGGCAAGGTGCCGTACCGGTACGAGGAAGACCTGGTGAGCCGCATCGCGTTGCGCGAACTCGACTACGCCGCCGAACCCGATGGCCTGCCACTGGACCCCGCGGTAACCGAACGCGAAACACGCACCCAGAAGGCTACTTTCGAGGACGAGCCGTACGACCTGGTGGCAGAGATGCCGAATTTCAGCTGGCCCACCGTGGTGATTTGTGGCGGCCGCGACCTCATCACCCCGCCGGCGGTGGCCGAGCGGATCGCGTCGTTGGTGCCCAATGCGGTGTTGTTGAAACTCCCCACGATGGCGCACAGCGCGCTGGATTTCCGCGAGCCCGCCGCCCTGTCCATCGCCTGTGCGGTGTGGCGCGGCGAATTCGAAGGGCTTGCCGCTCGAGCACCGGCGCTGGACGCGCTCCCGGCGCGGGCGGCAGTGCGTCTGCTGTGGAAAGCCGTCGAGGTGGCTGCGATCGCAGAAAGCGCCCTGCCGGCCCTGACCGCGGTGGCACCGCTGCGGCGGCTCAGGTCCGCATGAAACCGATCGCGGTGTAGTTCAGGTCCGCGAGACCGGGTGCGCCGAAATTGGCGAGTGAGCCGCGCACCGCGACGTCGCCCGGAGACTGGGTGAGCGGCAGGCTGAAACCCTCCGCCCAGATGAGCTTGTCGACGTCGTTGGCCAACGCCCGTGCCTTTTCGGGATCGAGTTCCTCGAGCGTTTGCTCGATCGCGGAGTCGATCTCCGGGCTGCCGATCTTGCCGAAATTGCTTTCTCCGTCGGACTTGTAAATCTGGGTCAGCGCCGACAGCGGGAACGCATCGCCGAGCCAACCGAATTGCGCGATATCGAAAGCCCCGACGTTGATGTAGTTGGTGAAGAAGCCGCTGCCTGCCCGGGCCACCAGCTCGAGCTTGACCCCGATCTGGGCGAGGCTGTGCTGCGCGATCTGTGCGAACACCCGGCTGCCCTGCGCGTCATAGAACAAATCGCGGATGACAAGCTGGCGACCGTCCTTCTCCCGAAACTGGCCCCCGAACTGGCTACTGAGCTTCCAGCCCAGGGCATCGAGTTCGCGCCGCGCCTCGGCCGGGTCGTAGGGGAGGATGGCGCTGTTGTCCTGATAGCCCTCCTGCCCGGCCACGTAGACGTGGTTGTTCAACGCCACCGGGTTGCTGGTGAGGCCGTACTGGACCACCTTGGCGATGGTCTGCCGGTCGATGCCCATGGAGACGGCGACCCGCAGCGCCTTGTCTTCCAGGATTGAGCCGTGCGCACCGTTGAACGTGAAGTGAGACCAGCTCGGGGCGGGGGCGCGGCGGATCGAAATGCCCTTGGTGCGTTCCGCGATGGTCAGCTGGTCTACCGTGCCGATTCCGGTCGCGTCGATGGTGTTGTTCTGCAGCGCGGGCAGCCGCGCGGCGTCATCGAGCACCAGGTAGGTGATGGTGTCCAGGCGCGGTTGCCTGCCCCACCATTTGGGGTTGCGGGTCAACACGATTCGCTGCGTTGTCCGGTCCAGTGAAGAAACGACGAACGGGCCGGCCGACGGACCTGGCCCCTTGAGCTGGCCCGTGTTGAACGCCTCGGGCGTGGCGGTCATGCTGGCGGGCAACAGCATGCCATTGCCGGCGAACATGCCCCGCCACTCGGCGTACGGCTTGGCGAAGGTCATGATGGCCTGCCGGTCGTCTATCCCGCGGGTCACCGATGCGACCCGCTCGGCGCCGCCCGGTCCTGCGATCGCGAAATTCTTGTCCACGCCGCTGAGAGCGTTGATTTGACTGGCGATGTCGCGCCAGGTGATCGGTGTCCCGTCGGACCACACGGCCTTCGGGTTGATGGTGTAGGTGACCACCTGTGGGTTGGTCCCGGTGAGTTCGACGCTGGTGAAGTAGTCGGTGTCGACGGTCGTCGAGCCGTCCGGCCCGATGATGAACGCCCGCGGCAACGTGGCCTTCATCATCGCGGCAACCTCGGCCGAGTTGCCGTCGATATGCAGAATGTTGAAATTCGGTGGAAAGTCGCTGAGGGCGAGCCGCAGGTCGCCGCCGTCCCGCAGCGTGGCGGGATCCTGTGGGTTGACATCGCTGGTGGTGCCGATCCGCGCGTTGTTGCCGGCCGAGGGCGCCAGGTTGATGGCCGGCGAGCAACCGGTAGCCACGATGGCAATGACGATGAGCACTGTCGCAACCCGGCCGGCGTAGCGCCGAGTCCGCGTCCACGGCGAGGATTCTCGGCGAAACGGCGCCGTGAGCGCAGACTCGACGTGACCGCAGACTCGACGTGTTGATCGGCTAGCCATAGGTGCCCGGATCTGGTTGCGGCACCGCCCCCAGCAGCCGCCGGGTGTAATCGTGCTGCGGGTTACTGAAGACCTGCTGGCTGTCGCCCTGCTCAACAATGGTGCCGGCGTACATCACCGCCACCCGGTGGGCGAGGTGTTTGACCACCGAAAGGTCATGAGACACAAACAGATACGACAGACCGAACCGTTCCTGCAAGTCGAGCAGCAGGTTGACAATCCCGGCCTGGATCGATACGTCGAGGGCGGACACGGGTTCGTCGAGAGCCAGAATTTTGGGCTGCAATGCCAGCGCCCGCGCGATACCGATGCGTTGCTTTTGCCCGCCGGAGAACTCGGCGGGGTAGCGGGTCGCGTCCGCGCGCCGCAATCCCACGATGTCGAGCAGCTCGGCGACTCG
>DASSGQ010000243.1:0-11858 GCA_035693385.1 Mycobacterium sp.
TTATAACCCGAAGCCGCCGTACCCAACTCCGCCGCCAACTCATCCCACGCCGTCGCAGCAACCATCATCGACTCAGAACCCGGACCCGCATACATCCGACCGGAATTAATCTCGGGCGGCAACGCCGCGAAGTCGAACACCGTGCCCTCCTCAGTTGGCCGTGATCGCGGCGGCAATCTCGGTTGTCATGTAAGAACCATGGTGGCCGCGGTCACGACTTTGTGCATCCGCTGGGATCGCTGACTCACGCGGAACTCTCGACCAGCAAACCAGGCGGGCATGGTGGTCCGTACCAACTTGCGCACCAGCGGACAGTGCCCGGATAGGTGGTCTGCCACCAGGATTCCGGAATGTCCGGTCAGAAACAACATGCACCATTTGCCTCGTTAACTCCGCTGTCAGCAACCGAGCGACAGCTCGTTTTCCCCTTGAACTGCCGCTCGCGAACGACATTAGCTGGTCTTTCCGGACACGCAGACCGGGGATGCCAACTGTTCATTCCCGGCCAACCAATGTTCACTCCCGGCCAACCACGGTTCATTGAAGACAACTAAATGTTCACCTTCAGTTCGCTTATTGCTTCCGGTCACCGGGCCGGTCGAGGGCCGGGCGAATGCGTCTTACGCGCACGTCAAGCCGCTATTCCCCGTCGATGATCAGGGCCATTTCCGGACAGGAGGCCACACCGTCGCGAATCACCTGCTCGTCCTCGGGTCGGACCTCGTGCTCTTCGAGGATCGAGTTGCCCGCCTCGTCGATCGGGAACTGATCCGGATCGACGGCGTAACACTGGGCGTGGCCCACGCATTTGGACCTTTCGAGACGAACCTTCACAAGGTTTCCTTCTTCGTTTCCTTCTTCGGCGGTTTCGGAGAACACCCAGACCGGCCTGGACAAAGCCGCGACAAATCCGGGGCAAATCGGTGGCTACAGTAGCCGGTCGATAAAGTCTAGAAGACGGCTGTCGATGCGGGCGGCCATGCCGAATCGGCCACTAACCCACCGGATTGGTGCCCCTTTGCCGCACATGCGATATTGATGTGCCACCAGAAACCTGTGACTGCAAAGTTCCAACAACGGCCTGGCTGCGTCGGGGAACTAAGACGCCTAAGACACGACAACATACACAGACAAGCGAGATCTGAGCGCATGAGCAGTGTTGGCGGAGGCCAGCCGGGCACGTTCTATCTGCCGCGACTTGAATACTCCAAGTTGCCGTTGGGCGCCGACCGAGGTGTCGGATGGAAGACATTGCGTGACGCCGGGCCTGTGGTGTTCATGAACGGCCACTATTACTTGACGCGCCGCGAGGACGTGCTGGCGGCGTTGCGCAACCCCAAGGTGTTCTCGTCGCGACTGGCGCTTCAGCCCCCCGGTAGCCCGCTGCCGGTGGTGCCGCTGGCGTTCGACCCGCCGGAGCACACTCGTTACCGCAAGATCCTGCAGCCGTACTTCAGCCCGCAGGGTTTGAGCGAGT
The DNA here is from genome assembly GCA_035693385.1 of Mycobacterium sp. GTDB lineage: Bacteria > Actinomycetota > Actinomycetes > Mycobacteriales > Mycobacteriaceae > Mycobacterium. Next base: position 1,478 of record DASSGQ010000243.1, read on the forward strand.
CCAGGCCGGTGCTGCAGCGTCACGCCACGGAGATGATCGCCAACTTTGCCCCGCGTGGCGAATGCGAGGCGATGGCGGATTTCGCGCGGATATACCCGTTTCAGGTTTTCCTCGACCTGTACGGCCTGCCGCTGGAGGACTTGGACCGCGTCATCGCCTGGAAAGACGCGATCGTCGCCGACAAGCCGTATATGACCAGGGAAGACCTGGACAAGGGGCACGAGCTGCTGGCGTATCTTTCCGACGCGATCCAGCAACGCCGGCAAAACCCGGGCTCCGACATGTTGTCGCGAGTGATGTACGGGGACGGCGACTTCAGCGACCTCGAGTTGCTGGGTATGAGCCACCTGTTGATCCTGGCGGGTCTGGACACGGTGACCGCGGCGATCGGTTTCTCCCTATTCGAACTGGCGCGCAGACCGGAGCTGCGTCACGCGCTCCGCGATAACCCCAAGCAGATCAGGGTTTTCATCGAGGAGATCGTCCGACTCGAACCGTCGGCGCCGGTGGCGCCGCGGGTGACGACGGAGATCGTCACCGTCGGCGGCATGACGCTGCCCGCCGGCACGCACGTGCGGTTGTGCATGGCCGCCGTCAACCGCGACGACAGCGACGCGATGTCCACCAACGACCTGGTCATGGACGGCAAGGTGCACCGGCACTGGGGCTTCGGCGGCGGACCTCACCGCTGCCTGGGTTCGCATCTGGCGCGGATCGAACTGACGATCATCGTCGCGGAGTGGCTCAAGCAGATCCCCGACTTCGAACTGCCTCCGGGTTACTCCCCCGAAATCAAATTTCCGTCAAAGACCTTCGCGCTCAAGGAATTACCGCTGCACTGGGATTGATCGCCGGGTTACTCCTGCCAAACCCGGCCAACCCCAGTGCAGCGGCACAGTCCTAACTGAGTCCTCTCCACACCTACTTGCGGAACTCGGTGGCTGCCACCTGGACGAACACACCGGTGTCCTCGGCCATCAGCAGGCCTCGACCACGGGGCAGCGGGCCACCCTTCATCTTGCCGCGGATGAAGCCCTCGTCGGGATCGGCGTCCATCACCAGCAACGGCGCGTTCGCCTGGTGCAACGACCGCAGCATCGGGTCGCTGCCCGCCGAGGACCAGCCACCGAACGTGCGGGTGACCAGCACGTGCAAGCCGACGTCGGCGGCCCTGGTCACCCAGGCGGCGGCCTTGTGCAGCGGTGAATCGAAACCGGCCGGTAGCTGCTGGATGTCGTCGACGATCAAGAAGATCTCCGGGCCGCTCCACCACGACCGCGACAACAACTCTTCCGCGGTCAGCCCGGGCGGAGGCTCACGGCCGGCCAGGACCGCAGCCAGCTCACCCATCATCGCCTGTACGCCGTCGAGGTTGTAGGCGAATTTCTCCACATACTCGCGACCGAGCACAGTCAGCAGCTGACGGCGCGGGTCGACCAGCCACACCTGGGCGGAGGGCCGCCCGGGAGGGGGCGGCGGTGCGCCGGTGGCCCCAGGTGCATAGAGTCGGCCGATCTCGGACATGATGGTGGCCAGCGTCGTAGTGCGCCCACATTCGCGTCGCCCCGTCACCATCAGGTGCGCGTTCTCGGCGAAGTTGAGATAGACCGGCTCCAGGTCCAATTCCGATATGGCCCAGGCGATTCCGCCCACACCTACCCCTTGGCGGGTGTCGCGGGCGGCGAGCTCGCGCACCTGTTGCACGCCGAACCGCGCGGGTAGCCTGCGCACCGGGCGCGCCTGCCCGCTCGCGACGCGGCTGACCGCTGCGACGATGCTGTCGGATTCGAACTCGTTGTTGGGCGTACCGCCCAGCGCCGGCCGGGCCACCAACGTGTGCAGGCCCGCCTGCGGGTCGGCGTCGAGTCGGACGTAGTTGACCGCGAGCATGCCGCGTCCCGGCTTGACCGGAACTTCCTTGGCGAACCGGGAACGCACCAGCTTGGCATCTTCCACCGCCGCCAATCGCAACTCGACGCGAGACCCGAAGCCGCTGCGCACGGGTGGCCGCAGCTCGGATTCGCGATCGGCGCTGACGATCACGTGCACCCCGAACGAGGGGCCCTGGTTGATGATCAGGTTCACCTGCTCGATCAGGACCTCGTTCTCCTCGGCCAGCGCCCGGTAGTTGTCGATCACCAGGTAGACGTCGCCGAACACATCGGGTACGGGACCCGGTGCGCCGCCGAACTTGCGGCGCCGGAACACCTCCATCGAGGCGATTCCGTATTCGAGGAAGGTGCGCTTGCGGTCGCGTACCAGCGCCAACAGCTCGGCCACCGTCCGGCGCACGCCGTACGGATCCGTGGGACCGACGACCTCGCCCACATGGGGCAGACCGGCGACCGTCGTCAACGCGGTACTGCTGTATGCCAGGCAGTAGAACTGGACCTGCTCGGGAGTGTGGGTCATCGCCGCCGAGCAGATCAGGGTCTGCAGCGCCGTGGTCTTGCCCGAACCGCCGGCGCCCAGGATAAGGACGTTGGCGCCAGGCCCGGAGGTGTCAACCGTCCACGGCGGCTGGTCATGCTTGAACGGGCGGTCGATGATCCCGATCGGGAACACCAGATCCTTGGCGGAACCGTAGTCCTTCTGCCACGGGTGGCCGAGGAAGCGGTTGACCAACTCGTCGATGGCGACGGGCTGGGTCAGCGGCGGTTGCCACAACCGGTACGGCTCGAAGTCAATCCTGCGCAGCTGATGGATGATCTCCATGCCGACCTTCGGTGTCCTGATCGCGTCGTCCTCGTCCTCGACTTGATCGGGGTCCTCCACCTCGAGCACCTCGCCATTCGAGTGGACGGCCACCGGCTCGATGTCCGGTCCCCCGACACTGACCTCGAGCGGAGTGAACGAGTTGGTAAACAGTTGCGGGCGAACGTAGTCGATGCTGTGCGCCAACATCGGCGCTTCCTGCCCGTCCATGGTGATCCCGCGAGCGTAGAAGTCCCGCCACAGGAACTCGGCCTGGAACCGGACGATGTCCTCAAGGCTCCGGCGGAAATATCCCAGACCCGCTTGGGCCGGCAGGTTCACCGCGTTCGGCACACCGGCGGCCTGCGCCGCCCCGGCGGTACGCGCTTTCAGGACCAGCCGGTAACCCATGTTCTCCATGAGCTTTTCGGCGCGGCTCTCAATGGTCTGCGACGCCATCATCAGGTGGATCCAGTAGGCGCGACCCTGCCGGCCGATCGAGTCCAGCACGTCGACCGCGGTCGGCATGATGCGGAACCATTCGTAGAACTCGTCGATGACCACCACGAGCATCGGCAGCGGCGGCATGTCCTGGCCGCGGGCGCGCATTCTGGACCGCACGGAGTTGTATTCCTTGGCATCGTCGACGCCTGCGTTGTCGCAGACCGCCTTGCGGCGCGCGATCTCACCCCAGAGTGCGTCCAGGAAGCGCTCCATCAGCGCCTGGTCTTCCTCGAGGTCGGTGATGATCCGCGAGACGTGCGGCACTCCGGAGAAGGGCTTGACGGCTGACCCACCCTTGAGGTCGGCCAGGACGAACTGCAGCTCCTCCGGCGGGTGACCGAGCATCAGCGATTCGATCACGGTTCGCACCAGCGTCGACTTACCGGAACCCGTCGTTCCGGACATGACACCGTGCGGACCGTCGCCGCCTTCGTCCAGGGACTTCATGTCCAAGAACAGCAACTCGCCGTTGTCTGAGCGATTACCGAACGGTGCGCGCAACCGCGACCGTCCCATGGTGTCCGTGCGGCTGCCCCACAACGCGTCGAAGTCGATATCGGAAGGATCGTCAATCCCGTAGTAGGACAAGATGTCTCGGGCTCCGAGGTGGGCCACCCGCTGGCCGATCTCCTCGTAGGCCTCGGCCAGCCGCCAGCGCGCGAGCTTCTGAGCGAACTCCTCCGCTTCCACGGCGCTCAGATGGTCGGTGAGGGCGAAGAACCAAGGCTTCTCGTCGATGACCATCCAGGTGTCGCGATCGCGGGGCAGCGCCTCGATCACGCCCCTTTCGTCGAACCGCAACGTCCGCTCCCCGACCGTCGACCACATCGAACCGCCGGTCAGGTCGAAGAACGTCACGCCGTCGATACCTTCGGCGCTGATCACGTACTCCCATTGCGGATCCGTGACGTCGGCGATGATCACGGTGTGCGGCGTCGGGCACTGCGCCGATGAACTGGCATGGCGCGGCGTGAAAGACCCACGGCCGGCGAACAATTCGGCTTGCTCCGCGGCGAACTCCCGCACCGAGCTGTAGACCATCCGCGCATTGCCCGCCGCGTCCTGGCGCCGCTGGTCACCGAAGTGCGGAAGCCACTTCACCCAGTCCCATTGCTCCAAATCCGAACTGACCACGATCAACTGCATGTGGTCGGGTCCGTGCGAGAACGTCAGCTGGCAGACGATCGCGCGCATCAGTCCCAGCACCTGCTCGCGGTCTCCGATCAGCGAGTACCAGGGTTCAACCAGGACGGAAATCATCTTGGGCAGGTTGTAGACGACGCTTTGATAGCGACCGAACTCCTGAAGTGCCTTACCTGTCACCGGCTCCAGCTCGATGTCGGTCGGCATGTTTTGAGGCTCACCCCAGGTCACCTCGGGACGCGTCATGCCCACGCCGACTCGGACTACACCAAAGTTGAGGTCCTTACCGTCGGGCTTGCGTTCCCACATCCGCGACGATCCCACCGCGGCCGGCAGCGTGTCGGGTGACGGGTGGAACCACCGGTAGTTGGCGTCCATGCTGTCGGCCGACTCGTGGGCGGTTTCACGCAGCATGTCGAGCATCAGCATGAACTGGGCGCGCATCGCGTCCAGCTTCGGCCGACTCATCTGCTGCTGGCCACCACCCATGCGGCCGCCGAACATCATCATCGCGACGCCGCCGATCATGAAGATCGGGAAGATCGAGCCGGCGCCTCCGAACACGTGTGAGCCGCTGGCGAAGGTCATCGCGACCATGCCGATCAGCAGGCCGACGACCAACACCCCGACCACGATCAGCCACCAGGGCTTGCCCTCCGGCGGAGGGATGCTCAACGGCGTCGGCAGGACAATGTTCTCCGGCTTGATCACCGGCGCCTTTTCCGGCGTCGGTCGTGCAAATCCGCGTTTCACTTGGGTACCACCAACTCTGCAGGGGACATGTCCATGGGTAGGGTGTCGTGCTCGACCAGGGCGTCTGAGCGTGACAGGGTCGGACCCTGTGGCAACAGCCGCAGCGCCACCCACGGCGCCAGGCTCGGGGCCGTCTTCAGACCCAATGCCTCGCGCACCTCGCGGGTGTCGTCCACTCCGAACCGAGCGCCGGCATCGGTCAGCCACCAGAGCGATTCCGTTGTCTTGGCGCCGGGATCATTGCCGGTGACAGCCACGAAGTTCGCGTAGTCGGGGCCGAAGAAGACCTGGTCGGCCTGCCGGCCAGTCGTGTCGGCCTTCACCAACGACACCACCTTGGCCATGTCCTTCTGCGTGACCGGGATGGTCGACCCGGACACGACTTGCACACGGGCCCGGTTCTCACCGGAAGTCTTCTGCCACCACCAGCAGGTCGCCGGGTTCTCCCGAATATCCATCACGTTCAACGGGTTGTCCGGATAGGACGACAAGTCCAGCTTGTTGACCACCGGCATTTTCGCCAATGCGGCCGGCTCCACGGTCACCGGTTTGGTGTTGCCCGGGCCGCCGGCGTTCTGCAGGATCTGGGCCACCAACGGTGGCAGCGTCTGCACACCATCGGTCAACACCAGAGAATATTGTTGCGGCCCGCTGATTTGTGGTGTCACGAGCACCGTGCCCACCGCGCCCGGCGCCCCCGAGAATGCCGCCGCAGCGCCCGCGTTCGGCACGTCCGGCACCGTCAACTCGGGTCCGACGGGCAACGCGTCGAACAGGGCGCGGCTCATCGGCTTCGCCATCTCGACTTCTTCCGGGGTCAAGCCCAGCGGCAACAACACCGACCGGTTCGTCGCATCGACGCGCGACCGGCGTCCCTGCCGGATGACCCAGGCGTCCCCGCCGTAGCTCAGCACCACTGCATCCGACCCGTTCAGGACTTGGCGGTGGCCGCTGAGGTCCGGGGTGCCGTCGATCACGGTCACCGTCACCCCTGAGGGAGCCCCGAGGCCCATCGAGGTGCCCACCGTGTCGCAGACCAGCCACGACGACGCGGGCGGAGTCTTGGTCGCAAAGTTGGACGGCGCACCGGGGATGCCCACCAGCGGCCCCCGCGGCAGGCCGGCGATTTGGCTTCCCCGAACGAGATGCGGGTTGTCCGGCCGTCCGGTGATCAGCCGCGCCGATGCCAGGTTCAGCGCCGGGTACAGCCTGTCACCCACGCGGACGTACAGCGCACCGGAGTCGCGGTCGGCGATGATAGGCGACTCGTTGATCTGGCCGGACGGGCTGATGAACGAATACAGCAGCGCACCCAGGCAGATGACCAACGCAGCGGAAACCGAAGCCACCACGGCCAGCGTCTGGCGCCGTCCCGGCTCGACCTCCATGCGGACCCGCCACCGGGTCAGTGCCATCGCGGTTCGGCGAGCGAGGAACTGATAGCCGGTTACCTGGGTCCGCGTCGACAAGCCCAGGCCGTACCCCGACCCTCGCCCTCCGCGACTCTCTTCCGCCACGTTAATTCACCATCCGGTCTGCTAGATCGCCCTGGACATTGTCCAACGCGCGAATTACATCGACAACCGTAAGTGACCCGCACGGAGCTCGCCACGCTTCGCCGTGCGCGTTCACTTTTATTCACGTCTTGTTGTTCAGTCGAATCCGCCCTTTATCGGCTCGCCAGGCCTGCGACCGGTGCCAGCGGCGGCACACGCCGCTGAGCTGGCACTTTTGGTTTTCCCCACTAATCCCCCGGCCGGATTCTTTTGTGTCTTCATTGGGCATGGTAGCCGCGGACGGCCAACTCGTCCTGCTAAACGGGTATACCGCCACTGGCTTCCTGGCCTGCATAGTAATGGTTCGCCAGCGCAGGTCTCAGCAAAATCAACCACTGGCCGCACCGCAGCCGCCTCGCTAGCCGCGCCCGACAGGCTCCCAGGGGTCGCGTCAAGCAAGATGGGCGGCATGACTGAGCTCGCGCCCTCGCTGGTCGAACTGGCCCGGCGGTTCGGCATCGCGACCGAGTATGACGACTGGACCGGCCGGCGAGTGCTCGTCTCGGAGATCACGCTGGTGGCGGTGCTCGCAGCGCTCGGTGTCGCCGGGGGCACCGAGCAAGAGCGCAATGCCGCACTGACCGCGCAACTGCGGTCGTACTGGGCACGTCGGATGCCGCCGACGATCGTCGGGCGCACCGGCGTCCAGACGCGTTTCTGGGTGCATGTGACGCACGGCCATCCCGCCGAGGTCTGGTTGCAGCTCGAGGACGGGACCATGCGCGGCGGGTTGCAGCAGGTCGACAACTTCACACCGCCATTCGATCTGGATGGACGCTGGGTCGGGGAGGCCACCTTCGTGGTGCCCGCCGACCTGCCGCTGGGCTACCACCGGGTGCATCTGCGTTCCGGCGACGCCGAGACGAGCACCGCGCTCATCGTGACGCCCGACTGGCTCGGGCTGCCGGAGCAGCTCGGCGCCCGCCGCGCGTGGGGTCTGGCCGTTCAGCTCTACAGTGTGCGGTCCCGACAGTCCTGGGGTATCGGCGATCTCACCGACCTGACCGACCTCGCGGTCTGGTCGGCGTCCCGCCACGGCGCCGATTACCTCCTGGTCAATCCTTTACACGCGGCCGGGGTTTCCGGGCCGACCAACCGCATGGAGCCGTCACCGTATCTGCCGACCTCGCGGCGCTTCGTCAACCCGCTGTACCTGCGCGTCGAGGCGGTCCCCGAATTCGCCGAACTGACCAAGCGGAGCCGGGTGCGGCGGCTGCGCGCGGACGTCCAGCGGGACGCCGCCAAACTCGACGCCATCGACCGCGATAGCGCCTGGGCAGCCAAGCGGGCAGCGCTCAAGCTGCTGCATGCAGAACCCCGATCGGCCGGCCGCGAGCTGGCTTACTCAGCATTCCGCGACCGTGAGGGCCGTGCGCTCGACGACTTCGCCTCCTGGTGCGCGCTGGCAGAAGAGTACGGCGGTGACTGGCATCGCTGGCCGGAGTCGCTGCAGCATCCCGACGCTGCCGGTGTCGCCGGTTTCGTCGAAAGGAATTCGGACACAATCGATTTCCACCGCTGGCTGCAGTGGCAACTCGACGAGCAGCTCGCCTCGGCGCAGTCGCAGGCAATACGCGCGGGCATGGCGTTGGGCATCATGGCAGACCTGGCCGTCGGTGTGCATCCCAACGGCGCCGACGCCTGGGCCCTGCAGGATGTGATGGCGCGGGGCGTGAAGGCCGGTGCGCCACCCGACGAGTTCAATCAGCTCGGCCAAGACTGGTCACAGCCCCCGTGGCGACCGGACCGGCTGGATGAGCAGGAGTATCGCCCGTTTCGTGCGCTGATCCAGGCCGTCCTGCGGCATGCCGGGGGCGTCCGCATCGATCACATCATCGGACTGTTCCGGCTGTGGTGGATTCCCGACGGCGCACCGCCCACCCAAGGCACCTACGTGCGCTACGACCACGAAGCGATGATCGGCATCGTCGCCCTTGAAGCACATCGGGCGGGGGCGCTGGTCGTCGGCGAAGATCTGGGCACGGTCGAACCATGGGTGCGCGACTACCTTTTATTACGGGGCGTGCTGGGCACCTCGATCCTGTGGTTCGAGCTGGATCGCGACGGAACCGGCGGGCCGTTGCCGGCCTCGCGCTGGCGGGAGTACTGCCTGTCGTCGGTCACCACCCATGACCTACCGCCGACTGCCGGATATCTGGTCGGCGACCATGTCCTGCTGCGGGAGTCGCTGGGGTTGCTGACCCGGCCCGTCGAAATCGAGCTCGAGTCCGACCGCGCCGAGCTGGCCGGCTGGATGGCCGAGCTGCGCCGGGTCGGCTTGCTCGACGACGGTGAAGACGATCCGGATCAGATCGTTCTCGCGCTGTATCGGTATCTGGGCCGGACGCCGTCGCGGCTGCTCGGGGTGGCCCTGACCGACGCGGTCGGTGACCACCGGACCCAGAATCAGCCGGGCACCACCGACGAATACCCCAACTGGCGGGTGCCGCTGACCGGCCCCGACGGCCGCCAGGTGATGCTCGAAGACGTGTTCACCGATCGCCGGGCCGCCACCCTCGCCGAGGCGGTGCGCACCGAGATCGCGCCCCGGGGTTGAGGGCTACCTGTTAGCTTCGGGTCCCATGAAGGTTTGCGTCGTGGCCCCGGTCGCCGACGGTGTCACCGCGGACCCCGATTGGATGGTGAGCTTCGCGCGTCATCTCGAACGGTGCGGGTTCGAATCGATCGTCGTCGTCGAGCACACCGTCCTGGTCACCCGGTACGACAGTGTTTATCCGTACGACAGTTCCGGACGAGTTGGCCTGGCGGCCGACTGCTCTATCCCAGACCCGCTCGATCTGCTCGCCTTTCTGGCCGGCCACACCACCCGGCTCGGGCTGGCCACCGGGGTGCTGGTACTGCCCAACCACCATCCGGTGGTGCTCGCGAAACGGGCGGCGACCGTCGATGCGCTCTCCGGCGGACGACTGCGGCTGTGCGTGGGGGTGGGCTGGCTCCAGGAAGAGGTGGAGGCGTGCGGCGCGGAATTCGACAGCCGGGGCCGCCGCGCCGACGAGCAGTTGGCAGTGTTGCGGACACTGTGGGCCGACCAGCCGCGGGGGGCCTCGTATCACGGTGAGTTCTTCGGCTTCGACGACGTTATGTGCTACCCCAAACCAGTTGCGGGCGAACGCCTTCCGATTCACATCGGTGGGCACAGCCGGGCCGCCGCCCGCCGCGCCGGACGCTTCGGCGACGGCTTCCAGCCGCTCGGTGTGACCGGTCCCCGCCTCGCCTCACTGCTCGCGCTGATGCGTGCGGAAGCGTTGGAGGCGGGCCGAGACCCGGCGGGCCTGGAAGTATCACTGGGCCATATGGTCACCAAGATCGACGCCGACCGCGCGGGCAACCTGGTCGATCAGGGCGCCGACCGGATTGTGCTGGCCATGCCACCGACCACCGACATCGAGCAGGCCAAAGACCTGCTGTCCGCATGCGCGCAACGGCTCTCCCTGCCGTCATGAACCCGGCCTAATTCTGCGATGACACTCTCAGGCGACGACCGGATCGCCCTAAGCGACGTGGTGCACCGCTACGCGGCGAACGTCGACGACCGTCAATTTGACTCTGTGGCAGCGCTTTTCACTGCGACCGCCGATCTGGTGGTACCCGATCCGCCGGCTACGCTGGAGCCGATCCTCACCCATCGTGGCCGGCAGGCCATCGCCGCCGCCGTTGCCACCGTCGCCGCGGTGAGCCGCACGGAGCACGCGATCATCGGTGAGGTCTAC
>DASSGQ010000244.1:0-4398 GCA_035693385.1 Mycobacterium sp.
CTGGACGCCCGGCTCCGGAAAATACGCCACTTCCCGCGTCAGCGTCGCGATCAGTGCGGCCACCCGCGGCGCGCTCGTCACCGGAGACGCACCGGAGTCTGAGTGGAAGCTCATTGCATCAGGGCCCATCGGTCCATGTTCCAACCCGCGCCCCAGCGGGTCGGATTCCTGGTGACGGCATACATCTTCTTCGATATCAGCAGCGTGCGCTGCTGTCGGTAGAGGGGCAGCGTCGGCATATCGGCCCACAGTGGCGGAGCCGCCTCCACCAGCAGCCGGGCCCGCTCGGCGGGGTCGGCCGACACCACCAGCGCACCGATCGCGCTGTCGACCTGGGGATTCGCGTAGCCGGACAGGTTGTTGCCGTTGCCGCTGTGCAGGTCGTAGGCGTCCATGGCCGACGATCCGGTCGATCCGCTGCCGGTGGCGCCGCCGGTGCTGGCCAGCAACACGTCGATCTTTCCGTCCCTGAGCGCCTGGGGCCCCGAGGAGTCCAGGGTGACGTTGGCGACGGTGATACCGGCCGGGGCGCAGGATTTGGTGATCACCCCGACGGTCACCGCCAGCCGCGCGTTGGGCCCCTGGTAACCGATCCGCACCGTCTGGGGGGCGCCACCCAGCGCATCGCGGGCGGCGGCGGGATCGGCCTTGCTGAACTGGCCGGCCTCGGCGGCACCCTCACCGGCGGCGATGGCGTCGTCGGTGGCCGGCTGCAGGCGTGAATTGGCGATCGCTACCCCGGCGTCGTGCGCGATCGTGTCGCGCGGAGTGCACAGGGCGAACGCACGCCGCGCCTTGGGCTGCGCCAGCGGTCCCTGCGGGGCGAAGATCAGCTGCTCGATGCCGCCCGACGGCGAATCGGTGCGGTCGTAGTTGTCCGGGGTGGCCAACGTTCCGGACGAGCCGGCCGCGACGTCGACCACGTCGACACTGCGGTTGTTGACCCGGTCCTGGATATCGGGACCCTGCGGCCACACGGTGATCCGCTTGGTGATCGGTTTGGGACCCCACCAGCGATCGTTCGCGACGAGCACCACCGCGCCGCCGTCGAGGATCGATTCGATTCGGTACGGTCCCGAAGACGGGAAGCGCTTCAGGGCTTCGTCGGGTTTGAGACCGGGCTTGAGATCCCAGCCGTTGTTCCACACCTTCGCGATCCGGTCCACCACCTGCGCGTTGTTGTTCAGCAGCGCCGCGGTCACGTCCACGTTCAGCTCGTCTTCGATGACGTGCGACGGCATCATCGAGGTCGCGGCGAACAGCTGCGTGTAGTCGACGACGCTGCGATCCGGGATGAACGACACCCGGGCCTTCTTCTGGCCCGGGATGCACTCGACGTTGGCGATGTCGAGGTAGCCGGCCTGGGTGGCGGCGTTGAAGCCCGGGAAACGGCCGGATTGGGCGGCCCAGGCGAGCACGAGGTCATCGCAGGTCACCGGCTTGCCATCGCTGTAGACGGCGTTGTCCGCGATCTGATAGTCCAGCACCAACGGGGCACCGCCGACAACCGAGACGGTGCCGAAGTCATGGTCGGCGACGATCTGTCCGTCGGGACCGTGATAGCCGAAGCCGGTGAGCGTGCGGGCAAAAGCCTGAGCTCCGGCCGACGCGGCCCCGACGACGGTGTTGGTGTTGTACGTGACCAGTTGGCCGTCGACCACGTAGTCGACCTGCGGGGCGGTGCTGCCGGAGCAGCCGGTGAGGGTGGAAGTCAGCGTGGTGGCCGCGACGAGCATTCCCGCCAGCCCGGCCGGACCAATGGATGCCGATCCCTTCGGCCCTCGCCAACCGGGCATAGTGCCTACCGCCGGCCGGCGTTTCGCTTGCCGGTCGGACGCCTGGTCCCGGTGGGCCGCACCGGACGCGCGCCCGGCGCCGGCTTGTTCGGCGCGGGCTTGCCCGACGCCGGCGCCGCGGTGGTGGCGTGCTCCGCGGTTTCGGCTTGGGTCTCGTCAGAAACCTCGTCGGAAGTCTTGTCGGAGCTAGTCTCGTCGTCCCGGGGGTCGGCCTCTGCACCCGCTCGCGCGCCGGGGCTGCGCCGCTTGACGACCCGGCGGGTGTGCGTGCGCACCAGCTGCGTGCGTTCGCGCAGGGTGACCAGCAACGGGGTGGCGAAGAAGATCGAGGAGTAGGTGCCGACCAGGATGCCGACCAGCTGCACCAGCGCCAGGTCCTTCAGCGTGCCGACGCCCAGCAGCCACACCGCCACGACCATCAGCGCCAGCACCGGCAGCACGCCGATCACGGTGGTGTTGATGGAGCGCATGAACGTCTGGTTGATCGCCAGGTTGGCCTGTTCGGCGAAGGTGCGCCGGGTGGTGTGCTGGAAGCCGTGGGTGTTCTCCTCGACCTTGTCGAACACGATGACGGTGTCGTATAGCGAGAAACCCAGGATGGTCAGCAGACCGATCACCGTGGCGGGGCTGACCTCGAAGCCGACCAGTGAGTACACGCCTGCGGTGACGGTCAGGTCGAAACACATGGTCGTCAGCGCGGAGATGGCCATATAGCGCTCGTAACGCACCGTGATGTAGAGGCTGACCAGCGCCAGGAACACCACCAGCGCGATCAGGGCCTTCTTGGTGATCTGATCGCCCCAGGTCTCCGATACCGCCGAGTCACTGATCGCCGACTTGCTGGGCTTACCGTCGGTGCCCTTGGGCGCAAAGGCGTCGAACAACGCGTTGCGCAGCTTCGTCGTCTGGTCGTTGGACAGCGTCTCCGAACTGATCTGCACCGTCGCCGAGGCGCCGCTACCCACGACCACCACGGATGCTGGGGCGCTGCCCAGCGCCTTGGCGAACACGTCGGAAACCTGCGTGGTCGACACTGTGCCCGTCCCGCTCGCGGCGGGCATCGACACCGTGGTGCCGCCCTTGAAATCGATCCCGAAAGTGAAGCCCCGCACGAGGATGCTGATAATGGCGATCGCCACCATCGCGCCGCTGATGCCGTACCACAGCCGACGGTGTCCGATCACGTCGAACGCGCCGGTCCCCGTGTAAAGCCGAGACAGGAAGCTGTGGTGCGGCAGCTGGGCGGCGCTGTCGGCCACCTCGACGGCAGCGGCGTCGGTCTCGGTCGCGTCTCTGGAGGCCTTGGAGGCACTCATGCGCTATCCCCGTCCCGTCTTCACGTTTGCCGAAGCCCGGCGTTCGCGCGCGACCTGCTGAACAGCTCCAAGGCCGTTGTACGCGGGCTTTGCCAGCGTCGGTGACTTGGAGGCCAGGTACACCAGCGGCCAGGTCACCAAGAACACCACCACCAGGTCGAGGATGGTGGTCAGACCCAGCGTGAAGGCGAATCCCCTGACCTGGCCGATCGCCAGGAAGTACAGCACCGCGGCGGCCAGGAAGGTGACGGCGTTGCCCGACACGATCGTCTTGCGGGCCCGCACCCACCCCCGCGGCACCGCCGAACGGAACGAACGGCCTTCGCGGATTTCGTCTTTGATGCGTTCGAAGAACACCACGAACGAGTCGGCGGTGGTTCCGATGCCGATGATCAGACCCGCGATGCCCGCCAGGTCCAGCGTGTAGTCGATATATCGGCCAAGGAGCACCAGGATCGCGAAAACCATTGCGCCGGAGCAGGTCAGCGACAACGCCGTGAGCAACCCCAGCACCCGGTAATACAGCAACGAGTACACCAGCACCAGCACCAGGCCGATCGCGCCCGCGACCAGGCCGGCCCGCAGCGAGGTCAATCCCAATGTCGCGGAAACGGTCTGGGCTTCCGAGGATTCGAAGGACAGCGGCAGCGACCCGTATTTGAGGACGTTGGCCAACTGCCGCGCGGTGGAAGCGGTGAACGGCGGATCGCCACCGGTGATCTGGGTGCGGCCGCCGGGGATGGCTTCCTGGATCACCGGGGCGCTGACCACCTGCGAGTCCAGCGCGAAGGCGGTCTGGGTCCCGACATGGGCGGCGGTGAAGTCTGCCCAGATATTCGCCGCCGCCGGCTTGAACTGCACGTCGACGACGTAGCCGAGGCCGCGCTGGTTCATGCCCGACGTGGCGTTTTCGATCTGGTCGCCGCTGATGATCGAGGGGCCCAGCAGGTAGGCCACCTTGTGGTCGGTCGAGCAGGTGACCAGGGGCAGCGTCGGGTCGTCGTTGCCGGCCAGGATGTCGTCTTTGTCGCAGCGGGTCGCCTGGAACTGCAAGGCGAGGTACTGAATGCCCTGGCGAGTGCTCTGCCGCCACTTCTTCTCATCGGCGATGCGGTCGGCGAGATCCTTGCGCGGGTCGGCCGGCGCGGGCGCCTCGGCCGGCGGCGCCTGTCCCGCGGGCGCCCCGGGTGCCGGGGGCGGAGCGCCTGGCGCGGGAGGCGCGGGCGGCGCGGGGCTGGGTGTCGGCGGCGGGTCCTCCGGGTAAGGCCGGGGCTGGGCGCCGGGTC
>DASSGQ010000245.1:0-5418 GCA_035693385.1 Mycobacterium sp.
CCCGAACCGCAGCCGTCGGCCCAAGCCGGCGGCGACCCGGCACCGCCGGCAGCACCCGTGAAAGGACTGGGAATCGCACGCGGTGCCCGCCCTCCGGGCAAGCGCTGATCGAAGGTTTGGCAGTTCAAGCCCGTAGTCAGCAAATTTCATTGGACAGCGATGGCACCATAGGTGACGTGACTACTCACCAGCTGCCCACGCATACCGCCGGCCATCACCGGCAGCGGGCCTTCGCGCAGTCGTCCAAACTCCAGGACGTTCTGTACGAAATCCGCGGCCCGGTACACGCCCACGCTGCGCGGCTGGAAGCCGAAGGCCACCGCATCCTCAAGCTCAACATCGGCAACCCGGCGCCGTTCGGCTTCGAGGCGCCCGACGTGATCATGCGCGACATGATCCAGGCGCTGCCGTACGCACAGGGGTACTCCGACTCGCAGGGCATCCTGCCCGCCCGGCGC
Organism: Mycobacterium sp.; assembly: GCA_035693385.1. GTDB lineage: Bacteria > Actinomycetota > Actinomycetes > Mycobacteriales > Mycobacteriaceae > Mycobacterium. The sequence goes on from DASSGQ010000245.1 coordinate 459, forward strand.
GCGGTGGTCACCCGCTATGAGTTGGTGGAGGGTTTTCCCCGCTTCGACGTCGACGATGTCTACCTGGGCAATGGCGTCTCCGAGCTGATCACGATGACGCTGCAGGCCCTGCTCGACAACGGAGATCAGGTGCTGATCCCGTCGCCGGACTACCCGCTGTGGACGGCGTCGACCTCCCTGGCGGGCGGCACACCGGTGCACTACCTGTGCGACGAGACCCAGAACTGGCAGCCGGACATCGCCGACCTGGAGTCCAAGATCACCGAGCGCACCAAGGCGCTGGTGGTGATCAACCCGAACAACCCGACGGGCGCCGTCTACAGCCGGGAAGTCCTGAGCCAGATGGTCGGTCTGGCCCGCAAGCATCAGCTGCTGCTACTGGCCGACGAAATCTACGACAAGATCCTCTACGACGACGCCAAACACATCAGCCTGGCGTCGCTGGCGCCGGACATGCTGTGCCTGACCTTCAACGGCCTGTCGAAGGCCTACCGCGTCGCCGGGTACCGGGCCGGCTGGCTGGCCATCACCGGGCCCAAGGATCACGCCGGCAGCTTCATCGAAGGCATCAGTCTGCTGGCCAACATGCGGTTGTGCCCCAACGTCCCGGCGCAGCATGCGATCCAGGTCGCCCTCGGCGGCCACCAGAGCATCGAAGACTTGGTGCTTCCCGGCGGTCGGCTACTGGAACAACGCGACGTCGCCTGGACCAAGCTCAACGAGATTCCCGGGGTGTCCTGCGTCAAGCCGGAGGGCGCGCTGTATGTGTTCCCCAGGCTGGATCCCGAGGTCTACGACATCGCCGACGACGAGCAATTGGTCCTCGACCTCCTGCTGCAGGAGAAGATCCTGGTCACCCAGGGAACCGGGTTCAACTGGCCGGCACCGGATCACCTGCGCATCGTGACGCTGCCGTGGTCGCGTGACCTCGCCAGGGCGATCGAGCGCCTGGGCAACTTCCTCGCCAGCTACCGGCAGTAAGCGGGTTTCGGCGCCCTCTACCCTCGACCGGGTGGCTCACTCACACTCGCACAGCTTGCGCAGCTCGTCGGAGGCCCCCTCCGGGCTGGATCCACTGCCCGCCAAGATCGTCATCGGGCTGCTGATCGCCATCGGTGTGGCCGTGATCGCCGGTGCGGTCGTGCTCTGGCCGAGCCGGCAGCACGTCGACATCCCGATGCCGTTCCAGAACGCCTCCGGTGGCGCCGTGAGCACTCAACGGGGCCACGTGCTGTCCAGCGCGCTCGGCGACTGCGGCAGCCCGTCGTCGGGTCGGGTGCTCACCACCACGCCGCTGCCGGGAACACCGGGCGCCGGACGGTGCGTCGAGACGCTCGTCGCGATCGATTCCGGACCGAACGCCGGCGCCACCACGTTGTTGGAGTCCTCCCCCGGCCCCGGCCAGCCCCAATTTGCGGCCGGCGATCACGTTCGGGTGGCGCGGCAGGTCGACGCGCAAGGCACCACCACGTACGCGTTCTACGACTTCGAACGCGGCTGGCCGCTCGTCGCACTCGGGATCATCTTCGCGGTGGTGATCGTCGCGGTGGCCCGCTGGCGCGGGTTGCTCGCGATGGTCGGCATCGTCGTCGCGTTCCTGGTGCTGGTGGTGTTCCTGCTGCCGGCGTTGCGTGACGGCGCACCGGCGATCCCGGTGGCCCTGGTGGCGTCGGCGGCAATCCTCTACGCCGTGATCTACCTGGCCCACGGGGTCAACCTGCGCACCAGCGCCGCCCTGCTGGGCACCTTGTCGTCGTTGCTGCTGGCAGCGGGATTGTCGTGGGCCGCGGTCGATCTCGCCCATCTGACCGGGCTGTCGGACGATCAGAATTCGCAGGTCGCCGCGTATCTGGGCAACGTATCGATCAGCGGCCTGCTGCTTGCCGGGTTCATCATCGGGTCGCTGGGTGTGCTCAACGACGTGACCGTGACCCAGGCGTCGACGGTGTTCGAGCTCGCCCATCTCGGCGGCTCCCGGCGGGCCATCTTCCTGGGCGCGATCCGGGTGGGCCGCGACCACATCGCCAGCACGGTGTACACGCTGGTGCTGGCCTATGCCGGCACGTCGCTGCCGTTGCTGCTGCTGTTCAGCGTCGCCAACCGATCGCTGGGTGACGTGCTGATCAGCGAGAGTGTGGCCATCGAGCTGGCCCGCTCCGCGGTCGGCGGCATCGCGTTGGCGCTGTCGGTGCCGTTGACGACGGCGATCGCGGCGGTGCTGGCCAAGCCGGCCGGAATCAGCTCCGCTCCAACAACTCCAGCAGATAGTCGCCGTACCCGGACTTGACCAGGGTGCGCGCCCACGCCGCCAGCTGCTCGTCGGCGATCCAGCCCTGCCGCCAGGCGACTTCCTCGGGGACGCTGACCTTGAGTCCCTGCCGGCGTTCCAGCGTGCGCACGAAATCGCTGGCGTCCAACAGCGAGTCGAACGTACCGGTGTCCAGCCAGGCCGTGCCGCGGGCCATCACCTCCACCCCCAGCCGGCCCCGGTTGAGGTAGATCTGGTTGACCTCGGTGATCTCGTACTCACCGCGCGGCGATTTCTGGAGTCCTTTGGCGATTTCGATCACGTCGTTGTCGTAGAAGTACAAACCCGGTACGGCGTAATTGGATTTCGGTGTTTCGGGTTTCTCTTCCAACGACAGCGCCATGCCGTCGGCGCCGAATTCCACCACACCGTAGGCGGACGGGTTGGCCACCCAATACGCGAAAATGGCCCCGCCGCGCAGGTTTTGAAAGCGGCTCAGACTGGTGCCCAACCCCGGGCCGTAGAAGATGTTGTCGCCCAACACCAAAGCCACCGATTCGGTGCCAATGTGGTTGGCGCCCAAGACGAACGCCTGCGCCAGACCGTCCGGCTGTTCTTGCATCACGTACGTGAGGTTGATGCCGAATTGCGAGCCGTCGCCGAGGAGCCGCTGAAAGCCGGCCGCGTCGTGGGGGGTGGTGATCACCAGAATGTCGCGGATCCCGGCCATCATCAGAGTGGACAGCGGGTAGTACACCATTGGTTTGTCATAGACCGGAAGCAACTGCTTGCTGATGCCGATCGTGATCGGATGAAGGCGGGTACCCGACCCGCCGGCCAAAATGATCCCGCGCATATGCGCCTCCCCTCCCCTAACTTACGAGGTCGGCCTCGGTGAGCTCGGTCGCTGCCAGCGCCGACGCGAGATCATGGTGCCGGAACACCGAGGTGACGTGGTCGTGGACCACCCGGAACGCCGACGCGGCGTCGCTGACGGTGCCGTCCGGGGCGGTGACCTTCTGTTCGACGACCACGACGCCGTGGTGGACGTACATCCGGCCAGGCTCCGCCGTCCCTTCCTGGGAAGCGGCCCACGTGCGCAACGCCTGGTGGCCTTGTGCGGCTCCGTGCGAGTCACCGATGTCGATGTCGTCACTGGACAAGGCCACCAAGGTCGCCAGGTCGGAAGCGTTGAGGGCGTCGTGCCACGCCAGCACGGTGGCGATCTCCGATGTGGTCATGGTCAGCAAGTTACCGTGTCCGCCGCGGCTAGAGCGGGGTACGGTCCAGCCAGTTCTGCCACACGGCGGCGTCGCCGAAGAGCTCGATACCGGTGTCGGCCAGCGAGACCCGGCGCGTCATCGCCAGGAGCAGCTCGGTGGCGCCCCCGCGCAGCGCGACGCTGCCCTTGCCATGCTCGTGCGACCAGGTGATTTCGCCCCCTTCGACACCGATGGTCCATTCGCCGGCCTCGCCCAGCCCGGGATCGCCGGCGTGCAAGTGCACGGTGTTGCCCTCCTCGAGCGGCAATGGCGTCCCGGCGCTTCCGGCCTGGATCGCGACCCGTTCAAGAAATTCGCTGATCCCGTCGGCGGCGATGCCGGAGTCGAGCGTGAAGTCGGTGCCGGTCGCGATGGCGGCGTCGGCGCGGTGCACCGCGGTTTCGTGCAGCCGGCGCCGGATCCACCAGTTAGCCGGGCGCGGCCCGAGGAAAGTCCACACCGGTGTTTCCGCTCCCGACAGTTCGACAGCGTCGACGAGCCGCTGCGCGCCGCCATACAGCCAGGAGATCGCATCGGCGGGATCCGGCGGCGGCTTGCCACCCTCGACGGCGCGGAAATCAAGCGCCTGGTCGAGCCTGTCGCGCACGATCTGCGCCGCCCAGCGGTCACCGCGGCCGACGTGGCGCAACAGTTGCGTCAGGCTCCAACCCGGGCAGGTCGGCACCGGCGTAGACCCGTCGACGTCCCGGAACAGCTCCGCGAATGCCCGATTCTCGTCGAGGAATGCGCCAGCGTAGTCCACGCGGTCAGGCTACCCGCCGATGCGGGCTTGACTGATCGGTAATGCGGCGGGCCGCCTATGACGATAACGTCCATTGGGGGGACGGTTTTGGTGATGGCGGGGGCCTTCGCCTGTCACGAGCTGACGAAGGGTGCGGGATATGTCGTTTGTGAACGCGGCGCCGGGGGCGCTGGCGTCGGCGGCTTCGGATTTGGCTGGAATCGGTACGACGCTCAGTAGCGCGAGTGCGGCCGCGGCCGCCCCGACGACCGGCGTGGTGGCCTCGGCCGCCGACGAGGTGTCGGCCGCGGTCGCATCGCTGTTTTCCGGCTACGCGCAGGACTTTCAGGAGCTGAGCGCGCAGACAACGGCGTTTCATGACCAATTTGTGCAGACGTTGAGCGCGGGCGCGGGCTCGTATGCGAGCGCCGAGGCCGCCAACGTCCAGCAGACGCTGCTGGGCGCCATCAACGCGCCCAGCGAGGCGCTGGTGGGGCGCCCGCTGATCGGTAACGGCGCCAACGGGGCGCCGGGGACCGGGCAAAACGGCGGCAACGCCGGGATTTTGATCGGCAACGGCGGGGCCGGCGGGTCCGGTGCACCCGGCCAGAACGGCGGCAACGGCGGCGCCGGTGGGCTGCTCGGCGCCGCCGGCGCAGGCGGCGCCGGGGGCGCTTCCACGACCGGGCCCGGCGGAAACGGCGGCAA
>DASSGQ010000246.1:0-5314 GCA_035693385.1 Mycobacterium sp.
GCCGCCCGTCCACGCCGACCCGCGGCCGGTCCAGGCGGACGAGGTCGCGCGCCACTTGTGGCGATCGCCCGCCGTGCGGCGCAGGACGCCGGCCGCGATCCTGACGCGCTGAAGACGGCCATGCGGATCAACCTCGAACCGGGTACGTCCGTTGACTCGGTTGCCGGCAGGCTCGAGCGCCTCGCCGGGTCCGGTGCTGATGAAGCGATCGTGGATGCCTTCGCACTGTTCCCCACCCTTGACCAGATGCTTGACTTCGCCAGCCAGGTAATCGCCCGATGGAGTGATCGTGGGAAAGCTTGACGGCAAGGTGGCGGTGATCACGGGCGGATCAAGTGGTATGGCGCTTGCCGGCGCCAAGTTGTTCGTTGTCGAAGGAGCTCACGTTTTCATCTCGGGTCGCCGGCAGGAAGCTCTGGATGAAGCCGTCAATCTGCTCGGCCCGAACGTGACTGGCGTGCAGGCTGATTCGGCCAACCTGGACGATCTGGACCGTTTGTTCGACGCGGTCAGGCGGGAAAAGGCCGCCGTCGACGTGTTGTGGACAAGTGCCGGGACGGGCGAGGAGCGCAAGCTCGGCGAGATCACGGAGCAGCACTTCGATGACACTTTCGGGCTCAACGCGCGCGGCACGGTCAGCACCCTGCACTGCGGCTGTCGAGAGACCGCACCAGCCGGCAGCCAGGTGCGCGCAGACGAGATAGATCGGGGAATCCGGCAGGGTCTCGCTGCCCAGTTGCCGGGGCTGCCCGGACCGGCTCAGCCTCCGCAGTCGCGACCGTGACCTGAGCGCGGCCCGAGCCGCGCGTTGTGCGGGAAGCAGTTGGGGTGCGGCGTGGTTGAAAGCCAAATGCGCATTGGAGTCGTGTTCCCGCAGACCGAGCTCGGCGGTGACCCCGCAGTCGTCCGCGCCTACGGGCAGGGCGTCGAACAACTCGGGTTCACCCACATCCTCGCCTACGACCACGTCGTGGGCGCCGACCCGACAGTGCATCAGGGTTGGCAAGGCCCCTATGACGTCGACACAACGTTTCACGAGCCCTTCGTCATGTTCGGCTACCTGGCCGCGGTCACCACAGTGGAACTCGTCACCGGCATCATCATCCTGCCGCAGCGACAGTCGGTGTTGGTGGCCAAGCAGGCCGCCGAGGTCGATCTGCTCACCGGCGGGCGATTCCGGCTCGGTATTGGACTGGGCTGGAACCCCGTCGAGTTCGAGGCGCTCGGCGAGCAATTCGCCAACCGCGGCAAGCGCTCCGAGGAGCAGGTCGAGCTGATGCGCCGGCTGTGGACGCAGCGTTCGGTCACCTTCAGCGGGAGATACCACACCGTGACGGGGGCGGGCCTGGCTCCGATGCCTACCCAACAGCCGATCCCCGTGTGGTTTGGTGCGGCTTCCGACCGCGCCTACGAACGCGCCGGACGGCTCGGCGACGGCTGGTTCCCCATGATGAAACCCGGACCCGGCCTCGACTACGCGCGCGAGCAGGTGAACCGGGCGGCGGCAACCGCGGGCCGGGACGCGAACAGCCTGGGGATGGAAGGCCGGGCCAGCTGGGCCGGCGACCGCGACAAGGTCGCTGCCGACATCGCAGCCTGGAAGGCCGCCGGGGCCACGCATGTCTCGGTGAACACCATGGACGCCGGCCTGGCGACAGTCGACGACCACCTCGCCGCCTTGGAGCGGGTCGCTGCCGACCTGAAGTAGCCGCCCCGAGGGGCGCGCCGAAGAGGTTGGGCGAAAGTCGCAGCGACCGTGGTGGTTTCGGACAAGCCGAGGACGCGCCGTGGTATCTAGAGATACGGCGGCCAGAACGCCTCGGCGGGCTGGGCCAAGGCAGCGCCGAGCAAATAGGACTCGCCTTCGACCGTGAAGAACGCCTCGGGCATGATGGCGGAATCCTCGATCGTCACCCCGCATCACGATAGGACACCGGATCGTAAGGACAGGGCATGCCTGCAGTGACCGAGATTCCTCGCGACCACAACCCGTTCCCGACGGCTGGCGTTTCCCGCGACGTTGATGGCATTCCGCGCTACGACGATCTGCCGGCCACGTTGCTGGACATGCTCGCCGAGCAGGTCGACCGCCGCCCAGGGGCCCAAGCCGTGGTCGAATTGGCGGCACCAGGCGCCGAACGACTGACCTACCGGCAGCTCTGGGACCGCGCGTCGCGCGTCTCAGGAGGGCTGCGCGCGGCGGGTGTGCAACCGGGCGATCGCGTCGCCGTGCGCTACCCCGCGGGGATCAACTGGGTGCTGGCATTCTGGGGCACCGTGATGGCCGGCGGCGTTGCGGTGGCGGTCAATACCCGCTCTGCGCAACCGGAGGTCGAGTTCGTGCTGTCCGACTCGGGTGCACGGGTGGATCTGGCGTCCGATGCACCGCTGCCCGACGCCCACACGTACGTGACGGAGCGGCTCGGTCGCGCGGACACCGCCGCCCTGTTCTACACCTCAGGCACCACCGGCCATCCCAAGGGCGTGCCGACTACCCACGAGGCATTCCTGACCAACACGGAGAACGCGCTGCGATGTCTGGAACAGCCAAGGGATCTCGGCGAGGCGATGCGCACGCTCATCTCGGTGCCGCTGTTCCATGTGACCGGTTGCAACACACAACTTCTGGCCGCAGCCCGGCTCGGGGGAGCATCGGTGATCATGCCCGCGCTCAACCTGGACGAGTTGATCGCCGCGCTGACTACCGAGCGCATCTCCGTCATGGTCACCGTTCCGGCGATCTATTCATTGCTGTTGCGGCACAGGGCATTTGCGAGCGCCGACGTTTCCGGCGTCCGTTGGGTCGGCTATGGAGGCGCGCCGATCGCGCCGTCATTGGTGCGGGCGGTGAAGGAGGCGTTTCCGCAAGCCACGGTGTTCAACGGATACGGCATGACCGAATCGGCATCGCTGATGACCGCTTTGCCCGACCGTGACGCCGTCGAACACGCCGACTCGGTCGGATACGCGGTTCCCTCGGTGGACCTCGGTCTGGTTCCGTTTGGCGGCGACGAGCCGGGCGTGGGGGAGTTGGTCGCCCGCGGAGCCAATGTGGCGGCAACCTACTGGAACCGGCCGGAGGCGACCGCTGCCACTTTCGCGGACGGCTGGTTGCACACAGGAGACGTGGTTCGGGTGGACGACGCGGGCCGGGTGCACATCATCGATCGGCTCAAGGACATCATCAACCGGGGCGGCGAGAACGTCTCCAGCGTCGAGGTCGAAGCCGCCTTGCTGGCGGCGCCCACCGTCGCGGACGCCTGCGTGCTGGCGGTGCCCGACGACGTCATGGGAGAAAAGGTCGGCGCCGTCCTTTTCGGCGGCCCAGAACAGGTCGACGTGTCGTCCGTGCTCGAACACTGCCGCGGCCAGTTGGCCGATTTCAAGGTTCCGCAATACGTCACCGTCGTGGACGAAGCGTTGCCACGCAACGCCGGCGGCAAACTGCTCAAGGGCAAGCTGCGCAAGGAAGTCCGATGGGGTGAGCCGCTCCGATGAGTGCGACGCTGCTGATCGCCAACCGTGGCGAGATCGCACTTCGAATCATCCGCACCGCAACAGAATTGGGCATTCAAACCGTTGCCGTCTACGCCGAAGACGACGCCGGCAGTCCACACGTGCACGCAGCTGACGAAGCGATCGGTCTGCCGGGAACCGGGCCGGCCGCCTACCTGGACCAGCCCGCAGTGCTCGCGGCGGCCGCGAACTCCGGCGCCGGGCTGATCCACCCTGGCTACGGATTCCTCAGCGAGAACCCCGAATTCGCCCGCGCCGCAACCGCGGCCGGCTACACGTTCGTGGGGCCGCACGCCGATGTGCTCGAATTGGTCGGCAACAAGTCGTCGGCCCGAGGTGCGGCAATTGCCGCCGGGGTTCCTGTGCTGCCGGCGACCGAAGGGCCGAGCAGCGTCGAGGACGTGCGCGCATTCTTCGCAGCCCAGGACGGCGCCATCATGATCAAGGCGCTGGCCGGTGGCGGGGGCCGGGGCATGCGAAAGGTGCGCAGCGCCGATCAGATCGACAGCGCCTACCAACAGTGCGCCGCCGAGGCCCGGCTCGGCTTCGGTGATCCGGCGCTGTTCGCCGAGGCGGCCCTCGACGCCGCGCGGCACCTCGAGGTCCAGGTCGTGGGGGCACCGGCCGGCCATCAGACACGCGCGTGGGCCCTGGGTGATCGGGACTGCAGCATCCAGCGGCGCTACCAGAAGCTGGTCGAAATCGCACCCGCCCAAGGGCTTTCGGACGCGCTGCGCCGAGGGCTACATCAGGCTGCGGCCCGGCTGTGCGCCAGGGTCGGGCTGCGCGGACTGGCCACCGTCGAATTCCTGGTCACCGGTGAGAGTTTCGTCTTCCTCGAGATCAACCCGCGCATCCAGGTGGAGCACACGGTCACCGAGGAGACCACCGGGGTGGACCTGGTGGCCGTCCAGCTGGCCATCGCCGGCGGCGCGTCGTACTACCAGCTGGGACTCCCGTCGGGCATTGCGTCAGATGGTGACGAAGTCATCGGCGAGCCGGCCGCGCGACGCGGCATCGCGATCCAGGCCCGGGTCAACATGGAGACCTTTGCCGCCGACGGCTCGGTGGTGCCCGCGGCGGGCTCCTTGACCGTGTTCTCGGTGCCGAGCGGGCCCGGAGTGCGCGTCGACACGTACGGCCGCCCGGGCCTGGTCACCAACCCGCAGTACGACTCGCTGCTGGCCAAGGTCATCACCGTGGTGCGCGGATCGTCGTTTCCGGCGGCGGTGCGCAAGGCCAGGGCCGCGCTGGGCGAATTCGGCATCGAGGGGATCGGCACCAACCTCGCGTTTCTGCGGGAACTGCTGTCGGACAGTCAGCTTCAATCGGGCTGGGTGACCACGGGTTTCCTCGACGAGAAGCTTCCCGGGCTGGCGTCCGCCACGTTGTCCCGCCAGCCCGACGTCCGTGTCACGGCGGTCGAGCTCTACCCCGGTGAGGAAGTGCTGCGCGCGCAATTGGCCGGCACCGTGGTCGAGGTGGCGGCCGAAGGCGTCGAGTCCGATGCCGGCGCCCCACTGATCGTCCTCGAGGCGATGAAGATGCAGCACGTGCTCGCCGCACCGGACGCGCTGCACATAGCGCGCCGCCTGGTGGCGCCCGGCCAGGTCGTCGGAACCGGAGACCCGCTGCTGGTCTTCACCCGTAGCGGCGTCGCGACCGATGGCGAATCACGTTCGTCGGCAGTGGATCTCGATCGGCCGCGCGCCGACCTCGACGAGGTCCGAGAGCGACACCTGCTCACCCTCGACGCGGGCCGGCAGGCCGCCGTCGCCAAGCGGCACAAGCAAGGTCG
>DASSGQ010000247.1:0-9570 GCA_035693385.1 Mycobacterium sp.
CTAACGACGCGTTCGGTTCCTCTGCAGGAAGCCGAATCGACGCCGGGCGCGGCCGGTCGGCGTCGTCGTCGCATCGGCCTTGGCTTCCTCGGTTGCTGTTTCGGCGTCGGCGGCGGGCGTCGTGTCGGGCGCGGCCTCAGGCTGGTCTTCTCGGTCCCCTGCGTCGACGTCGGACCCGGTGGGCGCTTCGTCGTGCGCGGGCTCCTCCACCTCGGCTTCGGCTTCGGGCTCGTCGGCAACGTCGGCCATGTCGGCTACAGGCGCTTCCGTATCCGCCTGCGCGACCTCCTCCACCTCGGTTTCGGGCTCGACAACTTCGGGTTCGGCAGCTTCGGGCTCGTCGGCTTCGGCCGCGTCGGCTACAGCGGCCACAAGGGCTTCCGTATCCGCCTGCGCGAGCTCCTCCACCTCGGTTTCGGGCTCGGCAGCCTCAGGCTTGTCGGCTTCGGGCTCGTCGGCCACAAGGGCTTCCGTATCCGCCTGCGCGGGCTCCTCCACCTCGGTTTCAGGCTCGTCGGCCACGTCGGCTTGGAGTTCTTCGGCCTCAGCAACTCCAGGCTCCGCAACCTCGGATACGACGTCTTCGCCCTCGGTGTCCGCGGCGACGTCCGATTCTTCGGCTTCAGCGTCCGCGGTTTCGGGCTCGGCCACGTGGGCGTCCGCGGCCTCGCTCTGCGCTACGTCAGGCTCGGCGCCTTCGGGCTCCACGACTTCGGTTTCGGCTTCGACGGTCTCGGTGTCGACGGTCTCAGGTTCCGCAGCTTCCGCCTCGGCGACTTCGGCAGATTCGACTGCTTCCGCCGAATCATGCGGTTCGTCGTCACTGCCTCCGACAGCGTTCGCCGTAGCAGTCGCCGCCGAAGCGACGGTCGCCTGCTCATCGGCCGGCTCGGATTCTTCGGATTCTTCGGATTCTTCGGCATCCTCGTCGGTCCCGCGCAGGGTCTCGGGATCCTCGCGACCCTTGGGCGCCAAAATGATGTACACCACGGCCCCGATGAACACGAAAGTCGATGTGAACACATTGATCCGGATTCCGGCGATGTGCGTGGCCGTATCGTCGCGAAGCAGCTCGACGCCGAAGCGTCCGACGCAGTAACCCGCCACATAGAGCGCGAACAGCCGCCCGTAGCCCAACTTGAACCGCCGGTCCACATAGAGCAATGCGACGAAAATCAGCAGATCCCAGATCAATTCATACAGAAACGTCGGTTGCACGACGAACGCGATCTGCCCCGTCGAGACGCCGTCGAGCGAATGCGGGTCGACGTATCCGGAAGGGTCTCGCCGGTAGAAGATCTCCAAACCCCACGGCACCGTGGTCTCGCGACCGTAGAGCTCCTGATTGAAGTAGTTCCCGAGCCGACCGATGGCCTGCGCCAGGACGATTCCCGGGGCGATGGCGTCGGCGAAGGCGGGCAGCGGAATTCCGTGACGCCGACAGCCGATCCACGCGCCGACGCCGCCCAGGGCTACCGCACCCCAGATGCCCAAGCCGCCGTCCCAGATTCGCAGCGCCGCACCGAACCCGGCCCCGCCCGGGCCCCAATAGGTCTGCCAGTCGGTGGCCAGGTGATAGAGCCGGCCGCCGACCAATCCGAACGGCACAGCCCACAGCGCGACGTCATAGATGACGCCGCGCTGGCCGCCGCGTGCCTCCCAGCGCCGGTCACCGATCATCAGAGCGGCCACGATGCCGGTGATGATGAACAGCGCGTAGGCGCGAATGGGCAACGGCCCCAGGTGCCACACGCCTTGCGGCGGGCTGGGAAAGTACGTGGGCAACATCGTCACGAGGCGACCGCCCGCTGACGCACGCCGATGGCCAGTTCTTCAGTCAGCACGCGCAATGCCGGCAAGCCGCTGTCACCCAGTGCCGACACCAACGCGGAGCCGACGATGACACCGTCGGCGTAGCTGCCGATCTGCGCGGCCTGTTCTCGCGATCGCACCCCCAGGCCGACGCCGACGGGTATGTCGGACACCGCTCTTACCCTGCTTACCAATTCGGGTGCGGCCTGCGACACCGCGTCACGGGCGCCGGTCACTCCCATGGTCGACGCCGCGTACACGAATCCGCGCGTTGCCTCGACCGTCGTCACCAACCGTTGGGGTGTCGAGGACGGTGCCACCAGAAATATGCGATCCAGCCGATGCTCCTCGGACGCCGCCAGCCACTGCTCAGCCTCGTCGGGGATGAGGTCGGGAGTGATCAGGCCGTATCCGCCGGCCGCCGCCAAATCCCGCGCGAACGCGTCAACCCCGTAACGCAGCACCGGATTCCAGTAGGTCATGACCACAGCACGTCCGCCGGCCAGACTGATCGCCTCGACCGCGGCAAGCGTGTCGCGGACCCGCACTCCCCCCTGCAGCGCGACCTCCGTCGCCCTGGCAATGGTCGGGCCGTCCATGCCCGGATCCGAATACGGAACACCGACTTCGATGATGTCACAACCGGATTCGACCAGGGCGATCATCGCGGCCACGGATGTCGGCACATCGGGATAGCCGGTGGGCAGGTAGCCGATCAGCGCCGCGCGATTGTCGTTGCGGCAGGAATCGAAGGTGGGCCCGAGCCTGCCGGCTTCGCTGTGCTCCACCGTCATTGCGTGCCCTCGTCGACCGGCCCCTTCGATTGCCCGCCTTGCTCGCCGGGCGAAACAAGGCCGAACCACTTCGCGGCGGTCTCGACGTCCTTGTCACCGCGACCCGACAGGTTCACCACAATGACCGCGTCCCTTCCCAACACTTCGCTCAGTTGGGGGCCTAGCTTGAGGGCACCGGCCACCGCGTGGGCGGATTCGATCGCGGGGATGATGCCTTCCGTGCGGCACAGCAGACGGAACGCGTCCATCGCCTCGGCATCGGTGATGGGCAGATATTCGGCGCGTCCGGTGTGCCTGAGCCAGGCGTGTTCGGGACCCACCCCCGGATAGTCCAGACCCGCTGAAATCGAATGGGATTCAATGGTCTGACCGTCCTCGTCCTGCAGCAGATAGGAGTACGATCCCTGGAACGCCCCCGGTGAACCGCCGGTGAATGTCGCTGCGTGCCTGCCGGTTTCGACACCATCGCCGGCCGCTTCGAACCCGATCAGCCGCACGCCCGGATCGTCGATGAACGCATGGAAGATCCCGATGGCGTTGGACCCACCGCCGACGCACGCCGTGACGGCGTCGGGCAAGCGGCCCGCCTGATCCTGGATCTGCACCCGCGTCTCCAGGCCGATGATGCGCTGAAAGTCACGCACCATGGTCGGGAAAGGATGCGGGCCGGCCGCGGTGCCGAAGCAGTAGTACGTGTTGTCGGCGTTGGTAACCCAATCCCGGAACGCGTCATTGATGGCGTCCTTCAGCGTTTGCGAACCGGTCTCGACCGAGATGACCTCGGCACCCAGCAGCCGCATCCGGGCCACGTTGAGCGCCTGGCGCGCGGTGTCGACGGCGCCCATGTAGACCACACAATCCAGCCCCAGCAACGCGCATGCGGTGGCGGTGGCCACGCCGTGCTGGCCGGCTCCGGTTTCGGCGATAACCCGGGTCTTGCCCATTCTTTTGGCCAACAACGCCTGACCCAGCACATTGTTGATCTTGTGAGAACCGGTGTGGTTCAAGTCTTCTCGTTTGAGGAAGATCCGCGCCGAGCCGGCATGCTCAGCGAGACGGGCGGCCTCATACAACGGTGACGGGCGGCCCGCGTAATTCGCCTGCAGCTCATCGAGCGTGTCCAGGAAATCCGGGTTGACGCGTTCCTTCTCGTAGGCGGCGGTGACTTCTTCGATCACGGCCATCAAGGCCTCGGCGACATAGCGGCCACCATAACCACCGGGGCCGCCGAAATGACCACCCGCATCGGGATCGTGGCGGGTGGGTTCGACGATGGCCGCACTCGAAAGCGGAAGCTTCGGGCGGGACAGGTCTACCATCACCAATTCTCGACGCGGGGACGGCTCATGCGGTTCAACCGTCTAGCGAGCCGGTTTGGGACAGGACGGATGGGTGCCCGCGGTGACCAGATCGGCAACCGCTGCGCGGGGGTCGCCACTTTTGACCAGACCTTCACCGACCAATACGGCGTCGGCACCCGCGCCGGCATACGCCAGCAGGTCCCCGGTGCCACGCACCCCGGACTCGGCGATCCTGATCACCTTGCTGGGTAGCCCGGGAGCGATGCGCGCGAAGCAATCCCGGTCCACCTCGAGCGTCGCGAGATCACGCGCGTTGACGCCGATCACGTTGGCACCCGCCCGCAGCGCCCGGTCGGCCTCTTGCTCGGTGTGCACCTCCACGAGGGCCGTCATGCCAAGGGATTCGGTGCGGTCCAGCATCGACACCAACGCCGACTGGTTCAACGCCGCAACGATGAGCAACAACATGTCGGCGCCGTGCGCGCGCGCCTCGTGGATCTGATATGGCTGCACCACAAAGTCTTTGCGCAGTACCGGAATCGAGACCGCGGCCCGCACCGCGTCAAGGTCGTCAAGCGACCCGCGGAAACACCGCTCTTCGGTCAAAACGCTGATGATCCGTGCCCCACCGTCTTCGTAGGCACGCGCCAGCTTCGCCGGATCGGCAATCGGCGCCAGTGAACCCGCCGACGGACTAGCGCGCTTGACCTCCGCGATGACGCCGATGCCGGGCTCGCGCAGCGCGGCCATCACGTCCAGCGGCGGCGGCGCTGCCGCTGCGGCCGCTTTGATCTCGGACAGGCTGACAACGGCTTCGCGCGCGGCGATGTCGGCCCGGACTCCCTCGAGAATGGAGTCAAGCACCGATGCCGGGCTCATACCAGTCGTTTCCTTCCCACTGCCACCACACTGTCATCGCGGTCACTCCGCCGATTTCGATGACGTCAATGAAGGGTAGCGACCGTCGGCGCGCGACCCGTCACCGACCCTCGGTGTCGGACCCGCGGGGCCGGTCGGTCGGGTCGCGGCCCTCGTCAAGGGCGTCCCAGATCATCCGCTCCGACATCTCCGGTGTCTCCGGCTCGTCGAGCGTCGTCCCGCCGCCTTCTTCGCGTCCCGCATTCGATCGGCGGCTCGCGGGCGCCGCGTACTTCGTCGCGCTCGCGCGGGCCGACCCCGCATCCGAAGCCGACCGCATCAACAGAACCGCAGCGATGAGAGCGCACGCCGAGGCGGCCACCGCGAGCCCCGCCCCCCAATAGCGCCGTTCGCTTCCGGCCAGCGACATCACCGAGATGTGCGCCAGATCGGCTCCGCGCAGCGTCACGTCCGGAATCACCCAGAGACTGATACCCAGGTAGGCGACCGCGAGGCTGGCGGCCGCCAGCAGCCCCGCCAGCAGGCGCAGCGGCCACCCACGCACCGCCAGTGCCGCGACGGCCGCCGCCAGCATCAGCAGCGCCAAGGGCAGCAGCGCCGTCGACCACGACGCGCCGTTCAAGGTCACTTCCTTCGGCGGGCCCAGCCCGTCAAACGAGCGGATGACAACCCACGGCAGCCGCGCCGCCATCCACAGCCCCGCGGCGGCGACCACCAGCAACAGCTGGGCTATCCCGATCTTCCGCCGGCCGGTGAGCCGGCGGGGCCGGTTCGGCCGGACGTCAGCCATTGCGGCGTCGGCTGACGGCCGGAGCCGCCAACGTCTCCGCGGCGGCGATCGCGTTCAGTACCGCTCGCGCCTTGTTGCTGGCCTCGGCGTATTCGTAGGGACCGTTGGAGTCGGCCACTACCCCACCGCCGGCCTGGACATAGGCGATGCCGTCGCGCATCAACGTGGTGCGGATGGCGATCGCGAAGTCGGCGTTGCCGGCGAAGTCCAGGTAGCCGACCACACCGCCGTAGAGGCCGCGGCGCGTCTTCTCCACCTCTTCGATCAGCTCCATGGCCCGCACCTTGGGTGCGCCCGACAGCGTGCCGGCCGGGAAGCAGGCCGTCACCGCGTCGAGGGCGGTCTTGCCGTCGTCCAGCATCCCGGTCACCGTCGAGACCAAGTGCATCACGTGGCTGTAGCGCTCGATGTGGCTGTAGTCGTCCACGCGCACGGTGCCCGGCGTGCAGACCCGCCCAAGGTCGTTGCGACCCAAGTCGACCAGCATCAGGTGCTCGGCGCGTTCCTTCTCGTCGGCCAGCAGCTCCTTTTCCAGCAGCTGATCCTCCTCGTCGGTTTGCCCGCGCCATCGGGTTCCGGCGATCGGATGCGTTTTCGCCCAGCCGTCGGCGACGGTGACCAGCGCCTCCGGGCTGGAGCCGACGATCGAAAAGTCGGTTTTGCCAGCATCATTCGGCACATGCAACAGATACATGTAAGGGCTTGGATTGGTTGCGCGCAGCATCCGATACACATCGATGGGGTCGACGTCGGTGTCCATCTCGAAGCGCTGTGAGGGCACCACCTGGAAGGCTTCGCCGGCTGCGATCTGCTCGACGAGATAGTCGACGATCTTGCCGTATTCCTCAACGGTGCGCTGGGCTCGATGCCTGGGCTCGGGCCTGCTGAAGGTGGCGACCGTCGATGGCAACGGCTGACCCAGTGCGGTGGTCATCACGTCCAACCGCGTGATCGCGTCGTCGTAGGCCTCGTCGATCCGCTCGTCGGTGCCGTTCCAGTTCACGGCGTTGGCGATCAGCGTGATGGTTCCCTCGTGGTGGTCGACGGCCGCCAGATCCGTGGCCAGGAGCAGCACCATGTCCGGCAGCTGGAGGTCGTCCACCACGAGTTCGGGCAGCCGTTCCAGGCGCCGCACCAGGTCATAGGCGAAGAAGCCGACCATGCCGCCGGACAGCGGCGGTAGCCCCGGCTCGGAGTGGGGGGCGTGGGTGGCCAGCAGCTCCAGGGTGGTTCGCAGGGCCTGCAGCGGGTCGCCGCCGGTGGGCGCGTCCCGCGGCACGGCTCCGAGCCACGCGGCATGGCCGTCGCGCACGGTCAGCGCTGACGGCGCGCCCGCGCCGACGAACGACCACCTCGACCAGGATCGGCCATTTTCGGCGGACTCCAGCAGAAAGGTGCCCGGCCGGTTGGCGGCAAGTTTGCGATAGGCCGACAAAGGCGTCTCGGTGTCGGCCAAGACCTTGCGGGTCACCGGGACCACCCGGTGCTCGGCGGCCAGCAGGCGGAACTCGTCCCGTGAGGTGGTGGCGGCGAGGTGGGCATGCACCGAACCATCCTCGCAGACGTAAGAAAAGCGGGCCGCGAGCGTAACGCCACCGCGATCTTCGTGGCTGGTTTTCGCAGCGGCGTTACGCTCGCGGGCAGCTCATCGGGCGGACGGGCGTAGCGTGGCGGCCATGAAAACTGGCGACACCGTGGCCGACTTCGAACTTCCCGACCAGACGGGGACGCCCCGTAAGCTCAGCGCGCTGCTTGCCGACGGGCCCGTGGTGCTGTTCTTCTACCCCGCCGCGATGACACCCGGCTGCACCAAGGAAGCCTGTCACTTCCGCGACCTCGCCGCGGAATTCGCCGCCGTCGGCGCCAACCGCGTCGGCATCAGCGCCGATCCGGTGCAGAAGCAGGCCAAATTCGCCGACATGCAGAAGTTCGACTACCCGCTGCTGTCCGACACCGAGGGCACCGTCGCCACGCAGTTCGGCGTCAAGCGCGGCCTGCTGGGCAAGCTGATGCCGGTCAAACGCACGACCTTTGTCATCGACACCGACCGCCGGGTGCTCGACGTGATCTCCAGCGAATTCAACATGGACACCCACGCCGACAAGGCGTTGGAAACGTTGCGCGCGCGGTCTTCTGCCTAGCGCTTGCGCGAGTTATGGCGCCAAGCGGAGCGCGCCCTCCGACATGACGGCTTCGACGAGAGCGACCTTTTCCTTGTCGGTCAGACCGCCCGGGAGTTCCCTGACGTAGAAGGCGCCCGTTTGCGCGATGAACTTCAGTGCGCCGTAGGCGATGTCGTTCGCCGAGACGATCACCTCGCCCTCGTCATCGAGGAGCTCAGCCACCGAATCATGGTGCACCACAGTCATGCTTCCCGCCGAGTCGTTGAACATCCGCCGCGCCGGGTTGACGCCGCGGGCGTCGTACCAGAAGTCGGGCAACGGCTCGCCGAACAGCGCCTCGTACCTCTCGCGGAATTCGCAAAACGTCAATTCCGGGCGATGCTCGCGGTCGTGCGCTTCATCGGGCGGTGCATTCGTCGGAGCGTGCCCGATATACCTGCCGAAGAACCGCTCGCAGAACTGTGTGTACTGGTCCGTGTACAGGAGGAACGTGTGCCAGGCCTCGTCGACACGCACTGAGTACATGCCAACGTCCGCTTCCGGGTTGGCCTCGGAGAGCACGAGATATCTCTTGGCTTCCGTGAACAACCTCTCACCCTCCGAAACCGAGTCGACGACCCTGTCCTTCACGAGGCGCTCGACGACATACGGAGCCTCGAACGAAAGCGCATCGAGAGCCGCAGCCGAAATGGATCGCCCCATCGCTTGCGGTTCAGCCACCGACATCAGCTGGCTCCGATTCTGAACGTGCCGGACTCCTCCAGCGCTTCGGCGATAGCCCAGCGCTCTTCACCCGTCAGGCGCCCCGGAATCTCATCGACATCGAATGCCGCCCTGCTGGCGCAGAAGGCGATCGCCTCGCGGGCAAGTCGGGCCATTCTCACCTGCTCCACCCATCCGTTTGGCGTGTCGACACCCAGCGCAACGCAATCATCGAATTCACGACAACTCAAGATCAGATCCTGGTGGGTGAGCGTGAGCGTCTTTGCCGCGGCGAGCTTCTCACGTTTGTTCCTGCCCAAGCCGTCGATGTACCGACGGGTCGCCGCGGAGCCGAGATGCGTGCATCGAGCCAGCAGGTCATCGGCGGCCGGGACACTGGTTCCGGCCAGGAAACGGACGATCTGATGGATCAGGATGTGCTGATACCTGGCCCACCCGACTGACGCGTACGGGTCGTCATAGTCCACCGATCGCTGGGCTCTCATGTCGTCCAATAGCGGCAAACACAAGTCCCCGCTGACATTTTCGCCGTCACGCGGACTGGTGACGTGCATCGACAGCGACCACCGATTCGTCGGGTTGCGCGGATCATGAATGCAGGGCTCGTAGATGAAGCCGACCCGGCCTGCCGGCGCGTCGAAGAGGTTCTTCGGGACCAGCTCTTGACGTCGGTAGGACTTCTCGCGATCAAAGGTTTGCACCACCAGCTGATTGCGACACACGGCGGTGATCGTCCACGCGGTGTGTTCGTGAGCACCCGCGGTTCGGCCGGGCGGCCAGTAGCCGAACGCGAACCCGATACCCGATGCCGGCAGCGTGTAGAAGGGAACCAACCCTCGACGGGGAAGCCGCTGCTCCAGCACGTCCAACTCGCGTGCCATGCAGTCGGTCAAGAACTCATCGTCACGCACCGCGGTGGTGACGGCGTCTCGTGCGGAAAGAACCGATTCCCGCTCCGGGTGTTCGCGCGCATCCGCGGCCGGGAACTCCGTGCGGTCGAGAAGCGCACACAGATCGTCGAGTTTCATTCCACTTTCGACTTGCACGCGCGGAGACACTTCGACTGGCAATTCTTTGACGTGCACACCTTGCACGTTTCCGGCGGCACGTATATCGGAGGTACCGCTTCCCGACGCACCTGGATGTTG
>DASSGQ010000248.1:0-2239 GCA_035693385.1 Mycobacterium sp.
ACAGGCCATCGGCCAGCAGATAGGAGGCGACCACGACGCGACGCGCGCCGCCACGGCGAGCGTCGGCGACCGCGTCGTCCACGTGCGGATCGCCGGCGGCCGCGAATCCCAGCCGCACCCGCGATCCGACCAGCGCCGACAACGTCGTCGCGATGACGTGCAGGTCGGCGCGTGCTCGGGGATCCGTGGTGCCCGCCGCTCCAAGAATCACCGAATCACCCAGACGCCAACCGGATTTCGCCAACTGATCGGCGACGATCCGGGCAATCTCCGCACTCGGGCCCAGCGCGGAAGTGACGATGACGTTGGGGTGTCCACTGGCCGCGACGTGGGCGGGTAGGTCGGTGCGCACGTGATAGCCGCGCGACAGGAACGCCGGCACCACGATGGCGGGCCGGCCGCCGCCCGCCGCCCGCGACAGCACCTCGCTGGGTGTGGGCCCCAACACGTCGACGAATGCGACCTGGACCCTGCGATCGAGCATCGTGCTCACTTGCGCCGCAAGGTCGCCGATCATCGCGACGCCGCCGGGTCTGCGGGTGCCGTGCGCGGCCAGGATCAGGTCCATGGGGAACCCGGCGGGTCGTCGAGGGCAAGCCGGTAACCGCGCTTGACCACCGTCGCGATGATGTTTTTGTCGCCCAAGGCTGTTCGCAACCTCAGCACGGCGGTGTCGACGGCGTGCGGGTCGTTGCTGTTGCCGGGCAGCACCCGTAACAAGTCGCCACGTGCGACCACGTCCCCGGGTCGCTGCGCGAGCGCGCGCAGTATCGCCATCCCGGACGGCGACAGCAGCGTGATCGAACCATCGACCAGCACACACGTGCCGCGGATGTCGACCAGGTGGCCGGCGGCCTGGACGGTGCACGACCCCAGCAGCGGTAGCTCCTCGGCGATATGCCGGGCCAGGGCTCCTAACCGCATCCGCTCCGGTGACGACGTTGGAACGCCTTTGCGGATCAGCGGTTTGGACGTCACCGGACCGACGCACATCGCGTGCACATCGGTACGCAGCGCTCCCAACAGCTGGTCCTCGATGTTCAGCTCGCGACCGCGTTCCAGCACCGCAGCCGCGGCGGGTGCCGATGTGAAAGTGACCGCGTCGAATTGTCGTCGTGCCACCCCGGTGACCAGCTGATCGAAATCCCCGCCCAATGGTGTTGGCTTCCAGCGGTATACCCGAATGGGCACCACCTCGGCACCCGCGAAACGCAACCCGCCGATAAATTCCGGGAACGGGTCCCAGGCGTCGGCGGCGCCGTGCAACTGGAGGGCGATGCGCATTCCGGCGACACCCGATTCGAGCAGATACTCCAGCACTTCGTGTGAGGATTCGGACTCCGGAGACCATTCCTCGTGCAGGCCGGCAGCGCGCAGCGCTCCCGTCGCCTTCGGCCCGCGCGACACGATCCGGGCCGACGACAACGCCGTGATGAGTTCGTTGGCCAGCCCCCAGCCCTCGGCCGCGGCCAGCCAGCCGCGAAAGCCGATGCCGGTATGCGCCACCAGGATGTCGGGCGGCTCCGCGATCAAAGCCTTGGTGTTGCTGTGCAGTTCGTCATCGTCGGGAAGCGCGATCATGTTGATCGCGGGCGCGCTGCAGACCTCGGCGCCCTGGCGGCTCAGCAATGCGCACAGCTCCTCGGCGCGGCGAGAAGACGTGACCGCGACCCGGTAGCCGGTCAGTGGCGCGGATTTTGGCTGGGCCATATGACCTGTGTAGGCCTGGGGTGTTTCGGATGCGTTACCACACAATTGCTGACGCATTGCCCCTGTTGCAGAAGACATCACATGCGGGGAGGCTGGGTTGTAAGCACGTCCGCGGGCATGCATGCGGCCGGGACCCGCTCGCGCACATACGACATCCACGTCAGGATCGCGGCGACGATGTACGGCGCCGGAAACAGCCTATACGCCCATGTCTTGGTGCCGCTGTCGAGATAGGACCAGTGGCGGCGCTCGGCGTCGCCGACGTCCAGCCCTTGACTGCGCGCCTCGTAGATCGACGGGATCATCGTGAACATCGATCCATAGCCCATCCCCGACAGGACGAACAGCAGGATCCCACCGAGCACGCCGAGGGTGACGCGGCTACCGCGGTCGCGGTCGGCCGGCCGGCCGCCGTCGATGCGAGCCAGTGATCCCAACAGCGGGCCGACGAAACGTTGCGGTGGCCATGTCGCCGGGCCTTCGCGAACGGTCACGCCCGTGTACCCGTCGGCGAAATCCTTTGGGCGCG
>DASSGQ010000249.1:0-17610 GCA_035693385.1 Mycobacterium sp.
CGGGTTGGACCCCGCCAAACCGACCGCGTGGAGCGCTGAAGGCCTGCTGCCATTCCTGCCGCCGGATGCCCAGGACGCGCTGCTGGACAACATCGGCGTGCTCAGCGCGGCGGGCAGCCGATTGGCGACCGAGAACCTGCCGGACGCCAGCCGTTCGGTCCCGATGATGGCCGATCGGATGCGCGAGGCGACCGATCGTTGGCGCGACCACGGCTTCGACGTGGAGATGACCGACCTGTGGTATGGCGGCGACCGCAACGATGTGCTCGAGTACCTAAACGCCCACGGCTGGCAGGCCGCTGCCACCAGCGCCATGGATCTCTTTGCCGCCCACGGCTTTACGTTGCCAACAGCCGCCGAAGAAGGGGAAGCGGCGTTCGCCTCGCTGGGCTACGTCACCGCTAGCCGAACCTAGCCAGGCGGTGTCGAATACGCTTGCCGGACGACGACTTTCGCCGACGACCCGGTCAGGTTGATGCCTCGTGGGATCGGAGTCGCCGCACGGTCTGCTTGAACCGCGCGGGATTCCACTGCGGCTTCTTGTTCGCCCGGGCCATCGGATAGAAGCACAAACCGATCAGGATCGCGGTGAAGTGTCCGATGGCGGTGAAGTTCAGCTCGACGCGGTCCATGGTGAGCAATGGAAAACCGAAGATGACCAGCAGTACCCCGAGGTAACCCCAGCACCACGGTCGCGCGATGTGATAGGTCAGCATGGCCATCACGCCGACGAGAAAATAACTGACCCCGATGTCGCGGGCGTGCACCAGCCGCTGCGCGGCATTGTGTTCCTCGATCGCGAAGTAGAGCAGGCCTTCGCTGACGTAGGTGGCAAGGACGTGGGCGGTCAATCCGACGGTGAGCCAACGCAGTTGGCCCAGCCAGTGTTCGGCCGGCGCGAGGAACAGCGTGAACAGCAGCAGATAGGGTTCCAGATTCTTGCCGTCGATCCACAGCAGGCTGGAAAACAGCACGTCCAGCGGATCCGTCCCCAGCGCGTGAATGTTGGTGGAGCGGTGCAGCAGCACCGCGTGCAGTTGCCGACCGGGGAGCTCGTTTTGGATGATCGTCGTGATCATCAGCACAAACAGCCACGCGTAGGTCAACGGCGCGCCGCTGACGAAACGCCACACGGCGAGCCCCATCATTCGCAGGCGGCTACCCACCGATGCGTCCGCCACGAGTTCCACGCTCTATTCGACGGTGACAGACTTGGCCAGGTTCCGCGGTTTGTCGACGTCGTAACCGCGGGCCTGCGCGACCGACGCGGCGAACACCTGAAGCGGGATGGTCGACAGCAGCGGTTGCAAAAGAGTTGACACCGAAGGGATTTCGATCAAGTGGTCGGCGAAAGGGCGTACGGTGTCGTCGCCCTCTTCGGCGATCACGATCGTCACCGCGCCGCGGCTCTGGATCTCCCGGATATTGGACAGCAGCTTGGAGTGCAGCATGGCCGACCCCTTGGGCGAGGGCATCACCACGATGACCGGCAGACCGTCTTCGATCAGCGCGATCGGGCCGTGCTTGAGCTCGCCGGCGGCGAACCCCTCGGCGTGCATGTAGGCAAGTTCCTTGAGTTTGAGCGCGCCCTCCAGCGCCACCGGGTAGCCGACATGGCGACCCACGAACAGCACCGTCGAGGATTGGGCGAACTGACGCGCTAAATCGGCCACCGGCCCGACGCTCGCAAGCACCCGCGCGACCAGGTCCGGCATCGCCTCCAGCTCTTGGTATTCGCGCTCGACCTCATCGGGGTACTTGGTGCCGCGGGCCTGCGCCAGCGCCAGGCCGACGAGGTAGTTGGCGGTGACCTGGGCCAGGAAGGTCTTGGTTGAGGCCACACCGATCTCCGGTCCGGCGCGGGTGTAGAGCACCGCATCGCATTCGCGCGGGATCTGCGAGCCGTTGGTGTTGCAGATCGCCAGCACCTTGGCCTTCTGCTCCTTGGCATGCCGGACCGCTTCCAGGGTGTCCGCGGTCTCACCGGATTGCGAGATGGCGACGACCAGAGTGCTGCGGTCCAGCACGGGGTCTCGGTAGCGGAATTCGCTGGCGAGCTCGGCTTCGACCGGAAGCCGCGTCCAGTGCTCGATCGCATATTTCGCGAGCAAGCCGGAGTGATAGGCGGTACCGCACGCGACCACGAAAACTTTGTCGATCTCGCGTAGCTCCTGGTCGCTCAACCGCTGTTCGTCGAGCACGATGCGGCCGTCGACGAAATGCCCCAGCAGCGTGTCGGCCACCGCGGTGGGCTGCTCGGCAATCTCCTTGAGCATGAAGTACTCGTAGCCGCCCTTTTCGGCGGCGGCCAGGTCCCAGTCGATATGGAACTCGCGGTACTCCCCGGGTTCCAAGTCGTCGTTGCCGTCGAAGTCGGTGACCCGGTAGCCGTCCGCGGTGATCACTACGGCCTGGTCCTGGCCGAGTTCGACGGCGTCGCGGGTGTGTTCGATGAACGCCGCCACGTCGGAGCCGACGAACATCTCGCCGTCGCCGATCCCGAGCACCAGAGGCGTGGAGCGGCGCGCGGCGACGATGGTGCCCGGCTCGTCGGCGTTGGCGAACACCAGGGTGAAGTGGCCCTCCAGCCGGCGCAGCACCGCCAGCACCGAGGCGACGAAATCGCCCGCGGTCTCGCCCTCGCGGTAGGCCTGTGCCACCAGGTGGACCGCGACCTCGGTGTCGGTGTCGCTGGCGAACTCCACACCGGCCGCCTCCAGCTCGTGGCGCAGGGCCGAAAAGTTCTCGATGATGCCGTTGTGGACGACGGCGATTTTTCCGGCGGCGTCGCGGTGCGGGTGCGCGTTGCGGTCGGTGGGACGGCCGTGGGTGGCCCAGCGGGTGTGGCCCAGGCCGGTGGTGCCGGCCAGCGACGCCGGGTCCATTTCGGCCAGCGCCTCCTCCAAGTTGGCCAGCCGGCCGGCGCGACGCCGGACAGTGAGTTTGCCCGACTCACCCGTGCCGTCGACCAGTGCGATTCCGGATGAGTCGTAGCCGCGGTACTCCATTCGGCGAAGCGCGTCCATGACGACCTGGCAGGCCGGACGCGGTCCGACGTAGCCGACGATTCCGCACATTCTGACCAGGGTAGTGCAGAAGGTCGTCGCACCGGACGTGCACGACTGACCGGGCGGCGCCGCGGCCGAAGCCAACGCTCGTGGATCCATTTCAATTCATGCCATATTCATAAAACAGCAACTCTTTTCACCTGATGTGCTTGTGACGTTTTCGATTGCGACATCGCGCCAACTGGGTTCGCATTTAGACTTCGAAAATATCGGCTGGGCTGGCAACCACCGACGGGTCTCATGTTCTGCGAATTCGCCCCAAGGAGGCTACGCATTACTACCGGTAGGAAGACGGCATCGGGAGCCAGCGGGAAGGACGACGGTGTTGGCGCCAGACTGACCCGAATACGCGAGGTTTGTGAGCAACTGGTGAAGACAAATCATGCTGCCGCACAACAGATTAACTGCGACGCGAGATCGCCGCATAATCGCGCAAATCGTCATTCGCCGTCAGTTTTATGCAGCAGGTATCAATTCCATAGTCGAGCTTGCCGATAGCCGCGGTGCGGCACTGAACCAGGGATTCACGCGTGCGGATATTCGCACCGCCGCGCAAACCTAAATATTGAGCGCAATCCGGTAGTACGCCACGGATGAAAGAACGGTCTTAGGGCCTGTACCCCACGCACCACCTCCCAGGAGGGAACCATGACTGCAGTGCTGCGCGACGATGCGGTGGCGATCCCGCCCGAACCACCGCCGACGGCATCGTCCGGGGCAGAGCCCACGGCAGAACGGGCAACGAAGCGGCTGCTGCGCTCGCCGATCGGCGCTGGGAGCGACCCCTTGGCCAACGCTGCGAGCCATTTGCTGGCCGTACCGCTACGCCAGGTCTACGCGGTGCTCTGGCGGATGGGTCTGATCGAGGTCAAGGCCTAAATCAGGCCGGTCACCGTTCTGCCGACCCGGCGGACCAGTGTGATGCGCTAACGTCGACGGGTGCCCCGCATTCGGAAGCTCGTCGCCAAGCTGAGTCACCGTGGCCCGCATCGTGTTTTGCACGGGGATCTCGCCTTTGCCGGCCTGCCGGGAGTGGTCTACACCCCCGAGGCGGGGTTGAACCTGCCTGGTGTCGCGTTCGGCCACGATTGGCTCACCGGTACCGCCCGCTATTCGGGCCTGCTGGAGCACCTGGCGTCGTGGGGCATCGTGGCCGGCGCGCCCAACACCCAACGCGGGCTGGCCCCCTCGGTGCTCAACCTGGCCTTTGACCTGGGCACGGCGCTGGACATCGTATGCGGTGTGCGCCTCGGGCCCGGCAACATCAGCGTGCATCCGGCCAAGTTGGGGGTCGCGGGACACGGCTTCGGCGCCTCGGCTGCGGTGTTCACCGCGGCCGGCATGCCGGGCAAGCTCGCCGCGGTTGCGGCGCTCTTTCCTACCGTGACCGATCCGCCGGCCGAGCAGCCCGCCGCAACGCTGAAGACGCCGGGTCTGATCCTGAGCGCCCCCGGGGATCCCACGACGTTGAATTCCAACGCCCTGCAGCTATCCCAGGTCTGGGCCGCCGCCACGTTGCGCATTGTCAGCAAAGCCGAAGTCAGTGGTCTGGCCGAGGGCCGGCGACTGACCGAGCTGGTCGGGCTGGCCGGACCGCACCGCCGCACGCAGCGCTCCGTCCGCGCTTTGCTGACCGGATACCTGCTCTACACGCTCGGCGGCGACAAGGAATATCGCGACTTCGCCGATCCGAACGTGCGGCTGCCCAGGACGGATCTGGTGGACCCCGACGCGCCACCTGTCACGCCCGAAGAGAAAATCGTCGCGCTGCTGAAGTGACTCGGCGCCGGCCAAACCGAACGGACCCGGCGAGCCCGCACGAGCCTGGCGAAGCCATCTGCTTTGTCGAAGACGTACTCCAGCCGCTGTCTGCCTGAGCCCTCACTCCCCCGCCTGCGGGAGCTGGTCTGCCGCGATTTCGCATGGGGTTGATCCCTCGGTCGGTGCGTCGGCGGCTGGGGCGGACGCGTCAACCGGTACCGGCCGCGCGTCAACCGGTGCCGGCCGCGCGTCCACCGGGAGCCGGTCCATCGGCGGCGGCGCGTCAACCGGCCCAGTCTGTGCAGTGGGCATGGCCGCTTCGCTGTCGTCGACCCCGGTGGCCTGTGCCGGGTCGCCGACGTTACCGGCGTCGTCGTGCTCATCGTTGTCGTGCTCATCGTCGTCGTGCTCGGCGTCGTCGTGCTCGTCGTCAGCGCGGAAGGGATCCACGTCGGAATCATCAAGCGCCGCCGAGTCGCCGAGCCGGTCAGCCGCCGAACCCAGCAGCGAACCCATCGCATCGACAATCCGGCTCGCCAGCCCGCCAAGGCCACTCAGTCCGCCGCCCAAGTCACCCGCCGGCATCGCCGTCGCGTCACCAAGCGCGGTGCCCAGTTCCGGTAACGCCGTCGGCGGGACGGTGGGCGCCGGGGCCGGTGCCGCGGTCGTCACGGTCGGCGCCCGCGCGGAATCCACCGGCAGGCTGGGAAATACCGACGGCGCGACCGCCGCTGCCGACGCGGGTGCACTTGGCGGAGCCGGCGGTAGCGGTCGATAGCCAGGCCCGAGATCGCCCGGAAACTCGAAACGCGCCGCGGGCACGGCGGCCATCTTGTCCGTGACCATGTTGTAGGACGTCGCGATCCCGGCCACCGTCGACCGCATCGTGGTCAGCCAGTCGTTGCGAATGTCGTTGTCCACGTACGGATTTACCTGCTGCCGGATCACCTCTTCAGCGGTCGGGCGATCCCCCGCCCCGGTCGCGACCGTGGCGGCGGCTGCCAACCACGTCTGACGCTGTGCCTGCGTGCGATCGTCGATGGCGATGGCGGTCGCGACCTTGGAATCGACCAGATACCAGAGATTGTGACCCAATGACTCACATCGTTGGGCCGTCGTGCGCACTTCGGTGGCCACCGTGTAGGCGGCGTCGCAATGACGCTCCAGGAACCCAACGGCGGCGTCGCCACCCGGACCCGTCCACGCCGCGGCCAGCTCGGCTACCTGGGCACGCTGGATCCGCAACGCTTCCATGACCGCAGCACCCGCTTCGCGCAGTTCGTCGCAGTCGCGATCGAGGGCGCGCAGATCGAGACCGTCTTCGGTGTCCAACCAGTCGCGGATCTGGGACGGGCGCGACGTCAGGTCGGGTTGCCAGTAGCCGAGCGCATGGCAAGCCTGCACGTAACTCTGGGTGTGCTCGATGGCGGGCCGGCCCTCGGCAAGGCGCGCGGCGACGTCCAATCGGTCGACGGCCATCAGGCGATCCGCGCCGCGGCATACATTTCGGCATCGGCGTAGCGCTCCGCGCCAGTCCGCAGCGCACCGGCGATCTCGACGGCCGCCCGCGACCACTGCGACACATCGGACACCAGTCGCTCCAGCTGGGCGCGCAGCACATCGCCCCGCGCGGCGTGTGCCCGGCCGGCAGTGGCGCCGCTGAAAGTCAACCTCGTCAGGTGATCTCCCACCGCACGCTCGATGATTTCGGCGGCGGTAACCATCTGGTCGGCGACCCGGTGGACTGCCGCGACGTCGACCTCGGTGCGGGCAAAAGTGGCTCGGCTATCGAATCTCATGCCTAATCCGACGCCCGACGCGGCGCCGGGGTTCCGTTATCGGCGCATCAGCGCGCGGAGCTCACCACTTCGGCAACCCCAGTGGCGATCCGCTGCGCGAGACCTTCCTCGGGCGCCTCCACCATAACTCGGATCATCGGTTCAGTTCCCGAGGGACGCAACAGGATTCGGCCGGTGTCGCCCAATTCGGCCTCGGCCTGCTCCACCGCGTTCTGCACCGACGGCGCCGCGGCCGCGGTGGCCTTGTCGGCGACTTTGACGTTGATCAGCACCTGCGGCAGCGCCCGCATCGCCGAGGCGAGGTCGGCCAGCGACGAACCGGTCTGCACCATCCTGGTCATCAAGCGAAGCCCGGTGACGATGCCGTCGCCGGTGGAGCCCACCGCGGGCATCACGATGTGACCGGATTGCTCGCCGCCGAGGCTGTACTTGCCGGCCCGCAACTCCTCCAAAACGTAGCGGTCACCGACGCCGGTCGTGCGCACCGCGATGCCGGCCGAGCGCATGGCCAGATGCAGCCCGAGGTTGCTCATCACGGTGGTCACCAGCGTGTCGGAAGCCAGTTCGCCGGCCTGTTGCATCGCCAGCGCCAGCACGACCATGATCGCGTCGCCGTCGACGAGTTGCCCGTCGGCGTCCACGGCCAGGCAGCGGTCGGCGTCCCCGTCGTGCGCCAGGCCCAGATCGGCACGGTGGGCAACGACCGCTGCACGCACCGCGTCGAGGTGCGTCGAGCCACACCCGTCGTTGATGTTGAGCCCGTTGGGGTCGGCGTTGATCGGGATCACCCGCGCACCGGCCGCGCGGTAGGCGCGCGGTGCCACCGACGACGCGGCGCCATGGGCACAGTCGACCACCACGGTAAGCCCGTCCAGCTGCAGGGTGCCGGTCTTACTGAGATGGCGCAGGTAGCGATCGGCCGCATCCTCGGCGTCGACGGCGCGGCCGATCCCGGCGCCGACCGGACGCAACCCCGGTCCGGCGGCGACCAGTTCCTCGATTTGATCCTCGGTGTCGTCGTCCAGTTTGTGGCCGCCGGGGCCGAAGACCTTGATGCCGTTGTCCGGCATCGGGTTGTGCGAAGCCGAGATCATCACCCCGAAATCGGCGTCATAAGCACCGGTCAAATACGCCACCGCTGGGGTCGGAAGAACCCCGACCCGCAGCGCGTCGACACCCTGACTGGTCAAACCCGCGATGACCGCCGCTTCCAGCATCTCGCCGCTGGCCCGCGGATCGCGCCCGATCACCGCGATCCGCCGGCCCGGTCCGCCGGAAGTCGCCAAGCGCCGCGCCGCCGCCGCGCCCAGCGCCAGCGCCAGCTCGGCGGTCAACTCGCGATTGGCGACCCCGCGAACACCGTCGGTGCCGAATAGACGACCCATGCGGACAAACCTCTCACAGTTGGCGGTCGTGCACCTAGACATGCCACTTCTTTTCTGACCGAAACCGTGTGCGATCGTGCGCAGACACGCCGCCGACGGCGTGCATCTTCTGCCCGAAGATGCACGGTCGCGGCCGGAAAGTGATCGCCGATCAGCGCTTGCTGTACTGCGGCGCCTTGCGCGCCTTCTTCAGCCCGTACTTCTTACGCTCGGTGGCACGCGGGTCGCGGGTGAGGAAGCCGGCCTTCTTCAGGGCGGGCCGGTCCTCCGGCTGGGCCAGGATCAGCGCCCGGGCGATGCCCAGGCGCAGCGCACCAGCCTGGCCCGACGGGCCGCCGCCGTGCAGCAGGGCGTAGATGTCGAAGGTTTCCGCCCGATCGACGGTGACCAGCGGGGCCTTGATGAGCTGCTGGTGCACCTTGTTGGGGAAGTAGGCCTCCAGGCTGCGGCCGTTGAGGTCGAACTTGCCGGTGCCGGGCACGATGCGCACCCGCACCACGGCCTCCTTGCGGCGGCCGACGGTCTGGATGGGACGGTCGAAGACGAACGAATCGCCGGCACTGGCCGGCGCCTCGGCCACGACTTCGGTGACCTCGACTTCCACGGTCTCGGTTGTCTCGGTCACTGGGCCACCTGCTTGATCTCGAACGGAACCGGCTGCTGAGCGGTGTGTGGATGCGCCGGACCGGCGTAGACGCGGAGCTTGCGCTGGATATCGCGGCTGAGCTTGTTCTTGGGCAGCATGCCGACGATCGCCTTCTCCACGACACGGGTGGGGTGCTTTTGCATCAGCTCACCGATCGTGCGTCGGTGCAGGCCTCCGGGAAACCCCGAGTGGCTGAAGGCCTGCTTCTGCCGCAGCTTGTCGCCGCTGATGGCGACCTTGTCGGCGTTGATGACGATGACGAAGTCACCGCCGTCGACATTGGGGGCGAACGTCGGCTTGTGCTTGCCGCGCAGCAGGGTGGCTGCCGCGACGGCAAGGCGGCCAAGCACCACGTCCGTGGCGTCGATGACGTACCACGACCGCGTGGTGTCACCCGCCTTGGGCGCATATGTGGGCACAGTGCTTACCTTCTTCTCTTTGCGAGCCTCTTGGCTCGGGGTGGATCCCGGTGCGACCCGGGTGCCGGTCAGGCGTCCTTGGTAGATCTGCAGTAGATCTGCGGTGGGGCTTGATCTCGGCGACCGACATTGACCCGAGACCCCGGCGTACCGCACGCCAACCGAGCAGCTTACCGACGTGGATCCCCGCAGGTCAAAATGACTGTGTGGTCCCAGCGGCTCTCCTCCGCCGGGACCACACAGGCGCTATCTGGCGGGCGGCGCTACCGGGCCCAGACGCCGGCCGCCCGGCGGTCGGCGTCGGCCACCTGCTCCGCGCCGTCCCGCACCGCATTTCCGAGGCCGACCAGTATCTCGTTGAGCGCCGTCGCCGCCTGGTGCCACTTCAGCTGCTCTGCCTGATATGCGACCGCGGCTTCGCGGGTCCACAGTTGTCGCAGCGGGGCGATCTGCGTTTTCAGCTCGTCCAGCGCCGCGTTGAAACGGGCCGATGTGGTGTGAATCTCCTGGCGGACGGAGTATTCGATTTCGCCGAAGTCATACGACAACACGGGGTCCACGGGTCGTCCCCCTTCAGAGGTTCCCGCCGGCGGCGGCGATGTGGTGGGCGTGATCCTGGCCGGCCTCCTGCAGCGTGACCTCGTTGTGACGGATGGTGTCGGCGATCGTGTGCAGCACGTGGTAGAGCCTCAGCGACTCGGCGTTCCAGCGATCTACCACGTCCTTGAACCGCGCGGCCGCGAGACCGCCCCACACCGCGGGCGGCACCGCGCTCATGCGGCCGATGAACGCGAGCAGCATCGCCCGGATCTCGTCGTTGCGGGCATCGGTGGTGTCCGCGACCGAGCGCATGAGGTCAAAGTCGGTGCTCAGTGTGTTTGGTGTCGCCATACCAAGTTCGACCGCGGCGACGTCCGTTCGGTTCCACCCGATTTTTCCGGCTCATCCGATCGCGTGGGCGGACCGCACCGCCTGTTCGCAGGCACCGCGGACGGCCTCCTCATCGCCGGGCCGGCTCTGGCAGCCGATGCTGATCCGGACCGGGCCGTCCAGCAGTACCGTCCACCGCACGTGATGACCGGGCCGCACCTCGCGGTAGGTCACCGCGGGCCGGCCGCCGCTGGTCCCGGCGGGATTGAAGTCGACGAAGACTCCGGCCGGCTCCCCGTCGATCGCGCGCTTCAGCCGCTCGGCGGTGCCGCTCAGCGTCTCGCCGGCCACCGGCGTTTGCGTGACGTGCAGAGCCACTTCCGGATCCGACGGCGACGTGACCTGGACTCGGGCCGATCCGGGCCCGGTGATCACCCGCTGCGCGGACCAGGCAGCGGGCACCGTCACGGCCACCCGGCCTTCCACCAGAAAGGTGGTCGGCAGGGCCTGCACTTGGGCCGGGGCTGATGCTCCACGACGGTCCACGGTGCCCACCGCCGAGATTGCCAGGGACAACACCGTCAGCACAACGGCGGCGCCCGCGAGCCCGGCAACCACCCGAGCACGGGATCGCACACTGCCGGCGGTGGAGCGCGGCTCGGACCGCTCATCGGGGACCGACAGAGCCGCTTGGGCCAACGGGGGCAGCCGTGCGTCACCGATTTCGGCGACCGCCCGGCCGCCATCGCGCAGCGCCGCAGCGATCGACGCCGCGAGCGCCGGCGCCCCGGCAACGCTGCTCGGCGCGTCGATCAGCACGGCCGCCGCGGCATCTCGCGTCATCCCGGCGATGACCGTTGCGACCTCCTCGGCAACAGCACGCGGTTGAGCGCCGCGGGGTACGGCGACGGAACCTGCACCGGTGGCACCGGTGATCGCCACCAACCGTTCGGCGATCTCCACCACCACCGCGTCGCAATCGGCCGCCTGCGCCAGCAGCCACGACCGGGGCCGGGCCAGCACCTCGCCGGCCAGGGCCCTTGCCGCCGCGATCACCACGCCGACGCGCGCCGGCGACCACCACGAAGGGTGCACCACCACGGTCGCGTTCTGCGCGTGCGAGTTCGGGCAGTTCAGTGATCGCAGCGCCGCGCGCC
Source organism: Mycobacterium sp. (assembly GCA_035693385.1). GTDB lineage: Bacteria > Actinomycetota > Actinomycetes > Mycobacteriales > Mycobacteriaceae > Mycobacterium. The sequence continues at coordinate 11,106 of DASSGQ010000249.1, forward strand.
ACAGCGCGGGGACCGCGACGGGTCGCCCGTCGACCAGCGCGACCCGGTCGTCTATCGCCTCCAGCGCCTGCCTGACGGTCTCCGACACTTCGCCATCGGCGACCCGGTTTGTGCCGCAACATAACCGGCGAATCGATGCGGGGCCGGCCTCGATGATCGCTAGGTGTGCGGTCACGGGGGCGGGCTCCACGCCACCTGAACAAGCTGTTCCTGGCCGGGACGAGTGATCAGGAAGCCGCGGCCCGGCGGCAACCGCGCCGGAGGACCGGAACCAAACGGCGCATCCTTGTCCGGGCATCCACTCATCATCAGCGACATGCAGCCGAGGTCACGCAGGCCCGCCAGCAGTGGCTCGAACAGGGCGCGCTCCACGCCGCCACTGCGCCGCGCCACCACCACATGCAATCCGAGATCCTTTGCGTACGGCAGGTATTCGAGGATCCCCGCCAGTGGGTTGCCCGCCGGCGTGGCGACCAGGTCGTAGTCATCGACCACGAGATACACGTCCGGTCCGAACCACCAGGACCTGGCGCGCAGCTCTGCCTGGCTCGCCCCCAACGGCGGCATCCGCCCGCGCAGGACATCGAGCAGATCCGGCAGCAACGCGTTCAGCGCGGTCGGCGACATGGCATAGCCGCCAAGGTGTTCCGATTCGACGACGCCGAGCAGGGAGCGGCGGAAGTCGACAATCAGCAGTTGGGCCTCGGCGGCGGGCTTGGTCCGAACGATTTCGCGGCACAGCGTCCGTAGCGTGGCGGTCTTCCCGCATTCGTTGTCCCCGAGGACCAGGAGATGCGAATGTCGCTCGAAATCGACTGCTACAGGCTGCAATCCCAATTCCTCTAGGCCGAGGAGGATTCGTGTTCCGAGTTCGGCGCCTCCTTGGCCGACGACGGCGTCATGGTCCACGTGATTAGGCAGAAGCGGTATGGGCGGTGCAGCGGACTCGCTGTCTGAGACCACATCGACGGGTTGAGCGATCGCCATGTGCAGCCCGTCCCGGGACAGCCCGCGGCCCGGCCGATCGCGGGGTACGTGCAACGCCCGCTTGCGGTCGAACTCGGAGTCTGCGGGATCGCCCAACCGTAGCTCGATGCGAGTGCCGATCTGATCTTTGAGCGACGGCCTGATGTCGGCCCAACGCGATGCCGACAGCACCACATGTACGCCGAATGAAAGTCCCTGGGCCGCCAGGGCGATGATCGACGTCTCGAGCGCCTCAAGCTCACGACGGAAGCCCGCCCAGCCGTCGACGACGAGGAACACGTCGCCGAACGGGTCGTCGTCCGCCACGGCGCTGCGCTCCGCTCGCAGCCGACGGTAGTGGGCGATCGAGTCGACGCCGTGATCAGCGAAGGTGGCCTCGCGAGATCGCACGAGCGACTCGCATTCGGCGATCACACGCGCCACCAACCGCGGCTCGGCACGACCGGCGACCGCACCCACGTGCGGCAACGTCCGCAGCGCCGCCAGCGCCCCACCGCCGAAGTCCAGGCAATAGAACTGCACCAGCGCCGGATCGTGGGTGGCCGCCAACGCGGCGATGAGCGTGCGCAGCGCCGTCGACTTACCCGATTGAGGCGCCCCGACGACCGCCACATTTCCTGCGGCTCCGGACAAGTCGACCATCAGCGGCGTCCGGCGCTGCTCGAGGGGGCGGTCGACGATGCCGATGGGTACGGTCAGATCCGGCACCGACCCGACTTCGCGCAGCAGGGTTTCGAGTGGGGGTGCGGCATCGAGCGGGGGCAGCCAGACTCGATGTGCGGGCGGTCCGTGCCCGGACAGCCGGTCGAGAACCGCGTGCAGGACGGTCCCTGTGGGCGGTCCGCCTGTCAACCCATCTGTTGACCCGGCTGTTTCAGAGGCGCGGGTGACCGGGCCGACCGCCCGTGTGCTGAACACCCGCACCGAAGATGCCGGCTCCGTCGGCACCGTTGGGACCCGAGCCGGGTTCTGCGCCCGCAGCGGTCCCGAAACGAATGCGGCCTGAAAGCGAATCAGCTCGCCGCCGCTCGAGCGCAGGAAACCCGCGCCGGGCGTATTCGGCAATTGGTACGCGTCCAGTGTTCCCAGCACCGTTCGTGATTCGCTCGCCGATAGGGTCTTCAGGCATATCCGATAGGACAGGTGGGCTTCCAGGCCCCGCAACCGGCCCTCGTCGAGCCGCTGACTGGCCAGCAACAGATGCATCCCGAGCGACCGGCCGAGCCGGCCGATGGCCACGAACATGTCGGCGAAATCGGGATGCTGGCTGAGCAATTCGGAAAACTCGTCGACAATGATGAACAACGTCGGCAGCGCGTTCAGGTCGCCGCGGGTCGGGCGCGCGCATTCATAGGCGGCGACGCTGGCACAGCCCGCAGTTCGCAGCAACTGTTGGCGCCGGTCCATCTCGCCGGTCAGTGCGTCGCGCACCCGGGCCACCAGCGGCGCCTCCTCCGATAGGTTGGTGATGACCGCGGCCACGTGCGGAGCCCGGGCCAGATCGAGAAACGTTGCGCCTCCCTTGAAATCGACCAACAGCAGATTGAGCGCCTCTGGAGAGTTTCGCGCCATCATGCCCAGCGCGATGGTGCGTAGCAGCTCCGACTTGCCCGACCCGGTCGCGCCCACGCAGAGTCCGTGGGGGCCGATACCGCGTTCGGCGGGCTCTTTGATGTCCAACTCGAGCGGGGCGCCGTCGACCGTGGTTCCGATGGGAACGCACAGCCGGTGAACTTGGCTGCGCCACAGCGTGATCGGATCGAAATCGACGACATCCCCAAGCCCGGCGAGCTTGGGCCAGGCCGGGCCGTCCTCACGGCCAGAACCCTCCGCGCCGACACGGTACGCGGCCAGCCTGCGCGCACACACCAACGCGTCTATCGGGTCCATCCGGTCGGGACGAGCCACGGCTTGAGTTTCGCCGGACTGACTGATGATCAACGCAGTTCCGTCGTGCCCGGTACCGACCTCGAGGAGGGTCGCACCCGCGATCACGCCGGCCGTGGCGCGCTCGTCCAGATCGGCAACCACCACCACGCGCGGCGCGCCCGCTTCGGCGACCGCGCGCTGGGTCTCCGCCAGACTCTGATACACCATCCGAGCAGACCCCATCGCGTCAGCCTCGGTGGGATGTTGATTGTGCGGCAACCATTTCAGCCACTCCCAGTGGGCGCGATTTCGGTCGCCGATCGCGCCGACGATCAACACCTGGTCCGGAGGGTGCAGCACCGCCAGTTGGCAGAGCATCGCGCGCAACAGTCCTCGCACCATGGTTGGCTCGCCGTCGATCGTCACGGCCTCAACGCCGCGCAGCCCGAACGTCATCGGCGCGTCCGCGATCGTCGAATACGCATCGATGAAACGACGCAACGCCGCGGCGGTAACGGGATCCGAAGGCTCCCGCGCAGACGCCTCAGGGGCCACCAAACGGGCGGCAAGCGGTTGGGTCGCGATGCCAACGCGGACCAGGCAGAAGTCGGGGTCGGACGTTCGCCGCTCCCACATTCGCGGGCCGCCGATCAGCGTCCACAGCGCCGCGGGCTCGGGGTGACTCCAGTCGAGTAAGGATCTTTGTGCCGCAGCTGTTTCGGTGACCGTCTCGCGGAGCCGACTGAGGTATCCGAGGTAGTCGACTCGGTCGGCGTCGATACCGCCGCCCCGCCGCCGGCCGCCACCGGTGACCACCGTCACCGCCGTTGACGCCAGCACCATCGCCGGCAACGCCAGATATACGGGGTTGCGGGCGACCGCCGAACCGGAAAAGAATGCCGCCGCCACAACGCCCAGCGTCGCGACCGACATCACAATCGGCAGCAGGCGCGCCAGTAGGCCGGATGATCCCGCCGGGGGAAGGCCGGGCGGTGCGTCAACGGCGATATCCGTAGCAGCGACCACCGGCGGCGGCCGCCGCACCGCGGGCACGAAACCCTGAGTCATCTCCGCCCTCCTACCGTGGCACGACGGTAGGCAGGGTCGAAATCCGCGGCAAGTCACCTGTGGACAGCCGAACACCGGGGAACCGAAAACTGGCTACGGTGCGGATAATCCGTCCGAAGGGGTCACCGTTGCCCGCATCCGATCCGGGGTTGCGCCGAGTGTCAGTTCATGCCGGCACGGCCGCCGTCGACTTGGCCCTGCCCGGCGGGATTCCCGTCGCCATCCTCATCCCGTCGATCGTCGACCTCCTGGGCGGCAACGCCGACCCCGGTAATCAGGAGGCGAGGCGTTACCAGCTGTCCAGGCCCGGAGCGTCCGCTCTGAATACGTCGACGACGTTGGCGCAGAACGGTATCCCGGATGGCGCCGTTCTGGTTCTGACGCAATCCGCTACCCCGCCGCCTGCTCCCCGTTACCACGATGTGGCCGAGGCCGTTTCGGCGGCACTGGACGCGACGGGCCGGCCGCTGAGCGGCGTCGAGCAACGCCGGGCGGCCCGACTCACCGGCGCTGTCGCGGCGATCTGCTGCACCGGGGTCGGTGTGTTGGCGCTCATCCGAAATGCCTTCATCACCAACGGCATCCGCGATGCGGGCGGCGCCGCCGTGGTTGCGGCGGCGGCGGGGTTGATCGCCCTCCTCGGTGCGGGGATTGCACACCGGACCCATCGGGACGCGATCAACGGGCTTGCACTGAGCGTCATCGCGACCGCATTCGCCGCAGTTGCCGGATTTCTGGTGGTTCCCGGCGCCCCCGGCATCCCCAACGCACTGCTGGCCGCGACGGCCGCAGCCGCCACCGCGGTGCTGGCGAGGCGCGTATCGGGCTGCGGCGTCGTCGCATTGAACGAGGTCTCGTGCGTCGCGATCGTGATCGCCGTTGCCGCGCTGGCGGGCATGCTCACCGCGGCCTCGCTGCGCGCTGTCGGCTCGGTATCCGCATTGATCTCCGTCGGTCTGCTCGGGCTGGCGACGCGGATGTCGATCCTGCTCGCGGGGTTGTCGCCCCAACTGCCGCCCGCACCGGAGTTGAGCACCGTCGAGCCGGGCGGGGCTTGCTTGGCCGCCAAGGCCATCCGGGCCGACAACTGGCTGGCCGCCCTGCGCGCCGGATTCTGCTGTTCCGCCGCCGCCGGCGCCGTCATCACCGTGGTCGCCGGCGCTCCACGGCCATCCTGCATCGCTTTTGGTGCCGTCACCGGCGCGTCGCTGCTGTTGCGTGCTCGTTGCGGTGACCGGGGCAGGACGGCCGTGTTCGTCACCGCTGGAATCACCATCACGGCAACGACGTTCGGGGTTGTCACGCTGGGCATGCCGCAGCACCCGGCCCCGATAGCCGCTGCGACCGCCACACTGGCCGCCGCGGCGGTTTACCTCGGCTTCGTCACCCCGGCCGCAGCGCGATCACCCGTCCTCCGCCGCGGCGTCGAGGTGCTCGAGTGTGTGGCGCTGGCCACGATGGTCCCGTTGACCTGCTGGATATGCGGCTTCTATGGCGCCGTACGTGCATTGAATCTCCAGTGAGCTGGTCACGCGCAGCGCGCCTGCTGGCGGCATCGGCGCTCGCCGCACTGTTCGAACTTGGAACACCAGTGGCGCAAGCGGTTTCGCCGCCGCAGGTCGACGACAGGTGGCTACCCAAGCCGGCGCTGCCCGCGCCGCCGTGGCCGACCGTGCAACGCGAGGTGTGCGCCGTGATGACGGGCTCACAGCCGGGCCGTGACCGGGTCGCGGACCTCATGGACCTACCGCGGGTCTGGCAGCTGACTCGCGGTGCGGGACAACGGGTGGCGGTCATCGACACCGGCGTTTCCCGGCATCGCCGGCTGCCCGACGTGGTCCCCGGAGGGGACTATGTGTCCACCGGCGACGGCACGCAGGATTGCGACGCCCACGGCACGCTCGTAGCCGGAATCATCGCTGCCACGCCGGATTCCTCGGCCGACGGCTTCAGCGGGGTGGCGCCCGAGGCCACGGTGATCAGCATTCGCCAGTCCAGCACGAAGTTCGCGCCCGCCGGCGACAGGTCCCGCACCGGGGTCGGCGACGTCGACACCATGGCGAAAGCCATCCGGACGGCCGCCGATCTCGGCGCGTCGGTGATCAACATTTCCTCGGTGGCCTGCGTTCCGGTCGCAGCGACGCTCGATGACCGCGCGCTGGGGGCGGCGCTGGCCTACGCTGTCGACGTCAAGAACGCCGTCGTCGTCGCCGCCGCGGGCAACACCGGAGGCGCCGGGCAGTGCCCGCCCCAGCGGGCGGATGCAACCTGGCAGACCGTGACGGTCGTGGCCAGTCCGGCCTGGTACGACGACTATGTGCTGACCGTCGGCTCGCTGAACGCCGAGGGGACGCCGTCGGCGTTCACGCTCGCCGGACCTTGGGTGGACGTCGCGGCCCCCGGCGAGGCGGTCAGTTCGCTCGGTTCGGAACCGGTATCCGGCACCAGTTACGCGGCGCCGGTGGTCAGTGGGCTGGCCGCGCTGATCCGGGCCCGGTTCCCGGCGCTGACCGCACGACAGGTGATGCAGCGCATCGAATCGACCGCACATCACCCACCGGCCGGCTGGGATCCCGTCGTC
>DASSGQ010000250.1:0-7631 GCA_035693385.1 Mycobacterium sp.
GGCTGGCCGCACACTCAGCGCGCCCGGGCGACCAGGTAGGCCAGCGCGTGATCGGTTCCCGGCGGCAGCGCGTCGGCGGGCCACCACCGCAGGTCATCCGACTCGTCGCTGATCGCGATCTGCGCGCCGGACGGCGCGTGCACCACGAATTGCATGTCGAGATGGCGGGTCGGCACGCCCAGCGAACACGTGACCGGGTGGACGTGCAGAGCGGCCAGTTCGGGCTCGATGCGCAGACCGGTGACGCCGGATTCCTCGGTGGCCTCGCGCAATGCGGCGGCGACGACGTCGGCGTCTTCGTCGTCGCAGTGCCCGCCCAGCTGTACCCACCTGCCCAACCGAGGATGCAAGGTCAGCAACACCTGGGTGCCGCTGTCGTCGAGCACCAGCGCCGACGCGGTGACGTGGCCCGGTGCGCACTCGCGACGGCATGCGTCGTCGCGGCCGTGCACGAAGGCCAGCACGGCGTGCCGCAACGCATCCTGGGCCGCGTCGGGGGCGCGCCATTCGGTCAGGATCGAGATCGCCGACGCTCGCACACTCACCGGGAACCGCGCCTTGTTCGGCGGTCGCGCAGCGAAACCCACGCCGCTCGGCATGCCGCAACCACCTCGACCGACAAGCCGAGGCCGTCGACCAGCACGTGGCGGTCCACGACGTCGAGCGCCTTCTCGATTTCGTCGGCCTTCAGCAACAGATCGACGTCGCAGGCAAGTTCGGCACCCGCGTACGCCGGTGGGGGAATGGGCAGCTGCTCGGCTTCCCGCGGTTCGAGCTCCAAGATTCCGCCGCCGTAGCTGCGGCCCATGATCTCGGCGAAGGCGAACGTCGCGCTGTTGTGGAACACCGTGGCCAGTGCGGCCGGATCGACACTGGAGGCCAGTCGGACTCGATGCACGGTGTCGGTGCTCGTCGCCGCGGCGGCGTTGACGGTCAGCCGCGGCGCTCGGTGGATCTGGCGCAGCATGAACAGGTCTGGAAACCACAGCGAGGGGGTGGTCCACCACGGATGGCGGATCGAGCATTTATAGCCCCGATGCACGCCGGCGGCTTCACCGGCGCCGATGTGCGCGAGAACAGCGGGATCCGTCGGGTCGGGTGGCGCGTCCAGCAGCCAGGTGCGGTGGCCGGCCGCGACATCGCCCGCCCGGCAGTCGGTGTCGTAAACGAGTCCGGACAGTTGGCTGCTGCGTGAAACGAGCGGGACGCAATGCCGCCTGAGTCCAAGCTCGTCGGCGTGCGCGTCGGTGAAGGTGAAGAAGCTGTTGCGGCCCGTCACGATGCCCACATCCACGTCGGCGAGCGATCCCAGCCGGAGCATTTTCGGGGATTGCTTGAGCGTGCGCAGGAGCTGGATGTGAGCGGGGTCCAGGAAGTACTTGGTCCACTTCTCCTTTTCGTGCAGCAGCGCGGGGGCCGACTCCACCTGAAAATCCGCGAGATCCGCTCCCGAAAGGGCGTCGGCGTCGCTGAGCTGGACCGTGCGGATCCTGGCCGGGCCCGCACCGACGACGCCGCAGAACAACACCACTTCCTGCTGGATGCCGTCGAACACCAATCGCTCGAATGTCAGCAACGTGATCTCGCTGAATCGGCTAACCAGCAGGTCGCGCAACTGGGCGGCGTAGGTGACTTGGAGCAATTCGGCCGGCAGCACCAGGCCGACGCGTCCGCCGTCGCGCACCAAAACCGTGCCCGCGACGACGAACGGCACCCACGCGTTGGTCAGCCTGCTGGGCCGCAGGCCCTCGCGCCGCATCAATTCCAAAGCCGGGTCTCGCTGCTCGGCGGCCCAGTTGCCGAAGCGGATGTAGGGCGGGTTGCCCGCGACCCCGTCCCAGCTGGCGGGCTCGGTCTTGGCCAGCCAGGTGAACAGGTTCTCCGCGTCAACGGGAGCAAACGTCCGCGACTTGGCCGCTTCCTGTGCGACGAGTTCGACACCCTGGACCTGGGCGCTGAGCTCGGCCAGCTCACGCAGGACGCGGCCGTCGCCGCAGGACGGCTCGACAATCCGCGGACCCGCTTCGCCGACCCAGCGGGCCAGGAATCGGGCCACCGGGCCCGGGGTGTAGTAGCCGCCGCGAACCTTGTCAGCCGACGCCACCGCCTTGCCCGCGAACGTCTTCATCGGCCAAGTATCACTTGCGGACAAGCAGATCCCCGGCATCGACGGAGTCGCGCAACCCGGGCGGCTCCTCCGCATAGCCGATCGCGATGGCGCCCAACGGCTCCCAGTCGGCGGGCAGCCCGAGCTCTGCGCGGACGAGGTCGGCGGCGAAGATCGTCGAGCCGATCCAGCAGCTGCCCACCCCCCGCACCGCCAACGCGACCAGCAACGCCTGCACGGCCGCTCCGACCGCGACCGTGAACATGGTGTGCTCGGCCTCGGTGCGGGCGGCGTCGGGGTAGGCGTGGGCACCCTCGGGCACCAGGAACGGGATGACGACCTCCGGTGCGTCGTAGAGGATCTGGCCCCGCGCCACCCGCCGCTCTATCGAGTCGGCGGGCCTGCCGTCGCCGGCCAGGTCGACGCGCCACTTGTCCTTCATGCGGTCCAGCAGCCGGGTCTTGGTGGCCGCGGTCTGCAGCCACACGAACCGCACCGGACGGGTGTGGTGGGGGGCCGGCGCGGTCAGGGCTTCCGCGACGGCGGCCTCGACCAGCTCCGGTGGCACCGGCTCGTCACTGAACCGGCGCACCGACCTGCGCAACAGCTGGGCTTGCCGGCGGCCCGTATCGAGGGCTTCGGCGGTGCCGAGCCAGAACAGGTCCTCGTCGCCCGGCCGCACCAGTTGCCGGGCCGTCGAGCCGTCGTCGGCAATGTTCAGCCCGCGCACCACGGCCACCGGCATGGCGGTCAATTTGCCCTTCACCAGATCCGCGGCCGCCGCGACTTCGTCGGCGACCGCGACCTCGGTGACCACCAGCTCGTTGCCGAATCGGTCGACGGCTCCCGAATAGCTGTGCAGCACAGCCAGACCCGCCGCGCCGACGGCGGCGTCGATCTGGCCGTTGCGCCAGGCGCGGCCCATCGTGTCGGTGATGACCACGGCGACGTCGACACCGAGTCGCTCACCCAGCCCGGCGCGCAGGGTCGCGGCGCTGGCGTCGGGGTCGAGCGGCAGCAGTGCCAATTCGTCGCGGCCGACATTGGATCCGTCCACCCCGGCGGCGGCCTGGACCAGGCCGAGCCGATTCTCGGTGATCAGGGTTCGGCCCTTGCGTGCCAGCACGCGCACGGCCTCCTCGTCGACCAGCTTGCGGCGCAGCCGATCCCGCTCCTCGGCATCCTGCGGTGCCGGAACCAGGCGGCCCTCGCACTTGGACACCACCTTGCTGGTCACCACGACGACGTCCCCGTCGCGCAGCCACGGTGCGGCCGCGGCGACGGCCGCACTCAGATCGTCACCGGGCCGGAATTCGGGAAGCCCGGTGACCGGCAGGATCTCGATCGTCGACGCCGTGCCGTGCTCGGTCGAACCTGAGCCGGTCACGCCGCTCCCGCCTCCAGGCCCGCAAGCTCGAGCCCGGCGCGGACCATCTCGGCCGTCGCCTTCGGGTCGCTCATCAGCAGTGGTATCGAACGCACCGCGACCCCCTCGATTTCGGCCTCGTCGCCCTCGTGCACCAGCCAGCAATTCAGAATCCCGGTGCCGCCCCGCGCCCCGTAATGCCGGCCAACCGCCTGCGCGGTGGACTCGACCCCGATCACGGAAAGGCACGCATCGGCCATGCCACGCAACGGCTTTCCACCGATGATCGGTGAATAGCCGACGATCGGCGCCGTGGTGGCCCGCAGCGCTCCGCGAATGCCGGGGACGGCCAGGATGGCGCCGACGCTGACCACCGGGTTGGACGGTGCCAGCAGGATCACGTCGGCGTCGCCGATCGCCGCCACCACTTCGGTTGTGGCGCTGGCCTTTTCGGCGCCCACGTGCGCGAAGCTGTGGGTGGGCACCTGAGCCCGGTAGCGGACCCACCACTCCTGGAAGTGGATTGCCCGACGGCTTTGGTCGGCCGGATCGGTGATCACCACGTGCGTCTCGCACCGGTCGTCGGTGGCGGGCAACAACCGTGCGTCCGGTTGCCAGCGGTCACACAGCGCCGTGGTGATCTGTGACAGCGGGTAGCCCGCTCGCAGCATCTGGGTGCGCACCAGATGGGTGGCCAGATCGCGGTCGCCCAGCTCGAACCAGTCCGGCTGGATGCCGTAGCGCGTCAATTCCTCTTTGGCGTGCCAGGTTTCGTCGCGGTGACCCCACCCGCGCTGCGGGTCGACCCCTCCACCTAAGGTGTACATGCAGGTGTCCAGATCCGGACAGACCCGCAGCCCGTGGATCCAGGCGTCATCGCCGACGTTGACAACCGCGGTTAGCTCGTGACCGTTGGTCGCGACATGTTGTTGCTGTGGCTGTTGTGGTTGAAACTGCCCCAGCCCCAGCAGCTGCTGGACCCCTAGCAGGAAGCGGGCGCCGCCGACCCCACCGACGAGAACGGTGACCTTCACGTTGCTTGACAGTACTGCCCGACGACGATGCGGTCCGCCGGGAGCCATTCATGCGACACGAAACGGCCACGAAACGGCCACGAGACTGCCGCGAAAGAGCGCTGCGAGGGCTGTGATCGACACGCCGAGGGGCAATTACAACAGAAACGCCGAAACTTAGTCACGAGATGATATGGAAATGCGGCGTAACGCTTGACCCAGCAGGTCAACCCGTGTCTAATCACATCAGTGTCATTTCCCGGTTGGCCGGCCGGTTCCGGTGTCGCAGACCGAGATTCGATCACTTGTTCGAATTGTCTGTATATCAGAACAGCGGGAAACATTCACTCTCTCAAATCAAGGCGAGGAGGCGGACGACGCATGTCCTATGAGCACCTTCGGGGCGTTATGGCAAGCACACCGCACACCACTATAGGGTCGGCGCCCGCACCAATTGCGCGGCCGCATTTGACCGTGGTTCCCGATGCGCCAGTCGCATTCGAACCCGAGCCCTTGCCGGCACCGGCCGCGGACCAGTGGCAGGACCGCGCACTGTGCGCGCAGACGGACCCCGAGGCCTTCTTTCCGGAGAAGGGTGGCTCGACCCGTGAGGCGAAGAAGATCTGCCTGGGTTGCGAGGTGCGTCACGAGTGCCTGGACTACGCCTTGGCGCATGACGAGCGCTTCGGCATCTGGGGCGGTCTCTCGGAACGAGAACGCCGCCGCCTCAAGCGCGGCATAGTCTAACTCGACCGCAGCCCAACGTTATTCGTCGTCGATCGTCGGGTCGATGACCGTGGGCTCGACGTCCAGGTAGATCGCCACCTGAGCCACCAGTATCTCGTGCAACAACTCGCCAAGTTCGACGGTGTCCTTCGCTCGTCGCTCAATTGGCTTACGGAATAAGACAATTCGTGCGCGTGTGGCGTTGCCGCGGACGTCGACGCCCGCCGGGATCAAGCGGGCCAGCGCGATCGGGCCGTCGGCGATGACCTCGGGCGGCCACTGCACACTGTCGGGATCCTTGGCAGCGATCCGGGGGATTTCGTCGACGGCCACGTCGAGTTCCGACACCCGCTCCTGCCAGCGCCGCTCGATCGGTTCGTAGGCCTCCAGCACCGCCATGTCGAACCGCTCTGCCCGGCTGCGCCATCCCGGCACCGTCGGCGGCAGCAGCGGACCGCGCATCTCGCGGCCCCTTCGGGAGGCTCGCACCGAAGCCGACCGATGCCGCCACCGATCGCTTTGCGAGGAGCCGCGCGAATCGCCCACGCGCCGATGGTAACGGTTGCACATCGCGGCTCGAGCGGATGCGCGTGTCCGGCGCTTCGGCGGCGTTTCCGCACGATAGCCTTTCGGTCGTGAACGTTCCCCGTCGCTGCTGCCGGCCTGGGTGTCCGCACTATGCGGTGGCGACCTTGACGTTCGTCTACTCGGATTCGACAGCGGTGGTGGGGCCGCTCGCTACGACGCGCGAACCGCATTCTTGGGACCTCTGCGTCGGCCACGCCGGCCGGATCACCGCGCCCCGCGGGTGGGACCTGGTGCGGCACGCCGGACCGCTGCCCACCCATCCCGACGAGGACGACCTGGTCGCCCTGGCCGATGCGGTGCGCGAGGGCGGTCCGACCGAACGTAGCGTGCCCGGGTTCACCGGCGTGCCTCTGAACGGCTTTCCCGCGAGAGTGGGTGGTGGCGCCGTCGATCCGCAGATTCAGCACGCCGGGGCGCATGCCACCGTGCCGAGCAGCAGCCTGTTCGCCCCACCCGATCATCGTTCGGGGCGCCGCCGCGGACATCTGCGGGTGTTGCCCGACCCCAGTGACTAGCCGTGACTAGCGCGGGTGTGCAACCCCCGCCCACCGGTCCGGTCCGTATTCCAAACGGGCCGATAGGCTGACGTCAACAGGCAAGGGATCGATGGCGTCAGGAGGCCCCCACATGTCTCGGCCCGCCGCGAGTGTCCACCGCGTCGTCAAGGCATACGACGTGCGCGGGCTGGTCGGCGACGAGATCGACGAGTCGCTGGTCACCGATCTGGGGGCCGCATTCGCCAAGTTGATGCGTGCCGAGGGTGCGCGGCAGGTCGTGCTCGGCCGCGATATGCGGGACAGTTCGCCGATACTGGCCGCCGCGTTCGCCACCGGGGTCACCGGCCAGGGCCTGGATGTGGTGCGAATCGGTTTGTCGTCCACCGATCAGCTCTATTTCGCCTCGGGGTTGCTGGATTGCCCCGGCGCCATGTTCACCGCAAGCCACAACCCGGCGGCCTACAACGGCATCAAGCTGTGCCGAGCGGGCGCCAAACCCGTCGGCGCTGACACCGGGCTGAGCGTCATCAGCGACGATGTGATAGCCGGGGTCGCGAAGTATGAAGGGCAACCCGGAACCATCGCCGATCGGGATCTGCTGGACGACTACGGGAAGTTCCTGCGTTCGCTGGTGGACACGTCCGGGCTGCGTCCCCTGCGGGTGGCCGTCGACGCGGGCAACGGCATGGCCGGTCACACCGCGCCCGCCGTGCTCGGCGCGATCGGCTCGATCACCTTGTTGCCGTTGTACTTCGAACTCGACGGCTCGTTCCCCAATCACGAGGCCAACCCACTCGACCCGGCCAACCTGGTTGACCTGCAGAAATTCGTCGGGGACGTCGGTGCCGACATCGGGCTGGCCTTCGACGGGGACGCCGACCGGTGCTTCGTCGTCGACGAGCGCGGCCGGCCGGTGTCACCGTCGACGGTGACAAGCCTGGTGGCCGCACGTGAGCTCAACCGCGAGATCGGCGCCACCGTCATCCACAACGTGATCACTTCGCGCGCGGTGCCCGAACTGGTCACCGAGCGCGGCGGCATGCCGCTGCGCTCACGGGTCGGGCACTCCTACATCAAGGGGCTGATGGCCGACACCGGTGCGATCTTCGGCGGTGAGCATTCGGCGCACTATTACTTCCGTGAATTCTGGGGCGCCGACTCCGGCATGCTGGCGGCGCTCCATGTGCTGGCCGCCCTCGGTGAGCAGCAGCGGCCGCTGTCGGAGCTGACTGCCGACTATCAGCGCTACGAATCTTCGGGCGAGATCAACTTCACGGTGGCGAACGCGTCGCATTGCGTGGACGCGGTGCTGAAGTCTTTCGGCGGCCGGATTC
>DASSGQ010000251.1:0-27265 GCA_035693385.1 Mycobacterium sp.
CCGGGGAGTAATCGCGGACCCGTGGGGCCAACACCAGAGGTTCGAGCGCCGAGGCCGGAATTCGAACGCCGGCAAGCTGATCGATCGCGGACATCAGTCCGTCAAGGCCCGCCTGACCGGACTGGCCAGACGGGGCCATTCGGTGCCAGGCCGGCAGGAATCGCCCATACGCGGCGGTGCTCACCGGCTCCACCTGGGCGCGCAACGCTGCCAGCGAACGGCGCCGCAGGATGCGCAATACGTCGGCGTCGCACCACTGTTCGCCGCCCGCCCCGCCCGCCCCGCCCGCCCCGCCAGGGGAGACTTCGGGAGCGACGAAGTCACCGCGAACCAGCCTGCCTCCCGAAGTTGCCGGGCCGGCCAGTCGGCCCAGCACGTCCGCGGTCACCCGTAGTCCCAGGCCGAAGCGGGCGGCGGCTTCGGCGGTGGTGAACGGGGTGTGCGTGCGCGCGTAGCGGCCCAGCAGCTCGGCCAGCGGGTCGGCCACCGCTGCGGTGAAGGTCACCGGGACGCCCTGTGGAACCGCGGCGCCAACCCCGTCGCGCAACCGGCCGATGTCTTCGACGGCCACCCACCAGCTGCGGCCGGCGAACGACACCGTCAGCGCGCGCCTGGCGGCGCGCAAGCCTTCCAGCCAGCCGCTGACGTCGATGCCGTCGGCGACCCTGGCCCTGTTGGCGACTTCGGCCTCGGTCAACGGGCCCAGCAGTCGCAGCAGATCGGCGACCCCTTCGGCGTCGCGGGCGGCTCGGTCGTCCGACAGGTGCTGTAACTGGCGCCCGGTCGCGGCGATGATGTCGGGATCGAGCAGCTCACGCAGCTCCACTCGGCCGAGTAGCTCGGCCAGCAGCGTGCTGTCCAGCGAGAGCGCCGCGGCGCGGCGCTCGGCCAGCGGCGTATCGCCCTCGTACATGAACGCGCCGACGTAACCGAACAGCAGCGAGGCCGCGAACGGGGAGGGCCTGGCCGTCTCGGTCTCCAGCACCCGCACCTTGCGCTGGGCGATGCCGGTCATCAGCTCGATCAGCGCGGGAACATCGTAGACGTCCTGCAGGCACTCGCGGATGGCCTCCAGTACCACCGGGAAGTCGGGGTACTTGCGCGCCACGTCCAGCAGTTGGGCCGCGCGCTGGCGCTGGTGCCACAGGGGCGAGCGGCGGCCGGGGTGGCGGCGGGGCAACAGCAGCGCGCGGGCGGCGCACTCTCGGAACCGCGACGCGAACAGCGCCGAACCACCCACTTCGGCTGTGACGATCGGGTCGATCTCGTCGGCGTCAAAGACGAACAACTCGGCACCCGGTGGGGCGTCCTCCCCGGGAGACAAACCAGTGTCGGGCAATCGCACCACGATGCCGTCGTCGGAAGCGGTCGGCTTTTCGTCGATCCCGTAGCGCTCGCGCAGCCGCCGGGCCACTGCCAGCGCCAGCGGGCCGTGCACCCGCAGCCCGTACGGTGAATGCAGGATCACCCGCCAGTCGCCGAGTTCGTCGCGGAACCGCTCGACCAGCAGGGTGGTGTCGGTGGGTACCACTCCGGCGGCGGTGCGCTGCTCGTCCAGCAGCCCCCACAGGTTGTCGGCCGCGTAGTCGTTGAAACCCCAAGCCGCACAACGTGTGCCGAAAGCCTCGCGATCCAGGTTGGCGAGCTCGCCGGTGAGCGCGCCGAGTGCGGCCCCCAGTTCGGCCGGGCGGCCGACAGCGTCTCCGCGCCAGAACGGCAACCGCGCCGGCTGGCCGGGCGCTGGAATCACCAGCACCCGATCGTGGGTGATCTCGGTGATCCGCCAGCTGGTGGCCCCCAGCGAGATCACATCACCAGGGCGAGACTCATACACCATTTCTTCGTCGAGTTCGCCTACCCGCGAAGGCTTTTCAGACTCGCCAGCGAGGTAGACGGTGAACAGCCCGCGATCGGGAATGGCGCCGCCGGAGGTGACGGCCAGCCGTTGCGCGCCGGGCCGCGCGGTGAGCGTGCCCGTGTCGCGGTCGTAGACCAACCGCGGTCGCAGCTCGGCGAACTCGGTGGACGGATACTTGCCCGACAGCAGGTCCAGCGTGGCCTCGTAGACGCTGCGCGGCAGCGTCGCGAAAGGCGCGCTGCGCCGCACGGTGTCGAACCAGCGGTCGGCGTCCAGTGGCTCGAGCGCGGCAGCGGCCACGGTGTGTTGGGCCAGGATGTCGAGTGGGTTGGCGGGCACCCGCAGCGACTCGATCTGGCCCGCGAGCATCCGTTGCACGCTGACCGCGCAGCCGATCAGGTCGGTGCGGTGCTTGGGGAACAGCACCCCCTGTGAAACCTCGCCCACCTGATGTCCGGCCCGCCCGATGCGCTGCAGCCCGCTGGCCACCGACGGCGGCGCCTCCACCTGGATCACCAGATCGACCGCGCCCATGTCGATGCCCAGCTCCAGGCTCGACGTCGCGACGACCGCCTTGAGTAGCCCGCGCTTGAGGTCCTCTTCGACCAGGGCACGCTGCTCTTTGCTGACCGAACCGTGATGGGCGCGGGCCAGCAGCGTGGGCGCGCCGAAGGTCTGGCCGCTGGCCATGACGTGCGCCGGCGCCCCACCGCCGACCCGCGGGTTGGTGTCCGACGACAGCTGGACGCCGGAGCGTTCGGCGTGGATTTCGTTGAGCCGTGCGGTGAGTCGCTCCGCCAACCGTCGCGAATTGGCAAACACGATGGTCGAGTTGTGCGATTCGATCAGGTCGACCAGCCGCGCCTCGACGTCGGGCCAGATGGTGTTGTTGTCCAGGTTGGCCATGTCGGGCACCGGCACTTGAACGCTGAGTTCGACGGTCTTGGCCGACGGGGGAGCCACGATCTTTGTCGGAGTCCTCGGCGCCGGCCCGGACAGGAACCGTGCCAGCTCCTCGGGGGGACGCACGGTCGCCGACAGTCCGATCCGCTGCGCGGGCGGTTCGTCGCGCAGATCGTCCAGCCGCTCCAGCGACAGCGCAAGGTGCGCGCCGCGCTTGCCGCCGGCGATGGCGTGGATCTCGTCGACGATCACCGTCTGCACTCCGGCCAGCGTTTCGCGCGCGGCCGACGTCAGCATCAAGAACAATGACTCCGGGGTGGTGATCAGCACATCGGGCGGCTGCGCGATGAGCTGGCGGCGGGTCGCCGGCGGGGTGTCGCCGGAACGCACGCCGACGCTGATGTTGGGTGGCGGCAGGCCTTGACGCTCGGCGAGCCGGGTCAGCCCCGCCAACGGGGTGCGCAGGTTGCGCTCGACGTCGACCGCCAGCGCCTTGAGCGGTGACACGTACAGCACGCGGGTGCCTCCGGGCCGATCCGGTCCGGACGGGATAGCCTCCCGATGGGCCAGGGTGTCCAGCGCCCACAGGAACGCCGCCAGCGTCTTGCCGGATCCGGTCGGGGCGATCACCAGAGTGTTCCGGCCCTCGGCGATGGCGGCCCAGGCTTGTGCCTGTGCAGCGGTCGGTGCCGCGAAGGTGCTGTTGAACCAGTCGCGGGTGATCTCGCTGAACCGGGCTAACGCCTTCGGCGACGGGCTAGGGCTGCTCACCTAGAACATCGTGCCAAGGGATACCGACACAACTCACAGTCGCGCGGTGGCCATGGCCTCGGCCAGGCCGTCCGGGATGTTGGGGACCCGACTGATTGCGTCCAGCAGCGCGTGCGCGCACGCGTCGGCCAGCCGGTCGGCGTCGGTCGTGGGGTCCATGATCCGCTGACGGCAGATCTCGAAGGTGAGCGCGAGCCAGCCATGGACGATGACCCGGATGTGCCGCTCGACCTCGGCTTCCAGGCCCGTTCCCGGGACGGTGTTCGCCAGTTCGGCGATCCGGCCCATGATGTGTTCCATCTGGCGGTTCTTGGCTTCGTCGCTCACGCCGAGCAGCACTGGGTCGGACCGGCCCAGACCGACGTACGCCGCCCACGCGGACTCCGGGTGCTGTTGTTGGTAGGCCATATAGGCGAGCACACCGAGTCTGATCTCTTCGAACATCGTCATGCCGGCAGGGCGAAGCTGGTTGGTGGCCTCGTAGAGGCGATCCGCCTCATCGGTGACGACCGCGGCGAAGAACGCCCGTTTGTCAGGGAAATAGTGATACATCAGGGCGCGGGACACTCCGGCGCGCTCGGCGATTTCGTCGATGCGGACCTCGTCGTACGGCCGCTTCCCAAAGACTTCCGCCCCCAGAGCAAGCAGCTCAGCTCGGCGATCCTCCGGGGACAATCGCCTTCTAGCTGTTGGCATGTGTCAGATAGTACCCACGGAGGCGGAGTCGTAATTCCTACTGTGATTATCTACCGGCGTGGGCTCCTCGCGGCGCTCAGTCCATGAACCCGACGACACCAGCGCGGACAGAGTCGCTTCCAAATGGATCACGTCGGATGAAAGCCGATTTCCACGCATACGTTATGCGACCCGAAACGATTGCGAATCCTTATCGTTCATCGATCCGGGACACGCAGAATCGGAACGCGTACCAGGAAATTGTTGCCTGCAAGTTCGCCTTTTCCAGGTACGCTTGCCAATCGCTACGGCGAAAACTTCGGGCGACGGAGATTATGCCGTCAGAGCGCACGATTTGGTGCCAACCCATCAGCCCGGCCAGAATTGGAAAGGTGTAATACGCCAACGGATGGCGATGGAGATCCGCAATGTGCCAGCCGTGTACGGAATTCGTCTCGATCCAGATGAGGAACTCGACAACGTCCGCGTCACTGAGGTGATGCGTGAACTGCGAGCTGACGATGAAATCGAAGGGCCTGTCCGGGGTGTAAGAAAATACGTCGTCCGTTCGATACTCGATGCTCATATTCGGTGGCGTTGCGCTGCGCGCCGCGACAGCGCTGCGGGGGTTCAGATCGATGCCTGACAATCGGGGCTTTAGCCCGCGCCGATCTGCCCAGCGTGCGATGGCGCGCAACAAATCGCCGTCACCATATCCGACGTCCAGCACGGAGAATGTCTCACCGACGGGCAATGCCTTTGTTACATGCGCCAGCCAGCGCAATGCGGGGCGGTGCGTGAAGGTGACGCGATTGATGACGGCAAGTTCTGCCAAGCACCGCTGATAGTCGGCTATGTCGACATTTTCGTCATCCAACACTTCCGGCTGCGTGCTGCGAACAGAGAGATCCATTCGTCCTCCGTCACGTCGGACCTCCCGATCCGTGTTTCGGTAGTCCCCCACGAGGTGGTCCCGGCGCTCCCGTGCTCCCCCGATGGCGTTGGGACCCCATTTTCGCCTCTAGCGTAGGGCAAATCGGGGGTCCCCGAGGGCCGACGAGGAGTGCGCATCCGGCCGAGCTCGACCGGTGTCGAGCGGCAGACGATTTGGCTGCGTGGTTACCGCCCGTAAGGGGTGGGAGTCGCCGAGCCGAGGCGACGACGCGCGCTGTTGCTTGGCTTTGCTTCGGTTATCCGAACTCCACGCCCTGGGCCAGCGGTAGCTCGCCGGAATAGTTCACCGTGTTAGTGGCGCGCCGCATGTAAGCCTGCCACGCGTCCGAGCCGGATTCACGTCCGCCTCCAGTCTGCTTTTCACCGCCGAACGCCCCGCCGATCTCCGCACCGGATGTGCCGATATTGACGTTGGCGATGCCGCAATCGGATCCGTCCAGGAAACGCTCGGCCTCCCGCAGGTCGGTGGTGAAAATGGCCGATGAAAGCCCCTGCGGCACCCCATTGTTGAGCGCTATCGCCTCATCCAGGTCGTCGTAGGTCAGTACATAGAGGATCGGCGCGAACGTTTCGGCAGCCACGATGGCGGTCTGCGCGGGCATGCGGACCACGGCCGGCGCGACGTAGTACGCACCCGGATGTCCCGGTCGGTGGTGGCGGTCGCCGCCGATGACCTCGCCGCCGTCGGCGCGTGCCTGCTCCAAAGCTCCGACCATGTCGCGGTAGGCGGTCTCGTGGATGAGCGGCCCGACGAGCGTGCCCGCCGCCGACGGGTCGCCGATCGGGAGCTGCCGGAAAGCAGCCGCCACCCGTTCCACGACCACGTCGGCCACCGACTGATGGACGATCAGCCGGCGCAGGCTCGTGCAGCGCTGGCCGGCGGTACCGGCGGCGGCGAACACGATGGCGCGCACGGCCAGTTCCAGGTCGGCCGACGGTGTCACGATGGCCGCGTTGTTGCCGCCCAATTCCAAGAGCGCCCGCCCGAAGCGCCCGGCCACGCGTGGACCGACCACTTGGCCCATTCGTACCGAACCCGTCGCGGACAGCAGCGCGATCCGGGGGTCGTCCACCAGTCGTTCACCCAGCTCGCGGTCGCCCAGGACCAGGCCGCTCAGCGCGGGCCGGGCACCGACGTCGGCGGCGGCCCGCCGGACCAGCGCCTGGCAGGCCAGGGCCGTCAACGGCGTCAGCTCCGAGGGCTTCCACACCACCGTGTCCCCGCACACCAGGGCCACCGCGGCGTTCCACGCCCAGACCGCTGCAGGGAAATTGAACGCCGTGATGACGCCCACCACGCCGAGCGGATGCCAGGTCTCCAGCAAACGATGCCCAGGACGTTCCGATGCGATGGTCCGGCCGTAGAGCTGGCGCGACAAGCCGACGGCGAACTGGCAGACATCGATCATTTCCTGCACCTCGCCCAGCGCCTCGGAGGTGATCTTGCCCACCTCGAGGGTCACCAGCGTTGCGACGTCGCTCTTGTGTTCGGTGAGCAGCTCGCCGAGCCGGGCCACCAGCGCGCCGCGTACCGGTGCCGGTGTGCACCGCCACGTCGAGAATGCCTGCGCCGCATCGGCGATGGCGTCATCGGCCTGTTGGACCGTGGTGGGTGGGACGGTGAAGAGCACCTCACCGGTGATCGGTGTGCTGGCGGGCAGCCCGGGCGCGCCCGGCTCGCCCAGGTCGACGTCGACCCCGGTCGCCTGCAGGGCGTGGCGTGCCCGGGCGCGCAAATCGTCGGCGTTCATGAGCGCCACTCCTTCTTTCTGTTGCCCTCTGCATCGTCGCCGGCGTCGGTCATCAGCGCCGCTCCTTCTCATCGCTGCGCTCTGCATCGTCGCCGGCGCGGGTCGGCCGCTTCACCTGGATTGTCCCCCGCAAGCGGGAGGTGCCCCCACCTGAGAAAGCGCTTCGTAGAGTGCGTACGGGTCGTAGATGTCGCGGCCGATGGCCCCGGCGAGCCAGGCCGCGTCGTAACCGGAATCGTCGGCTCCCTCACCAGTGTGGGTATCACGGTCCAGGTTGGAGCGGAAGATTCCCGCCGCCGAGGCGGGCAGGAAATCTTCGTAGACGATCGGCGCCGACGGGTCGCCGCCGCGGTAGTAGGCCAGTCCGTCGGCCGCCATCTCCTTATCGGTCGAAGGGAAGTAGCGGCTCCACCCCTTGGCGGGGTCGGCTTCCCCAGCAAGGTTTGCCATCGCGGCGTCGTAGCGCTCGCGCCCGCGGCGGGTCAGGGCTACACCGCGCGACTCGACTTCGCCGAACCGCACCCGAACGTGTCCCGAGCGCACGGTGCCGTCCCTGCCGCGAAACAGGCACGGTTCGTCGAGTGCGCGAAAAGATGTCTGCCGCAACAACACCGCGGGACCGTCGGTGCGGGGCGGGCCCTGGATGGCATCGATCATGGTGATGCCGCGCTCGGTCATCCGGCGGTACAGCTCGTCGATGTCGAGGACTCGCGGCGTCAGGTGGTTGATGTGCGTGGAGCAGACCCCTGCGATGTCGGCGGCCACTGGCGATACCCGGGACAACTCGTCGTACCAGGACTTGTTGATCGGCTCGCGCGACAGCGCGAATGCCGACACCGCCGCCGCGACAAAGGCATCCGCCTCCTCGACATCGCAGCCACCCTCGGCGGCGATCGCCCGGGCCCGGGCGAGCAATGCGGGGTCGAACAGCCGGCGGCGCGCGAGGAAGGTCTCCACCCGGGCGCGCAGGTCGTGAGTGAAATACCGCCGATCCCGGGTCGCCAGCATCGAAGTGAACACCCGGAATGGATTGAGAGCCAGCTCCTTTGCCGCGATCGGCCGAAACGCCGTCGACACCACGGGAATGGGCGAGCGGGCCGAGCGCAGGTCGTAGTAGCCCACCGGAAACATGCCGAACGCGGCGAACAGGTCGGCAACGGCGGCCAGTTCCGCCGGACTGCCCACCCGGATGGCGCCATGACGCTCGGCGGTGACCCTTTGCAGCGAGCCCAGCCCTACGGCACCTTGATGGGCTGCCACGTAACCGGCGTTGACTTGCCCGCTCACCTCGACCAGCGTGGCGTACGCGGGCACCTCGCCGGCGTACATGGCCGAGAGGCCGGCAGCGAATTGCGCACGCAGCTGCCAGGTTGCCATCCTTTTCTGTCGTTTCAGCGGGCTCATGCCCAGCCGTCGCTGCGATAGTCTCCGCCCATGGGTGAGACGCTCGACGATATCGACCGGATCCTGATGCGCGAGCTGGTCGCCGACGGGCGCGCCACGTTGGCGGAGCTGGCCGCGAGCGCCGGGCTGTCGGTGTCGGCGGTCCAGTCGCGGGTGCGTCGGTTGGAGTCTCGCGGCGTGGTGGCGGGATACTCAGCGCGGATCAACCCGGAGGCCGTCGGGCAGCTGCTGTCGGCGTTCGTGGCCATCACTCCTCTGGATCCTTCTCAACCCGATGATGCGCCCGCCCGCCTCGCACACATCGAAGAGATCGAATCGTGTCATTCGGTGGCCGGCGAAGAGAGCTACATCTTGCTGGTGCGTGTGGAGTCCCCCCGGGCGCTGGAGGATCTGCTGCAACGGATCCGGACCGCGGCGAACGTTCAGACTCGAAGCACCATCATCCTCAATACTTTTTACAGTGATCGGCAATACATACCATAGTAATTATGGTATTAGCGTCATGATTCCGTAAAAACTACGCTAGAATAGACGGCATGACCGCCGCCGTGAACTTCTGTGCGCTGCCCGGTTCGCAGACGAAGCCCGATCGGGTCCATGGGGTGCTGTCGCGCAGCCTGCTGGTCGACGGTCTGGATTTGGTGCTCGATCTGGCGCGGTCGGCCGGCTCGTATCTGGTCGACGCCCGCGACGGTCGGCGCTATCTCGACATGTTCACCTTCGTCGGGTCGTCGGCGCTGGGCATGAACCACCCGGCGCTGACCGACGACGAAGCGTTCCTCGACGAACTCGTCGAGGCTGCGCTGAACAAGCCGAGCAACCCCGACGTGAGCACCGTGGCGATGGCCGGCTTCGTCGAGACCTTTGTCCGGGTCCTGGGTGACCCGGCGCTGCCGCACCTGTTCTTCGTCGAGGGCGGTGCACTGGCGGTGGAGAACGCGCTCAAGGTCGCGTTCGACTGGAAGAGCCGGCACAACCAGGCGCACGGCCTCGATCCGGCGCTTGGCACCCGGGTGCTGCATTTGCGCGGCGCGTTCCATGGCCGCAGCGGCTACACCCTGTCGTTGACCAACACCAAGCCGGTCAGCGTGGCTCGGTTCCCGAAGTTCGACTGGCCGCGCATCGATGCGCCGTTCATCCGCCCGGGCTTGGACGGTGCGGCGATGGACGCGCGGGAAGCCGAATCGCTGCGGCAGGCCCGGGCGGCGTTCGAGGCGCATCCGCACGACATCGCCTGCTTTCTGGCCGAGCCCATCCAGGGCGAAGGCGGCGACCGGCACTTTCGCCCCGAGTTCTTCACGGCGATGCGCGAGCTGTGCGACCAATACGACGCGCTGCTGATCTTCGACGAGGTGCAGACCGGTTGCGGGCTGACCGGAAGTCCTTGGGCCTACCAGCAATTGGGTGTGCAACCCGATGTGGTGGCGTTCGGTAAGAAGACGCAGGTATGCGGAGTCATGGCGGGCCGCCGGGTCGACGAGGTCGCCGACAACGTCTTCGCGGTCTCATCTCGGCTCAACTCGACGTGGGGCGGCAACCTGACGGACATGGTGCGCGCCCGCCGCATCCTGGAGGTGATCGAGGGCGACGAATTGTTCGACCAGGCCGCCGAGCAGGGCCGGTACCTCCTGGCCCGGCTCGACCAACTGGCCCGGGAGTTCCCCACGGTCGTTCTCGACCCGCGGGGCCGCGGCCTGATGTGTGCGTTCAGCCTGCCGACTACCGCCGATCGCGACGAGGTGATCCGCCAGGTGTGGCAACGTGGCGTGATTGTGCTGCCCTCGGGCACCGACGGCGTTCGCTTCCGTCCCGCGCTGACCGTTTCCCGCGCCGAAATCGACGTGGCGATTTCTGCCGTGCGCGGTGCTTTGGCGGCTGTCGCGTAGCTGCAGAAAGGCGGTTTATCGTACATTGCCGCGGGGTATTTGTTCCGATGCGATCTCCGTTCGGGAGCCGGCGGCACGGGTCGGTAAAAGTTCGCGCTGAAACGGTAACCAATGCGGCGCAGCGAACGATGGACTCAGTACATCTGGGCGCAGGTATGAGGGGCAGGGATGCAAAAGGCGGACGAGCGGTCATCCGATGATCGCTTGGGACAGGAAGACGGCGAGGTGCGCGCCGCCATCCGGTTTGCCGTCCTGTCCGCCCTCGCTGGGGTCGGCTTTGAGGTGATGGCCGCGTTGTGGGTCAGCACCTGCCCCGGAACCGGCGTCGACACGGTGGCCTGCGGCCCGCCACAGCGGACGCTGTTGGCGTTGGGCGGTCCGCTGATCTTGTTTGCCGCCGGGCTGTGGGCGTTCCTGCGCACCTACCGAGTGTGGAAGGCCCGGGGTACCTGGTGGGGATGGCACGGCGCCGGCTGGTTTTTGTTGACGCTGATGGTGGTGGCGCTCGGTTTGGGTGTTGCGCCGATTGCGGGCCCAGTCCTGGCCCTGTGAGCCACGAGTGTGGCGAGCGCGACC
This sequence comes from Mycobacterium sp., assembly GCA_035693385.1. Lineage (GTDB taxonomy): Bacteria > Actinomycetota > Actinomycetes > Mycobacteriales > Mycobacteriaceae > Mycobacterium. Next base: position 10,779 of record DASSGQ010000251.1, read on the forward strand.
AGCGGCGTCAGTACATCGTGATCAACCAAAGCGGATCTTCACAGCCACACTCCCGAGACCTACGCTTATTGCCATGAGGCAAATCCTGCTCCGCGCGGTTGTGCTTCTTGGATCGTGGGCGATCGGACTACTGGTCGCGGCGTGGGTTGTTCCCCGAGTTTCGTTGTCGGCGTCGGGGTTCATCGTCGCGGTACTGGTGTTCTCGGTGGCACAGGCGGTCCTGTCGTTGTCGATCTTGAAGTTGCCCCATGGTTATGCGTCGCTGCTCCTCGGCGGCACCGGGCTGGCATTGACTGTCGTCGCGTTAATTCTCGCCTCGGAATTGACTCACGGGCTTACCATTCACGGCTTTGCATCCTGGCTGGCCACAACGGTTTTGGTGTGGCTCGTGACGACGGTTGGGGCAATTTCACTGCCTGACCTGTTCGCCCGCGAGGGCGCTGCAGCGACCTGACCAAATCGACGCTGCGCGTGGGAGCCGTGTATTCGCGACGCGGTGCAAATTCAGCCGGCCTCTAAAGGGCCGCCAAAGCGACTCGCAACCCCAACAAGAAAGCTCCCTTTCCGGCCGGCGGGTGTCTGGCGAGTTGTGCGCGCCGTCGAGTATTCGCGCCGGTCACCGGCCCGAGTGAATTCGGCATTTCGCTGCGTCCGCCTAATGGGTAGCATTTTTGTTGTCTCATCCGACGAGGGAGGGAGACGTGATGGGAGACACGCATCACGATCCGACGGATTACTCCCGGACGACGCAACCTCACGCGGGCATCGTCATGAAGGACAATTTTTTCTGGCCCGGCTTGATTCTGTTGGTTGTGGCACTGTTCGGAATGATCAGCACGGCGGTGGCAGCCGGCTACCACCACTACGAGTGGCTCACCACGACGGTACTGATCGCCGTCCTCGCATCGGTCGCCGGAGCACTGTGGTTCCTCGTGGAGCATCGCCGTGTGGCCCGCATCGAAGAGCAGTGGTATACCGCCCATCCCGATAGTCGGCCCCGCCAGCACACCGCCTGACGCGAAGACGTACTGCGAACGCCGCGTCGCTACGCTGGCATCCGTCGTCGTGTCAGCATCCGATCACCGCCATGCCGTCTGACGGCTCACCTGCCTGTTGGCCGCGAGATGTCATGGGGAAATTTGGTCGGAAACTCAAACCGTGGGTTATTGGCCTCGTCGAGTGGGTATCAGCTCTACACCATGATGAGAGCCGGAAGGATTGCGTCAGCGTGGTCGCCCCATCGTCGGGGACAGAATCACGAAAAGCATCGACATCAATGCCTACTGCCAAAACGATCAATATGACCAGCGTGATCCCGGCGATCACCGCGACGCGCTGGAGTCGGCGCGTCCGGAGGTCGGTCATGTCAGGCCCGTCCGTATCGGGCGGAATACCCGGCGGCCATCATGACTAACCGGCTGGAACGAGCGGTCGACGATGGGTTGCGTGGCGGTAGTAGTGTCGATCAGACATTGCCGGGAGACCAGATGACCGATGCGGTATTGAGCTCCAACAAGCGTCAACGCGGCCACCGCGCCGTCGAAGTGCACGTTGCTGCACGCCTGGAGAACCTGGCGATGCTACGCACGCTGGTCGGTGCCATCGGCACGTTCGAGGACCTGGATTTCGATGCCGTGGCGGACCTGCGCCTGGCGGTGGACGAGGTGTGCACCCGGCTGATCCGCTCGGCCACTCCGGGCGCGACGCTGGTGGTCGTGGTCGACCCGCAAGACGACAAATTGGTGGTGGAGGCCTCCGCGGCGTGCGACACCCACGATGTGGTGGCGCCCGGCAGCTTCAGCTGGCATGTCCTGACGTCGTTGGCCGACGACGTCCAAACTTTCCACGACGGTCGCGAGCCCGACGAAACCGGCAGTGTCTTCGGTATCACGCTGACCGCGCGACGGGCGGGCCTCTAGCAGGTGACTGCGAGAGCTGGCGGCGGTTCGGTTTCCCGGCCGAACGAATATGCCGATGTTCTGGAAATGTTCCGCGAGTTGGCGACTGTCGCCCCCGACTCGATGGAATTCCAGCGGCAACGGGACAAGATCGTGGAGCGGTGCCTACCACTGGCTGATCACATCGCCCGCCGGTTCGAGGGGCGGGGGGAACCGCGTGACGACCTGGTCCAGGTGGCCCGGGTCGGCTTGGTCAACGCCGTGGTTCGGTTCGACGTCGAGGCCGGGTCGGACTTCGTTTCCTTTGCGGTGCCCACCATCATGGGGGAGGTCCGCCGTCACTTCCGCGACAACAGCTGGTCGGTCAAGGTTCCGCGGCGCCTGAAGGAGCTGCACTTGCGGCTTGGCGCCGCCACCGCCGATCTTTCCCAGCGACTGGGCAGGGCGCCCACCGCAACCGAACTCGCCTCCGAACTCGGCATGGAACGCGACGAGGTCGTCGAGGGCCTGGTGGCGGGCAGCTCTTACAACACCTTGTCCATCGACACGGGCGGCGGCAGCAGCGACGATGACGACTCCCGTGCCATAGCGGACACTTTGGGCGACGTGGACACCGGGCTCGATCGCATCGAGGATCGGGAGTCGCTGCGCCCGCTGCTCGAGGCGCTGCCTGAGCGGGAACGAATGGTATTGGTGCTCAGGTTTTTTGAGTCGATGACCCAAACCCAGATTGCCGAGCGGGTCGGCATCTCACAGATGCACGTGTCCCGTCTGCTGGCCAAATCGCTAGCGCGGCTGCGCGACCAGTTGCAATAACGTCAGCGACCGTTGGGCGCGGGCACCGGTTGGCTGCAGTAGTGGCTCCGCGCGTGGCGTCGTGACCGGGAGGGTGCCGTCGGGGTCACAGACACGCAATAGCCGCGACACCGCCGGGCTCGGCGTCATGGCCCAGCGCGCCTGCACAGCCGAGCACACCACGTTGATTCGGTGTAGTGCCGAAAAGCCGGCAGTACCAATGAAATCCAGGCCGCGCAGGTCCAGGACCACTCGGCCGGAATGCTTGATGCTGCGTTGCACGTAGGCCGCGAGCTGGTCGGCGTTGGCGGCGTCGAGCTCACCCTGCGCGGTGATCACCGTGCCGAGGGAGCTTGAGCGGGCACTGAATTGAGCTGTACGGCTTCGTTGCCACGATTGGGCCACAGACATGCTTCTACTCCATCGTGAGGAGGATCGTGCTGTGAATGACGTCAGGCGGGTAGTGACGCACTATGGAGTTCGCGTGTCGCCGAGTCCCTGACGTTATCCGGGCGGCTGTGAACTCAACCTGAAGAAAACCCTACCCGCGGTTAGCCGGGGCGACAACGTAACCCGGGTGCGTGCCGGAAGCCGCTGGTCAGACCGGCCTGCGTCGGGCTCGCTCAACGGGTCACTTGATCTCGGCGAGCACCGTGCCCTGAGTAATGGCCGCGCCGGCCTCGACCGCAAGCCCGGTGATGACGCCGTCCTTATGGGCGGTGACGGGGTTCTCCATCTTCATCGCCTCGAGGACCACCACCAGGTCGCCGACGGCGACTTCCTGTCCCTCCTCGACGGCGACCTTGACGACGGTGCCCTGCATCGGCGCGGTCACCGCGTCACCGGAGGCCACCGCGCCCGAGTGCGCCCCGCGCTTGCGGGCCTTGGGCTTCTTCCGGATGACACCGGCCGGATCGGCGGCACCGTTGGACAAGGCCAGATCACCGGGCAGCGAGACCTCGAGCCGGCGGCCGCCCACCTCGACGACCACCTTCTGGCGGGGCCGGGCGTCATCGTCGTCAAGCGGTTCGCCGCCGGTGAACGGTTCGACGGTGTTGTTCCACTCGGTCTCGATCCACCGGGTGTGTACCGAGAAGCCGGAGTCGTCGCCGATGAACGCGGGGTCGGACACCACGGCGCGGTGGAACGGGATGACGGTGGCCAGCCCTTCGACGTGGAACTCAGCAAGAGCACGGCGCGCCCGTCCTAATGCCTCCGGCCGGTTGGCGCCGTACACGATGAGCTTGGACAGCATCGAGTCGAACTGACCGCCGATGACGGATCCGGCCTCAACACCGGAGTCCAGCCGGACACCGGGCCCGGTGGGGATGTCGTACCGGGTGACCGGGCCGGGCGCGGGCAGGAAGCCACGGCCGGCGTCCTCGCCGTTGATCCGGAATTCGATCGCGTGACCGCGCGGCGTCGGGTCTTCAGTGATATCCAGCTTCTCGCCGTTGGCGATCTTGAACTGCTGCAGCACCAGGTCGATGCCCGCGGTCTCTTCGGTGACCGGGTGCTCGACCTGCAGACGCGTATTGACCTCGAGGAACGAGATCAGGCCGTCCTGGCCGACCAGGTACTCGACGGTTCCGGCGCCGTAGTAGTGGGCCTCTTTGCAGATCCGCTTGGCCGACTCGTGGATCTCCTTGCGCTGCGCGTCGGTAAGAAAGGGTGCCGGCGCTTCTTCCACCAGTTTCTGAAATCGGCGCTGCAGTGAGCAGTCGCGGGTGCCGGCGACGACGACGTTGCCGTGCTGGTCGGCGATCACCTGCGCCTCGACGTGACGCGGCTTGTCCAGGTAGCGCTCCACGAAGCATTCACCGCGGCCGAACGCCGCGACCGCCTCACGGGTGGCCGACTCGAAGAGCTCGGGGATCTCCTCGATGCTGCGGGCCACCTTCATGCCGCGGCCGCCGCCACCGAATGCGGCCTTGATCGCGATCGGCACGCCGTACTCCTTGGCGAAGGCCACCACCTCGTCGGCGTCCTTGACCGGGTCGGGGGTGCCGGGGACCAGCGGGGCCTGCGCACGGGCGGCGATATGCCGGGCGGTGACCTTGTCACCGAGGTCGCGGATCGACTGCGGGCTGGGCCCGATCCAGATCAGCCCGGCGTCCAGGACGGCCTGGGCGAAGTCGGCGTTCTCGGACAAAAAGCCGTATCCGGGGTGGATGGCGTTGGCGCCGGACTTCGCGGCCGCGTCCAGGATCTTGCCGAAGTCCAGGTAGGACTCCGCGGAGGTTTGGCCCCCGAGGGCGAAGGCCTCGTCGGCCAGCCGCACGTGGGGAGCATCCGCATCGGGTTCGGCGTAGACCGCCACGCTGGCCAGTCCCGCGTCGCGGGCCGCGCGGATCACTCGAACCGCGATCTCGCCGCGGTTGGCCACCAGAACCTTAGAGATCCTAGCGAGCCTCGAGCTGGCGTGACTGGCCACAGCGCCTCCTGCGTTTGATCGTCTCTAAGAGATTTTCTTACAAGTCTTGTCCGGGGAAGTTTATGCGCCGCGCCGTAAGCGGTGATACCCGGTCCCACTCAGATTGTTGCGGGGCTGGTCTCGCGCAGGTGTCGCTTGATCCGCGCGAGCATCGCCGACATTCCGCGCAATCGCAGCGGGCTGATCAGAGTGGCCAGACCAAGGTCGGTATAGAAATCTTCGGGCACCGCCAGGATGTCGGCGGCCGGCTGTTCGTCAAGACCGGCGGCCAGGATCGACGCGAATCCGCGGGTGGTGGGCGCTTCGGCCGGCGCGCTGAAGTGCAGCCGCACCCGCTCCGGATCGCTGGCGTCGACGTGCAAAAACAGCGGGGACTGACACTCGGGCACCGGCTCCATCGCCGCCTCTACGAGATCGGACGGCAGGGCTGGAAGTTCATTGGCGAATTCCAGCAGCAGTGTCAGCTTGTCTTGGCCCTGGACTTCGGCGAAGTCGGACACCACCTCGGCCAACGGCGCGGGCATGCTCATCGTGCGGGTACAGCTCCCGGGTCTTCACCCGCGACGATCGGCACCCGTACGGCGTTGCCCCATTCGGTCCAGGACCCGTCGTAATTGCGCACTCCGGGCTTGCCCAGCAAATGTGTGAGCACGAACCAGGTGTGGCTGGACCGCTCGCCGATGCGGCAGTAGACGACGGTCTTGTCGTCCGGGTTTATAAAGTCATAGAGCCGTTCCAATTCCTCGCGGTTGCGGAATCGACCGCTGTCGTCGACCGCCTTGCCCCACGGAATCGACCGTGCGGTCGGGATGTGGCCGGCGCGCAGCGCGCCCTCCTCGGGGTAATCGGGCATGTGGGTGCGCTTGCCGGTGTACTCCTCCGGCGAGCGCACGTCGATCAGTGGTTGGCTGCCGAGGATGCCCAGCACGTCGTCTTTGAAGGCCCGGATGGGCTCGTCGTTGCGCTGCACGACGGGATATCCGGTCGACGTCTTGGTCGGGACCTCCAGGGTGGTCTCCCGGCGTTCGGCCAGCCATAGGTCGCGGCCGCCGTTGAGCAGGCGCACGTCGGGGTGGCCGAACAAGGTGAAGACCCACAGCGCGTAGGCCGCCCACCAGTTGCTCTTGTCGCCGTAGATCACCACGGTGTCGTCGCGGGCGATGCCCTTGCGGTTCATCAGCTCGGCGAACTGTGCGCCGTTGATGTAGTCGCGGACTCTCGGGTCGTTGAGGTCGGTGTGCCAGTCGACCTTGACCGCGCCGGGAATGTGGCCGACGTCGTAGAGCAAGACGTCCTCGTCGGATTCGACGATCACCAGGCCGGGTGTGCCCATTTTGGCCGACAGCCAGTCGGCGGTGACCAATCGTTCGGGGTGGGAATAGACCGACAGGGAGGGGCTGGGATCGGGCGGTAGCGACACACCCAAAGCCTACCCACCCCACCCTTTGCCTGGTGCTACGCGAGCGGATTGTCCGCCCACAGCGCGGCGATGGGCAGCCCCGCGCGGGCCAGCAGCGACCTCGTGAGCGGGAGCCCGATCCCCACCACGGCCGACGGGTCGCCGTCGACGCCGTCGATGAACCAGCCGCCCAGACCGTCGAGGGTGAAACCCCCGGCCACCCGCAACGACTCCCCGGACGCCAAGTAAGCCTCCAGGTCGTCAGGAGATGGCGTCCCGAAATGCACCGTGGTGGTCGATGCCGCCGAATCACGATGGACCGTCTCGTTGTCCAGCAGTCGGATGACGCAATGGCCGGTATAGAGCTGGCCGGCGCGGCCCGACATTGACCGCCACAGTTGCCGCGCGGCGCCGGCGGTGTGCGGCTTGCCGCATAGCCGGCCGTCGATGTAGAGCATGGAATCGCACCCGATGACCACGCAATCCGCCGCGACGGCGCGATCCAGCTTGCCGGCCACTTGCTCGGCCTTGGCCGCCGCGAGGGCGCACACCACCTCGGAGGGCGACGCGTCTGGCCCCAGACCCGCGGTGACCACATCCTCGTCGACCCCGGACACCATGACCAGCGGATCGATGCCGGCCTGGCGCAGCACTTTGAGGCGCCCCGGGGAGGCGGACCCCAGCACCATGCGGGTCATCGCTGCATGTGCATGCGTTCCTGCAGAGTGATTCGCTGGTAGTTGGAGATCGCGTAGCGCAGCCTGTCGACCGGCAGGCCCCAGCGGGTGCGTTCGGGTTGTCCCGGTTCCGGGCCACGGCCCGCGCTGCCCAGCACGACGATCAGCGCGGCCAGTTCCTCGTCGGTGGGCTGACCCTTGAGTATCTGGATGTGCGGCTCGTGCGGATGCTGGGGGGCCGTCGTATCGGTCATAGCTGAATTGTTCGTCACAGGGGTATGTTCCCGTGCTTCTTGGGCGGCAGGTGCGAGATCTTGCGTTCCAGCAGGCGTAGCGCCGTGCCGATGTACCCGCGGGTGTGTGACGGCGGGATCACCGCGTCGACATATCCGCGCTCGGCAGCGACGTAGGGGTTGACCAACGTGTCCTCGTACTCCTCCTGCAACTGCAGACGCAGCGTGTCGACGTCCTGGCCCTGGTTGGCGGCCTCGGCCAGCTGCTGGCGGTACACGAAGCCGACGGCTCCGGAGGCGCCCATCACCGCGATCTGGGCGGTCGGCCAGGCCAGGTTGACGTCGCAGCCCATGTCCTTGGAGCCCATGACGCAGTAGGCGCCACCGTAGGCCTTACGGGTGATCACTGTGATCTTCGGCACGGTCGCCTCGCCGTAGGCGAACAACAGCTTGGCGCCCCGCCGGATGATCCCGTTGTATTCCTGACCGGTACCGGGCAGGAACCCCGGAACGTCTACCAGCATGACGATCGGGATGTTGAAGCAGTCGCAGGTCCGCACGAAGCGGGCAGCCTTCTCCGAGGCGTTGATGTCCAGACAGCCGGCGAAATGGGTCGGCTGGTTGGCCACGATCCCGACCGGCCGGCCCTCGATCCGGCCGAACCCGACGACGATGTTCTGCGCGTAACCGGCCTGGACCTCGAGGAACTCGTCCTCGTCGAGGATGCGGGTGATCACCTCGTGCATGTCGTAAGGCTGGTTGGGCAAGTCCGGCATCAACGTGTCGAGCTCGAGATCCTCCTCGGTGAGGTTGTCCTCGATGGCGCCCTCGGGAATGGGCTCGGCATACCGGGGCGGGTCGGTGAAGTTGTTCGGCGGCAGGTAGCTGAGCAGGTCGCGAACCCAGTCGAAGGCGTCCTGTTCGCCCGATGCCACGTAATGCGCGGTACCCGACTTGGCCATGTGCGTGTGGGCGCCGCCGAGCTCCTCCATGGTGACGTCCTCGCCGGTCACGGTCTTGATGACGTCCGGCCCGGTGATGAACATCTGGCTGGTTTGGTCGACCATCACCACGAAGTCGGTGAGGGCGGGGGAGTAGACGTGGCCGCCGGCGGCGGCGCCCATGATCAGCGAGATCTGCGGGATGACTCCGGACGCCACGATGTTGTTGCGGAAGATCCGGCTGTACAGGCCCAGCGAGACGACGCCTTCCTGGATGCGCGCGCCCGCGCCGTCGTTGATGCCGATGAGCGGGCGGCCGGTCTTGATCGCCAGTTCCTGGACCTTGACGATCTTGTCGCCGTACACCTCGCCGAGGCTGCCGCCGAACACCGTGACGTCCTGGCTGAAGATGCAGACGTCTCGGCCGTCGATGGTGCCGTAGCCGGTGACCACGCCGTCTCCCAGCGGGCGGTTCTCGGCGAGGCCGAAGTTGGTGCTGCGGTGTCGGGCCAGCGCGTCCAGTTCGACGAACGAGTCGTCGTCCAACAGGGCGTAGATCCGTTCACGGGCGGTCAGCTTGCCCTTGGCGTGCACCTTCTCGATGGCCGCCTCACCGACCGGATGCAGCGCCTCCGCGCGCCGCTTGTGCAGTTCGGCCAGCTTGCCTGCGGTGGTGTGGATGTCGATGGTGTGCTCGGCGGCGGGCTCGGCGGTGTGGCCGGTAACGCTTGTCATGGGACTCGATGTTATCGGCAGCGCGTGCGGGGACGTTTAGGCTGGGCTTGACACAGGAGAAATGGGTGACGGACCGGGAGCTATTCAGGCAGCCCTTGGACGCGGCCGCGCTGCGGGCCGAGCTGATCGGGACCGGGCTGGGTTGGCGCCAGCTCGACGTCGTTGAGCGAACCGGCTCGACCAACGCCGACCTGTTGGCGCGAGCGGCATCGGGGACCGACGTCGCCGGGACGGTGCTGATCGCCGAGCACCAGACCGCCGGTCGCGGGCGTCACGGCCGCGCATGGTCGGCCAGCCCTCGAGCCCAGATCACGATGTCGGTGGGCGTCAGTGTCGTCGACGTCCCGGCCGAGGGGTGGGGCTGGTTGTCGTTGGCCACCGGTGTGGCAATCGTCGACGCGCTGGCCCCGGTGCTGGCAGCGATCGGGATTCAGGCGGGCCTCAAGTGGCCCAACGACGTCCTGGCCGGCCCAGCAGGCGCGCCAGGCAAGCTGGCGGGCATCCTTGCCGAGGTCGCGCGGCCGGTCGTGGTAATCGGCGTGGGGCTCAACGTGACGCAGGCCCCCGAGGAGGTCGACGGTCCCGGCGCGACCTCGCTGCTCGACCTCGGCGTTGCCGCACCCGACCGCAACCAGCTGGCCTGCGCGCTATTGCGGGAACTCGGCAGGCGGATCGTCGCCTGGCGGGCCGCCCGCGGGGCCGACTGGGCGCTGGCCGCCGACTACCGCGCGCGCAGCCTGACGATCGGCACCCGCGTGCGCGCCTATCTGCCCGGCGACAAGGAGCTCGTCGGGACCGCGAGCGGCGTCGACGACCACGGCCGGTTGTGCCTGGAAACGGCGAGCGGCCAAACCGCCGTGGTTTCGGCCGGTGACGTGGTGCACTTGCGCTAGTTCGCGCAGCCGAAGAGAAACGATGTGAGGTCGCGAGAGTGAGCTATCCGGACAATGCCCTGGCGCCCGGCGAACAGGTCGTCGTGCACCGCCACCCACACTGGAAGCGTTTGATCTGGCCCGTTCTGGTGCTCATCCTGGTGACCGGGCTGGCGGCGTTCGGGTCCGGCTACGTCAACTCCACGCACTGGCAACAGCTCGCCAAGAACATCGTCTACGGCGTCATTTGGGGGATTTGGTTGATCATCGTCGGCTGGCTGACGCTGTGGCCGTTCGTGAGCTGGCTGACCACCCATTTCGTCGTCACCAGCCGGCGGGTGATGTTTCGTCACGGAGTGCTGACCCGAAGCGGGATCGACATCCCGTTGGCGCGGATCAACAGCGTGGAATTCCGGGACAGGCTTTTCGAGCGGATGTTTCGCACCGGGACGCTGATTATCGAGTCGGCGTCACAAGATCCGCTGGAGTTCTACGACATTCCGCGACTGCGCGAGGTGCACTCGCTGCTGTATCACGAGGTTTTCGACACCCTGGGCTCCGAGGAGTCGCCCAGCTGAGCCAACCGGCTCGCCCTGTTGCGCCACGAGCGCAGCAGGGTGACATTTCCTTCCAAGCCCTGCAAGCCTTCTTCGAAGCCGCCCTCGAAGGCGTCCTCGAAGACCTCGGCGATACCGCCCGCGGTGAGTGCGGATTCCAGCGCCTTGTCGGGGCTGCGGGCGAACTCCTCGGGAAACACCCAGCGTCGGAACGCCCAGAACCGGAACGCCATCTGCAGCAGGTTGCCGATGATGTAGGCCGAGATGAAGTCAGCGATGTTTTCCAAAGTCAGTGACACCATCGGCACCCGCAACTGCAGGACGTAGCTCGAGACCCACAGCGGCGCCATGCTCAGCAGCACCCCTACTCCGCTGAACGCGAAAAACAGCAGCGCCTCGTGATGGCGCTCGCGCCCGCCGCGGTCGCGGAAACTCCACTCCCGGTTCAAGACGTAGGACGCGATGACCGCGACGATGCCCGCGATCACCTTGGCGGTCACCGGCTTGGTTTCGAGAATCGTCAGCTTCAGCGTGTAGAAAATCACTGAGTCGATAACGAACGTGGTGCCGCCGACGATGGCGAATTTGATGAGTTCATGATGGCGCTGCGCGTAGGGCTGAACAGCCTGGGGCAGGCGCGCTATCGTGGCATCGGCGAAGGACACAACACGTCAGTGTACGGACGTCCGCAAAAACGACGCAAAACCGCGACATAACGATTGGGGTAACGGCCGGTCCGCGCACCCCTGAACACGACACTGTGCGCCATGACACCATGATGGCCGTGCCGAGTAGACGCCCGCCGGAGGTGGCCCCTCTAGTTGCGATGGTCGGCGGCGGCCAGCTCGCCCGGATGACCCACCAGGCCGCAATCGCGCTGGGGCAGACGCTGCGGGTGCTGGCCACGTCCACCGACGAACCGGCCGCGCAGGTCACGCCCGACGTGGTGATCGGCTCGCATACCGATCTGGAAGACCTGCGCCGGGTCGCCGTGGGCGCCGACGTGCTGACCTTCGACCACGAGCACGTCCCGAATGAGCTGCTGGTGAAGCTGGTCGCCGAAGGCGTCAACGTGGCGCCGCCGCCGCAGGCCCTGGTGCACGCCCAGGACAAGCTCGTCATGCGGCGGCGGTTGCAGGCCCTCGGCGTCCCGGTGCCCCGCTACGCGGAAATCCGGAGCATGGACGAGCTCGATGCTTTCGCGCGGCGCATAGCCGGCCCCGTGGTCGTGAAAGCGGTCCGCGGCGGTTACGACGGGCGTGGGGTGCGGATGGCCCGCGACCCTTCGCATGCCCGCGAGATCGCGGCCGCCTTCCTGGCCGATGGGGTGCCGGTGATGGCCGAGGAGCAGGTGAACCTGCGTCGCGAGTTGTCCGCGCTGGTAGCCCGCTCGCCGTTCGGCCAGGGCGCGGCATGGCCGGTCGTGGAGACGGTGCAACGGGACGGGATCTGCGTGCAGGTGATCGCCCCCGCCCCGGACCTGCCCGACGACCTGGCCTCCGCCGCCCAGCAGCTGGCATTGCGGCTGGCCGGCGAGCTCGGTGTGGTGGGTGTGCTCGCGGTCGAGCTGTTCGAGACCACCGACCGTGCGCTGCTGGTCAACGAGCTCGCGATGCGGCCACACAACTCCGGGCACTGGACCATGGACGGGTCGCGCACCAGCCAATTCGAGCAGCACCTGCGCGCGGTGCTGGACTATCCGCTCGGCGACACCGAAGTCATCGCGCCGGTGACGGTGATGGCCAACGTGCTCGGCGCCGCGCGGCAGCCGGCGATGGCCCTCGACGAGCGATTGCACCACTTGTTCGCGCGGATGCCCGACGCCCGCGTCCACCTCTATGGGAAGGCGGAACGAGCGGGTCGCAAGATTGGTCACATCAACTTCGTCGGCTCGAACGCCACGGACCTGGGGATGCTGCGTGACCGCGCGGAGCTAGCGGCACACTGGTTGTCGCACGGACAGTGGACGGACGGATGGGATTCACACCGCGCCGGCGACGATGCAGAGCGAAGCGATGAGGAGGAGCGGCGCCCATGACACGCGCCGGCGACGATGAGAAGGTGGGGCGCCCATGACCCAACAGTCCAGCGGGGCTGAACGTCCTCGCGTCGGCGTGATCATGGGCAGCGACAGCGACTGGCCGGTGATGATCGATGCCGCCGAGGCCCTGGCCGAATTCGACATCCCGATCGAGGTTCGGGTGGTCTCGGCGCATCGCACCCCCGACGTGATGCTCGATTACGCCCGCGGCGCGGCCGACCGCGGCCTTGAGGTGATCATCGCCGGCGCCGGCGGCGCCGCCCACCTGCCGGGAATGGTCGCCTCCGCGACACCGCTGCCGGTGATCGGCGTGCCGGTGCCGCTGGCCCGGTTGGACGGCCTGGACTCCCTGCTGTCGATCGTGCAGATGCCCGCCGGCGTCCCGGTGGCTACGGTATCCATCGGCGGCGCCCGCAACGCCGGTTTGCTGGCCGTGCGCATTCTGGCATCGTCCGACCCGCAGTTGCGGGCGCGGATCGCCGCGTTCCAACGGCGGCTGGCCGACAGCGTGCGCGCCAAGGATGCGGCGCTGCAGCAGCTGCACGATAAAGTCAGCGACGAGTAGCTAAGGAGACAAAGATGGCTGGATGGGCCGGAAACCCGTCGTTTGACCTGTTCCAACTGCCCGAGGAGCACCAGGAATTTCGGGCGGCGATCCGCGCGTTGGCGGAAAAAGAGATCGCGCCGTATGCCAACGACGTTGACGAGCAAGCCCGGTTCCCGGAAGAGGCGCTGGCGGCGCTGAATGCGTCCGGCTTCAACGCCGTGCATGTTCCCGAAGAGTACGGCGGCCAGGGTGCGGACTCGGTGGCCGCTTGCATCGTGATCGAAGAAGTCGCGCGCGTCGACGCTTCCGCCTCGCTGATCCCGGCGGTGAACAAGCTCGGCACCATGGGTCTGATCCTGCGGGGCTCGGAGGAACTGAAGAAGCAGGTGTTGCCGACGCTGGCCACCGAGGGCGCGATGGCGTCCTACGCGTTGAGCGAGCGCGAAGCCGGCAGTGACGCGGCGTCGATGCGAACCCGGGCCAAGGCCGACGGCGACGACTGGATCCTCAACGGCGCCAAGTCCTGGATCACCAACGGCGGAAAGTCGACCTGGTACACGGTGATGGCGGTGACCGACCCGGACAAGGGCGCCAACGGCATCTCGGCATTCATCGTGCACAAGGACGACGAGGGTTTCAGCGTCGGTCCGAAGGAAAAAAAGCTCGGGATCAAGGGTTCGCCGACCACGGAACTGTACTTCGAGAACTGCCGCATCCCCGGCGATCGCATAATCGGCGAGCCGGGTACCGGCTTCAAGACCGCGCTGGCCACGCTGGACCACACCCGTCCCACCATCGGCGCCCAAGCCGTGGGCATCGCCCAGGGCGCGGTGGACGCCGCCATTGCTTACACCAAGGACCGCAAGCAATTCGGCGAGTCGATCAGCACCTTCCAGGCCGTGCAGTTCATGCTGGCCGACATGGCGATGAAGGTGGAGGCGGCACGGCTGATGGTCTACTCCGCCGCCGCCCGCGCCGAGCGCGGTGAGCCGGACCTGGGCTTCATCTCGGCGGCGTCGAAATGCTTCGCCTCCGACGTGGCGATGGAGGTCACCGTCGACGCCGTGCAACTGTTCGGTGGCGCCGGCTACACCATCGACTTCCCGGTCGAGCGGTTTATGCGCGACGCCAAGATCACCCAGATCTACGAGGGCACCAACCAGATTCAGCGCGTGGTGATGTCGCGGGCGCTGCTGCGCTGACCCGGGTTGGGTCGGCATCACCGTCCGTGGCGGCAGCTCAGCGTCAGCGAATAGGATCGACGACTACGACCAGGGCCGCGTTATGGGCAACGATTCGTGATGGCGTAACCCACGCGTAAGGTCTTCGGCGGCGCGCCCGCCGACGGGTTGGGACGTCGTCCACACGAGCGAAGGCATCGCCATGGCCAAAGGGGGTGTGTGAGGTGAGAGAACTGGTTTGCCCCGCGCGCCCACGCATGACCGGGATTTGATGCCCGTGCGTGCACCAGTCATCCCGGTAGCGCATTGGCAGTCACTGTCGTTGCTCTTGGTCGAAGACGACCGCGCCGATGCGGTGCTCGTGGAGGACGTGATCGCCGACGCGGTGGCCGATATCCGGGTTATCTGGGCGCAGTCGATGGCACACGCCGAGCGCGAGCTGGCGTCGGCGCGGCCCGATTGCGTTCTGCTGGACCTGAATCTGCCAGACGCCAACGGGATCGACGCGCTGGATCGCATCGCGAAACGCGATGCCACTGTTCCGATCGTCGTGCTGACCGGACTGAACGACGAATACTTCGGAGCCTCCGCCGTTGCCGCCGGCGCGCAGGACTACCTGGTCAAGGGGCGCGTCGAACCTGAAATGTTGCGCCGCGCGCTGCTTTACGCGATCGAGCGCAAACGCGCCGAGCTCATTTCCGCGGACCTGCGCGCGAGCCGGCAGCGGGCGCGCGAGAACGCGCTGCTGGAACGCGGCCTATTACCCTCCCCGCTGCTGCTCGACGACCCCGGCGTCGACATCGTCGCCCGATACCGGCCCAGCCGCGAGGACGCGCTGCTGTGCGGAGACTTCTACGACGTCGTGCAAACGCCGGACCGGGTCGTGCATGTCCTGATCGGCGATGTCGCGGGCCACGGCCCGCACGAGGCGGCCCTGGGCGCCGCGCTGCGAATCGCGTTTCGCGCGCTCACCTTGGCCGGCGTCCAGGGAGTCGAACTGATGCGGCTGCTCGAGCGGGTGCTGCACTCCGAGCGAACCGCCACCGGAGTCTTCGCGACGGTGCTCAGCCTTGAAATCTCTCCCGATTGCCCGCGCATCACCACCGTCCGCGCCGGTCATCCGGGCATGTTGCGGCAAAACGATGGCGGCGTGGAATGGATCGAGCCGCCCGGGGGGCCGGCGCTGGGACTGCGCGCCGACGACTGGCCGTCGCACGAGCTGGACTTGCCCGCCGGCCAGGGTCTGCTGTTACTGACCGATGGGCTCTTCGAGGGCTATTCGGGGCGGGGCAACAAGCGTCTGGGCGAGGATGGCTTGCTCGCGCTGGCCCGGTCGCACGCGCGTCTGCCCGGCCCGGCGTTCGTCGACGCGCTGATCGATGGCGCTCAGGAACTCGCCCAGCCACGCGGTGGCCTGACCGACGACATAGCCGTGCTGCGCGTCGAGCGGACCACAACGTGAGCTCCGCGTCGCGCCCCTCGCGCCTGTCGCAGCTCACCGTGCGCGGCTGGCAGGCCCTGCTGCTGTCCTGCATGGGCGTGATGGTGCTCGCCGGTGCGCTGGTCGGTGCCGTCTTGCTGTATCGCACCGACGAGACGTCGCGCGAGCTGACCGACGACATTCAGCCGGCCCGGTTGGCGGCCTACCAGCTGCAGTCGGCGCTGCGCGACCAGGAAACCGGCGTCCGAGGCTACGTGATCGCCGCCGATCGGCAGTTCCTCACGCCCTACTACGACGGGCAGCACGCCGAACGCGAAGCGGCCGAAGACGTCCGGCGCCACGTGGGGCAGCGCGCGGACCTGGTCGGCGACCTGGACGCGATCGAGAAGGCCGCCGCGAACTGGCGGACAAACTATGCCGAGCCGCTGATCGCGAGCGTGGCCCCCAACGGTCGCAATGTCGCGAACCTGCCGGCGGCGGAACGCGGCAAAGTCGAATTCGACCATTTACGTGCGCTTTTCGATACCCAGAACGCGAATCTGACCGCGGCCTGGGCGCACGCGGCCGACGACCTCAAAGACACCGACGCCTGGCGCGACCGGGTGCTGGGCGCCATGGTGGTGCTGTTCTTCGGCACCGCGGCCCTGCTGGGGCTCCTGCAACGGGACGTGGTCACCCGCCCGCTCGCCGCGCTGGCTGCGTCATGCCGGCGGATCACCGAGGGCAACTTCGGCGA
>DASSGQ010000252.1:0-3570 GCA_035693385.1 Mycobacterium sp.
GTGCGTCGGAGCGAACAGGCTGGATGCGTAGTTGGGCTTGTTCGAGCGGCCGGGGACAACCTTGTTGGTGACGTAGTCGCCGAACGAGCGAGCGATCACTCGAACGACGTCCGAACGGCCATGAGTTTGGTTGTCGTAGTACTTCTCGTAGAACCGGTTGCCGACACCTCCGGCGGCCAGCCCAAAGCAGAGCCGATGGAATTTCGCGCCGTCCGCGGTTTCACCGTCGAGCGTCAGAGTGTCCAGGAACACTTCGGGTGGGGGCCGATCCGTCTCGGCAGCAGCCGTCAGTGCCCGCAGAATCGCTTCGGGCCGTCCGCGTACTCGCGCCTTGCGCGCGACAGCGTTGACACTGCCGCCGTTGCTAGGTACGAATGTCGGCCAGCGTTCCGGATCGCTGACGCATTGCTCGGCTTCGTTGATCAACCAGTTCAGCGACCCGTCGCCGCCGTAGCACACGAGGTGGCTGACCCGCGGAGCGAGCTGTTCCACGACCCCGTGGAGGTCCTCCACGGCGGAGGTTTCGTGCACCTCGCCCCACCGGCCGACAATGCGCCGCAATTCGGCGCTGCGATCAGCCGCACCACGGTTCCTGCGTGCGAGCGGGTTGACGATAATCCCTAGAAACATCCGGAGGTCACAGACGCATGCCTACCGGAACGCATCGCCGTCGGGCCGACGGGCGACGGTTTCAGCGGGAGCTAACGAGGCGGGCGCATCGAGTCCCAACTGAATAACTCCTCCGCAGGGGACTGGGGCGCGCTCAAGTGGGATTCGGCGCCCTTCCCGCACGATACGCGCGACGTCTCGGATGAGCCCCGCACCGGTCAGCCAGGCCAACACCATCGCGTCGGCTCAAGCGGCGAATCCTCGTCATACCCCCTCGCAACCTCGGATTAGTGTGTGCCCCTACGGCCAGTCGAAGCTCGCCAACCTGCTCTTCACCAGCGAGCTGCAGCGGCGCCTGGACACTGTCGATCCCCCGCAAGCGGGTGGCGCCCCCACTTCGCTGCGCGCTGGCCGCCCACCCCGGCTGGTCGCACACGAACCTGCAAGGCCGCTCCGGCCACAGATTGAGCGACGCGGTTGTGCTGGCTGCCGATCGTGTGGTGTCCACCGATGCCGACTTCGGCGCCCGCCAAACGTTGTACGCGGTATCGCAGGATCTACCGGGCAACACGTTCGTCGGTCCGCGATTCGGCTATGGGGCCGCAGCCAGCCGCTCCGGCGCAGCTGGCTGGCCAAGCGCGCAACCACCGCCGCCGCCCTGTGGGAACTGCCCGAACAGCTCACCGGCACCAAATTTCCGCTCTGAGACGGGTGCGGTGAGCCCCGCGCGGTTGCCCGACGTGCAGCCTTGGACGGCCGTCCCCTCGACTCGAGGCTAAATTGGGAGGGTAGCCAGTAAGGCGGTTTCAGCGCGGGGTGCGCAAAGGCGGGGCGACTGTCAGCGCAAGCGAACCGACCGCCAGAAGCGGCGTGTGATGTGGGTATACGTGCGGCTTACGGGCCGGACGTCGGCGAGGAGGTCACCCCATGTCGGCAGCGCACATCGCGGCGTTTTACGCCCTGTGCGCCGCGCTGGCATCCGCGATCGGCAATGTGATCCGTCAGCGGTCCGCGCAGGAGGTCACCGACAAACCGGTCGGCCACCTGACGCTGTTCGGCATGTTGTTGCACGACACCCGCTGGTGGCTGGGCGGTTTGGGGGACATCGCCAGCTACTGCTTGCTTGCTTTGGCCCTCGACGACGGCTCGGTGTTGTTGGTGATGTCGCTGCAGGTGACGGCGTTGCTTTTCGCCTTACCGATTTACGCGCGGTTGACCCGTCATCCGGTAACCCGCCAGGAGTGGATGTGGGCGCTGTTGCTGGCCCTGGCGTTGGCGACAGCCATCGCGGTCGGACAGCCGGTGGGTGGCCAGGATCGGGCATCGTCGCAAACCTGGCTTGTAGTGGCCCTCGTCATGGGTCCGCCGTTGGTGTTGTGTTTGCTGGGTGCCCGGATCTGGTCGGATCGTCCGGCTGCGGCGGTGCTGCTGGCGGCGGTTGCCGGCTCGTTGTTGGCGGTGTTCGCGGTGCTGATGAAGGGCATTGTCGACATCGTCGAACACAACGCTGGTCAGTTGTGGCATACACCCGAGCTGTATGCCTGGGTGTTTTGCGGGGTGGCCGGGATGATCTATCACCAGTCGGCGTATCGCGCCGGTGCTCTGACCGCCTCGTTGCCGACGATTATCGTCGCAAAGCCCGTGGTGGGCGGTGTGCTCGGGGTCACGGTGCTCGAAGAGGCTGTGCGATCCGACGGCCCGGAGTTGCTTGTTCTGGCGGTGGCGGCGGTGGTGGTGATCGTCGCGACGGTGGGACTCGCCCGCGGTGAGGCCGCCACCATGGCGGCGGGCGAGGGGCGTGACGTGAAAATCACCGACCAGCCGAAGGTGCCGCCGCAACGCCTGAGCGGCTGACGCTCGGAACCTTTGCTGCGTAGGAGAGCGCTGTCTGCTTGTCGATGGTCTGCGGAATGTGGTCCTGCACTCCGGCGAAGTCGGCCCCCACCGTGTGTTTCGGCGCCGTGGCGCGCTCGGTCCTTCGCGGCGTAGTTGAGCGTGAACACCTTGTCTATATCGGAGTCGGCTTCATCGATTTCGTCGCGGCCTCACGACGGACCGGATGAGCGCGGGGAGTGATAGCTATCGGGTCGCGTCCGGCACCCGAGGCCGCGGCACGCGCGAGCTCGAGTTGTTCACTGTATTCGGTTGTGCGGGTCGTTCCGGGGAGACGAATCGCGACAATGTTTAAATACCTCGGGTGCGGCGGTTAATTCTGCTCTTGGTCGCTGCCGCGCTCGTCGTCGCCTGTAGCGCCTGCGACGGTGCCCGCGTTGCCGTCCGACCCGTCGACACCACCGTCCCGGCTGCTCCCGGCGTTCCTCCCGTCAGCGACGCGGCTCGCGCGGCCGGATTCGTCGACGTCCGGAGTGTGGTTCCCGACGCCATCATCGATCTGCACTACGCGTCGACGAACAATTTCACCGGCATCCAGTTGTACCCCTCCGACGCCCGCTGCCTGGTGCACCAATCGATGGCCCCGGGGCTGGCGGCGGCCGCCGCGGCGCTTCGCCCGCAGGCCCACTCGCTGGTGTTCTGGGACTGTTATCGGCCACACGACGTTCAGGCCAAGCTGTTCAGCGTCGTCTCCAACCCGGCTTGGGTGGCCCGCCCGGGTCCGTATGCGCACAGCCACGAGTCCGGGCGTTCGGTGGACGTGACTTTCACCACCCTGCAAGCGCAGTGCCCGCCCGAACGACAAGTCGACGGCTTTTGCCTGGCCGACATGGGCACCGACTTCGACGACTTCTCCTCGCAGGCGAAGGCATTCGCAACCCAGGGTGTCAGCGCCGATGCTCAGGCGAACCGCGCGCGGCTGCGTGACGCCATGACCTACGGCGGGCTGACCGTGTACTCCGGCGAGTGGTGGCATTTCGACGGTCCCGGTGCCGCCGTCGACCGTCCCATTCTCGACGTTCCGGTCGACTAGTGTTCATAACTCACATACTGAGACGCTAATTTCAT
>DASSGQ010000253.1:0-2632 GCA_035693385.1 Mycobacterium sp.
GTCGACGAAGAGCACGGCGGTTCGGGCTATGGGTTGCCCGAACTCGTGGTGGTGATCGAAGAGCTCGGCCGCGCGGTGGCGCCGGGACCGTTCGTGCCGACCGTCATCGCATCGGCGGTAATCGCCAAAGACGGCACCGCCGAACAGAAGTCGCGGTTGCTGCCCGGGCTGATCGACGGAACCGTAACTGCCGGCATCGGTTTGGACGGCCAGGTCCAGGTCGCCGACGGTCCCCAAAATCGGATCGCCGACGGCGACGCCGGGATCGTGCTGGGCGCCGGCCTCGCCGAGCTGCTGCTGATCGCCGCCGGTGACGACGTGCTCGTGCTCGAGCGTGGCCGCGCCGGCGTGTTCGTCGACGTGCCGGCCAATTTCGATCCGACCCGGCGTTCCGGGCGCGTGCGTCTGGAGAACGTGAGCATCGCCGCGGAGGACATCTTGCCGGGGGCGCGGGAATCGGCACTGGCCCGGGCGCGGACGTTGCTCGCCGCTGAGGCGGTGGGCGGCGCGTCCGATTGCGTGGGCGCCGCCGTCGACTATGCGAAGGTCCGCCGCCAATTCGGCCGCACCATCGCCACTTTCCAAGCTGTCAAGCATCATTGCGCGAACATGCTGGTGGCCGCCGAGTCGGCGATCGCCGCGGTCTGGGACGCGTCCCGGGCGGCATCCGAGGACGAGCAGCAGTTTCGCCTGATCGCCGCCGTGGCCGCGGCACTGGCGTTTCCGGCCTACGCCCGCAACGCCGAACTCAACATTCAAGTGCACGGCGGCATCGGCTTCACCTGGGAGCACGACGCGCATCTGCACCTGCGCCGGGCGCTGGCGATCGCGGCGCTGTTCGGCGGCGACGCACCGGCCCGGGACGTCTTCGACCGCACGGCGGCCGGCGTTGTCCGGGCGAACAGCCTGGACCTGCCGGCCGAGGCCGAGCAACTGCGCACCCGCATCCGTGCCGACGCCGCCGAGATCACCGCGCTGGACACCGAGGCGCAGCGCGACAGGCTGATCGAGACCGGATACGTGATGCCGCACTGGCCCGAACCCTGGGGTCGCGCGGCGGACGCGGTGGAGCAGCTGGTGATCGAGGAGGAGTTCCGGGCGGCAGGCATCAAGCGCCCCGACTACTCCATCACCGGATGGGTGATCCTCACCCTGATCCAGCACGGAACCCCTTGGCAGATCGAACGATTCGTCGAGAAGGCGCTGCGTCAAGACGAGGTCTGGTGCCAGCTTTTCTCCGAACCCGAGGCGGGTTCGGATGCGGCGTCCGTCAAGACCCGCGCCACCCGGGTGGACGGCGGCTGGAAGCTCAACGGGCAGAAGGTGTGGACCAGCGGGGCGCAGTACTGCAGTCGCGGCCTGGCCACCGTACGAACCGACCCCGACGCTCCCAAGCACGCCGGCATCACCACGGTGATCATCGACATGAAGGGTCCGGGCGTCGAGGTGCGGCCATTGCGGCAGATCACGGGCGGCTCGGAATTCAACGAGGTGTTCTTCAACGACGTGTTCGTTCCCGACGAGGACGTTGTCGGGGCGCCCAACTCGGGCTGGACGGTCGCGCGAGCGACGCTGGGCAACGAGCGGGTCAGCATCGGCGGCAGCGGGTCGTTCTACGAGGGTTTGGCGGCGAAGCTGGTGCAGCTGGCTCAGCGGAACGCAGATCGGTTGGCGGGCGCCGAAGTTCGGGTCGGCTACTACCTTGCCGAAAATCACGCGCTGCGGTTGCTGAATCTGCGGCGTGCCGCCCGCAGCGTCGAAGGAGCGGGGCCCGGTCCGGAAGGCAACGTCACCAAGCTGAAGCTGGCCGAGCACATGGTCGAGGGCGGCGCGATCTCGGCGGCGCTGGTGGGGCCCGAGGTCGCGCTGACCGACGGGCCCGGCGCGGTGATCGGCCGAATGATGATGGGCGCCCGCGGCATGGCGATCGCCGGCGGCACCTCCGAGGTGACCCGGAATCAGATCGCCGAGCGGATTCTCGGCATGCCACGCGACCCGCTGATCAACTAGCCGCGACGTCCGGACGAGCAGGGGGAGCGCGGCCGTCAGGCCGGCGCGAACAACGGCGCGCCGCCGCTGCCCAGTTCGGGTTGAATGCCGACGGGCATCCCGCACTTCACCGAATCCGGCTCGCAGCCAACGATATTGGCGGCCACCCGCAGCCCGCTCTGTTCGTCGAGTTCGACGATGGCGATCACATAAGGGGTGGGGAGGTCGGGGTTGTAGGGGTGATGGTTGACCGTGTAGGTGAACACCGTGCCGCGCCCGGAAACCGGCCGTGGCACCAGGGGACCGCCGCAGTCGCGGCACGCGCCCGTCGCCGGATGCACCCAGCGCGCGCACGCATCGCAATGCTCGATGAGCAGCGGCGATGTCGG
This sequence comes from Mycobacterium sp., assembly GCA_035693385.1. Lineage (GTDB taxonomy): Bacteria > Actinomycetota > Actinomycetes > Mycobacteriales > Mycobacteriaceae > Mycobacterium. The sequence continues at coordinate 2,379 of DASSGQ010000253.1, forward strand.
GGCGCCTGGCACGACCAATACAGTACACTCTATTAATTCTGGGTGGCTAACGGGCGGTGCACATGACGTACTTCGAAAAAGACGCGATCCTGTCGGGCATCGGCATTTCGCGGATCGGTCGTCGCACCGGCATCCCGGGGGTCGAGCTGACCATGGAGGCGGTGCGGGCCGCCATCGCGGATGCCGGGCTGATGCCCGCCGACGTCGACGGGATCGCGACCCTGGGCGACACCCCGGCCGAAGAGGTGACCGCG
>DASSGQ010000254.1:0-4146 GCA_035693385.1 Mycobacterium sp.
CAGCATCCGCAGCTCGCGCACACCGGCCTCCAGCGAATGCGCGCACTCGACATGGTCGACCGCGCTGGTCAGGGTCACCATCTCCTTCATCCGGCCGCGCGGGTCGGCGCCCGTGAAGTACTGGCCCACGCGGCGCCGCAGGTCGACCGCGGTCCCGACGTAGAGGACCTCGCCCGCCGGTCCGCGGAACAGGTAGACCCCCGGCCGGTGCGGCAAGCCGTCGGCCAGCACTCGTTTGCGGCGCTGGGTCGGCGTCACGTCGGGCAGGTATGAACGCAGGTCGGCGTAGGTGTGCACGCCCTGGTTGCCGACCCGCTCGATGAGCGCGTGCAACACGTCGACGGTGGCGCGGGCGTCGTCGAGGGCGCGGTGGGTGGGTTGCGTGGCCACGGCGAACAGCCGCGCCAAGGCGGCCAGCCGCACGCTGGGGGCTTCCTCGCGGCTGAGCACCCGGCGCGCCAGGCGGACCGTGCACAGCACCCGCGGACGGGGCCAGGCGATGTCGGTGTGCTGGGCGGCGGCCCGGAGAAACCCGATGTCGAATCCGGCGTTGTGGGCGACGAGCACCGCACTGCCGGCGAACTCCAAGAACATCGGCAGCACGGCGTCGATGGTCGGGGCGTCGCACACCATCGCCGTGGTGATACCGGTGAGCTGCACGATCTGAGGCGGGATGGCGCGTTGGGGGTCAACGAGGGTGGCGAACTCGCCGAGCACGACGCCGCCGCGGACCTTGACCGCCCCGATCTCGGTGATGGCGTCGGGGGGCGCTCCGTCGGAGCCTTTCGTCCGTCCGCCGGTGGTCTCCAGGTCCACCACGACGAAGGTGGTTTCGCGTAGCGAGACTTCGTCGATCGGGGTGGCGGCCGGGTCCCACGATTGCCCCACATCGGCGAAACTCAGCTGAGTCGCGCCGCCGGCAGCCATGGCCGTGACGTTAGGCATGTCCACCGACAGCTGCGGAGTTCCCACGCCGGGAGAGATGTGGCGACCGATTGATGTCGGTGCCCACGGTTAGCGTTCGGGTAGCCCGACTCCGCGGTCGGACAGCCACACCGAGAGGACGCCCGATGGCACCAAACAACGACCCAGCGCACCCCGACCGAGGCGCGCCCCGAGCGGACGCGCCGGTGGTGATCGACTGCGACGAGTGCGCGGTGCGTGGCCCGGGATGCCGCGACTGTGTGGTCAGCGTGTTGCTCGGGATCCCCGAGACGCTGTTGGGGGACGAATGTGCCGCTCTGGAAGCGCTCGCCGATGCCGGAATGGCGCCGCGATTACGCCTGGTGCCGATTCGCCGCGATCGTGGGTTCGGCGTCGCTTAGGTGCCTTGCACACCAAAACCGCTGAATGGCCTGGGTTTACACCCTGTCACTCACACAGAAATGACAGAAATCTGCCCATTTTCTTAATGCCCTGCTTTGGACAAACGCCGATATCGTTTCGTAACCTGTTTGAGACCTAAACCAGCTCGACGGCGACTCGCTCGACCGGACTCGTCGATGGCCGTTTAAGGATGCAATTTTGAGGCTCGAATCTAAGTACCCCCGTGCTCGTGGCCTTACACGTTCTGCCCTGGGTATATTAGCGAGCCTGGCGGTCTTCTCAGGCGTTTTTGCCGCAAATTCCCTCGCCGACCCGGCCGATGACGCGCTGGCGAAACTCAGCGAACTGTCCCGCCAGGCCGAGCAGACGACCGAGGCGATGCACAGTGCGCAGCTCGACCTGAACGACAAGCTGGCAGCGCAGCAAGCCGCCGAAAAGAAGCACTCGGATGACCAGGCCGCCGCGAATGCCGCCAAGGCGCAGCTGGCCACCTTCCAAAACGCGGTCAACAAGCTTGCAGCGGCGACCTACATGGGCGGCCGCATCGACGGCATGGAGGCCATGTTGACCGCCGGATCGCCGCAAGGTCTGATCGACAAACTGGCTGTTCAACGGCTGATGGCAACTCAAATGCGCACGCAGATGGCCAGCTACCGCGTTGCCGGACAGCAGGCCGCCGCCGCCGAGCAGGCGTCCGCCAAGTCCGCCGCCGACGCTAAGAGCGCGGCCGAGCAGGCCGCCGCGGTCCGCGCGAGCCTGCAGTCCAAGCAGAGCCAGTTGCAGGTGCAGATCGCCGTCGTCAAGTCGCAGTACGTGACCTTGACGCCCCAGCAGCGGACCGCGCTCGCCGACCCCGGGCAGGTCCCGGCGGGTGTCCCGGCGCCCGGCGCCCCGGCACCCGGTGCACCGGCACCCGACGCGTTGCCGCCGGGCGCGCCACCACCGGGCGGCCAAGCACCAGGCGATGCACAACCTCCCTGGTTTATGCCCGCACCGCCTCCCGGCGGCGGCGGTGACCGCGCGACCGTCGTGCAGGCCGCGTTGACGCAGGTCGGTTCGGCTTATGTATGGGGCGGCGCCGCACCGGGCGGGTTCGACTGCTCCGGATTGGTGATGTGGGCGTTCCAGCAGGCCGGTATTTCACTGCCGCACTCCAGCCAGGCGTTGGCCCAGGGCGGTCAGCCGGTGGCGCTGTCGGATCTGCAGCCCGGTGACGTGCTCACCTTCTATTCTGACGCGTCGCATGCCGGCATCTACGTCGGTGACGGCATGATGATTCATTCCTCCACCTACGGCGTGCCGGTGCGGGTGGTGCCGATGAACTCGTCTGGCCCGATCTACGACGCCCGCCGCTACTAAGCGCCTCGGCTGGGGGCGGCGGCACCGCTGGCTTCCGATACTGCTGGCCTGGGTGTTTGTCCTCGAGTTGATCGTGGCCGCGGCCGTTCGGGTCAGCGTCGAGCGGGATACCTCCACCACGCATGCGCAGCTGGTCGTACCGCCTCGTCGGGCCGTCAGCGCGCCCACGGCGCCGATGATCGTCGGCGACCGTGCCGTCCGGCTCATCGCGCTGGGCGGACCGGCCGGCGAGCGGCTGCTGTCGCGCGTGGCGTCTGACATCGGCGCGGCAGTCGACGCGGTGGAGGCATTCTGGGGAGTCGATTGGCCGCGCGAGATCTCGATAGTGGCAGCCGCATCCGACGGCCAGTTTGCCGCCGCCGCGGGCGGGGGCCCGGAATCGCAGTGGGCCGATATCGCGGCGGTGACGGTGGCCGACCGCGTCGATCCCGCGCAGCGAGTGGTGGTCGGCGACCGGATCGTGTTCGCGCCCGCGGCGGCCAACATGAGTGAGCGGGCACTGCGAATTGTGTTGACCCACGAGCTTTTTCATTACGCCGCACGTGCCGACACCGCCCTGGACGCACCCCGCTGGCCGACCGAAGGGGTGGCCGATTTCGTTGCCCGACCGAGCACTCCGAAGCCCGCGGACGGGCTGTCGATCGCCCTGACGCTGCCGTCCGACGCCGACCTCGATACACCGGGGCCGCAACGGTCGCTGGCCTACGACCGCGCGTGGTGGTTCGCCCGCTTCGTCGCCGACACCTATGGCGCACCCAAGTTGCGCGCGTTCTACCTGGCCGCCTGCGGCGCCAGGCACGGCGACGTGCTCGACGCCATCCGTGGCGTGCTCGGGACCGACTACGGTGGCGTGCTCGCGCGCTGGAAGCAGTGGATGCTGCAGTAGAGGTGTTGCACGGTCTGCATCGTCGCCAGGCGTCAGCTGGATTGCCCGGCTCCTCGTCAGACCGTTGCACGGTCTGCATCGTCGCCAGGCTAGCCTGACGCACGTGAGCCGGGTCCTGCTGGTAACCAATGACTTTCCGCCCCGTCGCGGCGGAATCCAGTCCTACCTGAGCGAACTCGTCGGTCGGCTGGCAGCCGGTGGGGCGCATTCCGTGTTGGTGTACGCACCGCAATGGAAGGGCGCCGACGCCTTCGACGAGAGGGTCGCCTCAGCCGACGCGGCCGTCGCCGGTTACCGGGTGGTGCGCCATCCGGGGACGCTGATGCTGCCCGAGCCGACGGTGGATCGCCGGATGCGGCGGCTGATTGCCGACCACGGCATCGACACCGTCTGGTTCGGCGCGGCCGCACCGTTGGCGCTGCTGGCCCAGCGGGCCCGGCAGGCCGGGGCGACTCGGGTGCTGGCCAGCACGCACGGCCATGAGGTGGGCTGGTCGATGCTTCCCGTTGCGCGGTCGGTGTTGCGGCGCATCGGCGATGGCGCCGACGTGGTGACCTTCGTCAGCCGCTACACGC
>DASSGQ010000255.1:0-10730 GCA_035693385.1 Mycobacterium sp.
CTCACTAAGCACCTCCTGGATGGCGACGACTCGTTCTTGACCGGGAACTTCGACCGGCCGGTCAATGGGGCTCCGCCGAAGCCGGTGGAGCCGTCAGGCCCGGTTGCACGCACCGATGAGCAGCATGCTTCCGGACCGGCGCCGTTCGACACCGATGCGACCTGAACCGATTCGACCGCGGGGCCGGCTCCTCAGCGTCGCGTCGGGTCAACTCCCAATGACACGCCCGCCAGCCCCCGCCGCCGCGACGACAGGCTGTCCGCCACGCTGCGCAGTTCCTTGCCCGCCGGCGAGTCCGGCGCGTTGAGCACCATCGGAATCCCTGCATCACCCGCGGTGACCAGCGCCGGGTCCAGCGGGATTTGACCGAGCAGCGGCACGTCGGCGCCGACGGCGCGCGACAACCGTTCGGCGACCCGTCGGCCCCCGCCCTCGCCGAATACGTGCAGCGTTGAGCCGTCCGGCAGCGTCAGCCCCGCCATGTTCTCCACCACGCCGACGATGCGCTGGCGGGTTTGCAGCGCGATGCTGCCGGCTCGCTCGGCGACCTCGGCCGCGGCCAGCTGTGGCGTGGTCACCACCAGGATCTCCGCGCTCGGGAGAAGTTGAGCCAGCGAGATGGCGACGTCACCGGTGCCTGGCGGCAGATCGAGCAACAGCACGTCCAGATCGCCCCAGTAGACGTCGGCCAGGAACTGCTGCAACGCCCGGTGCAGCATCGGCCCACGCCACACCACCGGGGTGTTGCCCTCGGTGAACTGGGCTATCGAAATGACCTTCACCTCGTGGGCGATGGGCGGCAGGATCATCGACTCGACCTGGGTGGGCCGGTCCGTGCTGCCCATCATCCTGGGGATGGAATGGCCGTGGATGTCGGCGTCGAGCACACCGACCGACAGGCCGCGGGCGGCCATTGCCGCGGCCAGGTTGACCGTGACGGTGGACTTTCCCACTCCGCCTTTCCCGGACGCGACCGCATAGACCCGGGTCAGGGAGTTCGGCTGGGCGAACGGGATGACGGGCTCGCGGTGATCCCCGCGCAACTTTTTGCGCAGCTCGGTACGTTGCTCGTCGCTCATCACGTCCAGGCTGACGCGCACCGCCGCCGTGCCGGGCACGTCGGCGACCGCGGCGGCGACGCGTTCGCTGATTTCGCTCTTCTTCGGGCAACTGGCGATGGTCAGGTAGATCGCCACGTGCACGTCGCCGTCGGGATCGATATCGACGCTCTTGACCATCCCGAGTTCGGTAATGGGACGCCGCAGTTCGGGGTCGATCACGTTCGCCAGTGCGGTGCGGATGGCGGCGCTCAGGTCGGCTTTCGAATCAGCGGATTCATGACTGGACATCACCGCCGAGTGTAGGCGTGTCCGGTCGTCGGCTGGTTAGCCGCCCGGACCGGGCGCTGCCGGCGGCGGGCCGGCCGGCGAACCCGGCGGCATGCCAACCGGGGGTGCCCACGGTGGCACCGCGTCGGGCGGCGGTGGGCCGAATCCCGGGACAAGCTGTGGCGGCAGTTGCGGACCCGGCGGTGCCGGGCTCTGCGAGCCGATGCAGATCAGCGTGCAGCCAGGCATGCGCCCCTGCGCTGGTGGCGTGTTGGGGGCCAGCCACGGAAACGCGGGCTGCTGGCCGGCGGGCTGAGGTTGGCTCAAGTCGATCAGCGGTGTCCGCGCAAACGGATCGTCCATCGGAAGTCCGATGACGTTGATCGGCAGGCCGGGCCCGAGTCCCTCCGGATGCTCGTCGTGAGCGTTACCGAGCGGTGGTGGCGGTCCGGTCATCGGCGGCAGGTCGACGGGGACCACGCCGGTGGCATACGCCGCGGCCCAACCCAGCACGTTCTGCGCGTATGCCATCGAGTTGTTGTAACGCAGGATCGCGGACATGACCTGCGACGGGTCGCGCAAGTTGAGCCCGCCGGTGCACAAGTACCGCGCGGCCGCCAGCGCGGAGTCGAACAGGTTCTGCGGATCGGCCACGCCGTCGCCTTTGCCGTCGGACGCGTATCGCGCCCAGGTACCGGGCAAGAACTGCATGGGCCCCATCGCGCGGGCGTAGGAGACGCGGTTGCCGACGCTGCTCTGGATGATCACCTCGTTGCCGGGCAGCGTGCCGTCCAGCGCGGGGCCGTAGATCGGGACGACCGCGGTGCCGCGGGCGTCAACGGCACCGCCGCCCGCGTGGCCGGACTCGATCCGCCCGATGCCGGCCAGCAAATTCCAGCTGACGCCGCAGCCCGGGTCCGCGACGGCCATCTTCTGTTCGGCACCGCGGTATGCGGCCAACGCGATCGACGGAATGCCAAGCGCACCGGGGGCATTCACGATCATCGGGGGCGGGGGTGCCGACGAAGCCCCCGCGGCGATGTGGAACGCGGTCGGGGCGCGCTCGATCGCGATGACGACGGGGCCGGACAGATCGGGAACGGTGGGAGAAACAGCTGCCACCGGCGTGATGGCGGCACTCACCGGCGGAACGTGTGCGTGGACCGGCGGGATTTGTCCGTGGAACGACGGGGCCGCGGCGCCGACCGCGCCGGCAAACACCAGGGGAGTGATCACCGCAACGCCGAATGCCGGCGTCCGTGTTATGCGAAGCGGGCGCTTCCGCACCGCCGCGGCGGCCGGGAGGGCACCTCTTCGTCCCCCTATGCGCACTCGACCGTCCTAAGGTCAGGAGACTATCTGCTTAGCTTCGTGAACCAGATCACAATACATAACCCCCGTGACGCGAGTGGCGCAATGGTGGAATTGATAATTAGCGGGATTTCTTAGCTATCCGCTCCAGGTCGTCACTCGCCCGGATGGCCTCCCCATCGGCGGCTTCCGGCAGCAGCGCGGTCAGCATGGAGCGCAGGTCTTCGAGCTCGTGGCGCAAGTATTCGCGCGTCACGACCTCACCGACGGCCAGCCGCAACGAGGCCAGCTCGCGGGCCAGATACTCGGTGTCGGCCTTGGTCTGCGCGGCGCGAGTGCGGTCCTGTTCGAGTGCGACCCGGTCCCGGTTCTCCTGACGGTTCTGGGCCAGCAGGATCAGCGGCGCCGCGTAGGCGGCCTGCGTGGAGAAAGCCAGATTGAGCAGGATGAACGGGTACGGGTCAAAGCGCGCCTCGGCCGCGAACAGGTTTATCGCGATCCACACGATCACGATGAGGGTCTGAATCAGCAGGTAGCGGCCGGTGCCGAAGAAGCGGGCGATGGACTCGGTGATCTGGCCGACGGCCTCGGGGTCCATGCGCGGCGAATACCTGCGCGATGTCCGCGGGGTGTACAGCCGTCGCGGCGCCGCCGATTTGTCTTTCATGCGGATCCTCCCCGTCCTTCGAGCCACGCCCCAGCGTCTTGCTGCTGGACATCTGCGCGCCAGTCGTGCGGCAGCAGATGATCGAGCAGGTCGTCCACGGTTACCGCCCCCAACAGATGGTTCTGGTCGTCGAGCACCGGCCCGCACACCAGGTTGTATGCAGCGAGATAGCGGGTCACCGCGCCTAGCGGGGTCTCCGGCGTCAGGGTGAGCAGGTCACTGTCGACGATTCCGCCGACGAGTTCGGCCGGCGCCTCGCGCAGCAGGCGCTGCAGCGGCACGCAGCCCAAATAGCGGCCGGTGGGGGTGGCCGTCGGCGGGCGCGCGACAAAGACCATCGACGACAGTGGGGTGGTGAGATCGGGATCGCGGACCCGGGCCAGCGCCTCGGCGACCGACGTGTCCGGGGTCAGCACCACCGGGTTGGAGGTCATCAAGCCGCCCGCGGTGTCGGGTGAATGGGTCAGCAGCCGGCGCACCGGAGCGGAATCGTCGGGGTCCATCCGGGTCAGCAACATCTCGGCGTCCGTCGGATTGAGCACACCGAGCAGGTCGGCGGCATCGTCGGGATCCATCTCCTCTAGCACGTCGGCCGATCGATCGGTGCCCAGCTGCGCCAGCACATCGGCCTGATCCACTTCGGGCAACTCCTGCAGCACGTCGGTCAGCCTGCCGTCGTCGAGCGCCTTGAGCACCTCGTAGCGCCGCTTGGGCGGCAGCCCGCGAATGGCGTCGGCCACGTCGACCGCTTTGCGCCCCTCGAACTGGTCGAGCAGCTGTGCCACCCCCTGACCTGGCAACGCCAGCGCCGACGGGGTCAAGCCCTGGACGTTCTGCCAGTCCACCACGTTCACGGGGCCGCGCCGGCCCAGCCGTCGGGGGGCGCGGACGGCCACCCTGGTGACCATCCAGTCCCGTGTTCGAGTTTGCTCGATTCCCAGGTCGGTGATCACCACATCGAGTCCGGCCAGCTCCGGGAGATCGGGGTCGTTGACCTTGACCATGGTGTCGAGTACCTGGCCCATCGCCAGCACCTCGCCGGGCCGCTGCTCGAAGTGGCGCAGGGAGACGTTGCCGGTGCTGAGCGTCACCGCATTGGGCTCGATGGCCGCCACTCGCAGTATCGGGATGAAGATGCTGCGGCGGGTCGCCAAATCGACGACCAGGCCCAAGACGCGCGGTTGCTGCCGGACGATGCTGATGCTGATCACGACATCGCGGACGCGCCCGAAGGACTCGCCCAACGGGCCCAACACCAACATCCGCGCGAGCCGCGCCACATACACCCTGTTGACCGATCTCATGGGGAAGAGCCTAGGCAGCCGCGGGCCAGAGAGCAGATGACGAGCCGGGCTTGGTGATGGCGCCAGGCTTGCTCATGCGATCTCGCTAACGCGAATGCATCGCGAAGATCGCGATGACCAAACCGACGATCAGGGTCGCGACACCGATCACTATGCCGGCGACGGCCAATGCGTAGCCGTCTTGGCGAGTTCGCTTGATCTGGTCGAGGGCGATCGCGCCCAGCACGATGGCCACGATCGAGCCGATGCAGCAGAGCAGTCCGACGAACGATGAAATCAGCGAAGCGATCGCCAGTCCGTTCATGCCGGGCCGCGCCGCATCCTGCGGTCCGTACGGGTGTCCGTAGTCGCCGGGGTATTCCGGCGCCGGGTAATAGCCGCCCGGATAGGGAGGCGGCCCGTAGCCGGCCGGAGGCCCGCCGAATTGCGGCGGCCCCGGCACGTACGGTGGGCCGCCGTAGCCCGGTGGCTGCCCGTATCCGGGGGGTGGCGGAAGAGACGGTGGGTATTCAGCCGGATAACCGAGCGGCGAATACGGCGGGAGCGGATAGTCGGCCGCCGGCGGATCCCAGGGCGGTTTCCAGTCAGGCTGATACGGCTCCCTGCCGCCGGCCGGCGGGGGATTGACCCCGTCGCCGCGGGCGCCTTCGCCGAAGCCGCCGCCGGGAGCTGACATGGTGTCCAACCTAGCCTATGCGGCGTGGCCGGTACCGCCGCGAACCGACGGCGCCAGGCCGGCTGCGGTGTTTGCTCGCAGGTCGCCGGGACGCTCGCGTCGATAGGGTGAGAGGGCCGAAGATGAGACGATGGCCACGGCGGAGGAGAATGAGCACCAATGACTAGTCCTTTCCAGCCTGGACAAGTTCCCGGCGCATCGCCCCCCGGCGCGGCGGCGGGTCGGCGCGGCGTGCCCTCGTTGCCGACACCGCCCAAGGGCTGGCCGGTCGGGTCTTACCCCACCTATGCAGAGGCGCAGCGCGCCGTCGATTACCTGTCCGAGCAGCAGTTCCCGGTGCAGCAGGTCACCATCGTTGGCGTCGACCTGATGCAGGTCGAACGGGTCACCGGCCGCCTGACATGGCCCAAAGTGCTCGGCGGCGGCGTCCTCAGCGGGGCCTGGCTCGGCTTGTTCATCGGGCTGGTGCTCGGCTTCTTCAGCCCCAATCCATGGGCCGCTCTGGTCACCGGTCTGGTCGCCGGGGTGTTCTTCGGACTGATCACCTCCGCGGTTCCATACGCAATGGCCCGTGGCACAAGGGATTTCAGCTCGACTATGCAGTTGGTGGCCGGCCGTTACGACGTGCTCTGCGATCCGCAAAACGCCGAGAAAGCGCGGGATCTCCTGGCGCGCCTGGCGATCTGACGCGTCGATGCGCGAGAGGCTGTATTGGTGGTGAGTCGTCGTGGACGCGTGCGCCGAATAGGCCTGATCGTCCTGGCGGCGTTGACCATCGCTTCGGTCTCGTCGGCCTGCGGGTCCGGCGGCCACGAGGTAGTGCTCAGCTTCTACACGCCGGCCACCGATGGCGAGACCTTCACCGCTGTTGCCCAGGAGTGCACCAAGCAGCTCGGCGGCCGCTTCGCCATCCAGCACGTGAGTCTGGCCAGGGCTCCCGGGGAGCAGCGCTTGCAGCTGGCCCGGCGGCTGAGCGCTCGTGACCGCGGCTTGGACTTGATGGCGCTGGACGTGGTGTGGACCGCGGAGTTCGCCGAGGCGGGCTGGGCGCTGCCGCTGTCCGACGATCCGGCGCGACAGGCCGAGGCCGACGCCATTGTCGATACCCTGCCGGGCCCGCTCGCGACCGCGCGCTGGAAGCACAACATGTATGGCGCGCCCGTGACCACCAATACCCAATTGCTTTGGTACCGATCGGATTTGGTGACGGAACCACCGGCGACCTGGGACGGCATGGTGACCGAGGCGACCAGGTTGCACGCCGCGGGTCAGCCCGGCTGGATCGCGGTGCAGGCCAACGAGGGCGAAGGTCTGGTGGTGTGGTTCAACACGCTGCTGGTGAGCGCGGGCGGCCGTGTGCTCTCCGAGGACGGCCGCCACGTCACGTTGACTGACACCCCTGCGCACCGCGCCGCCACCGTCAACGCGCTGCGGATTCTCAAGGCGGTGGCCACCGCCCCTGGAGCCGATCCGTCGATCACCCGCACCGATGAGGGCACCGCGCGGTTGGCGGTCGAACAGGGCAAGGCCGCCCTCGAAGTCAACTGGCCCTTCGTGCTGGCCTCCATGCTGGACAACGCCGTGAAGGGCGGCGTGCCCTTTCTGCCGCTTAACCGCGATCCGGCGCTGGCCGGCAGCATCAACGATCTCGGGACGTTCGCGCCCACCGATGAGCAATTCCGCACCGCGTATGAGGCCAGCCGCAAGGTCTTCGGTTTCGCGCCCTACCCCGCTGTGACGCCGGGCCAGCCGGCCAAGGTGACGATCGGCGGGTTGAACCTGGCGGTGGCCACCACCACTCGTCATCGCGCGGAGGCGTTCGAAGCCGTGCGTTGCCTGCGCAGTGTGCAGAGTCAGAAGAAGGTTTCGATCGAGGGCGGCCTGCCCGCGGTCCGCACCTCGCTGTATTCGGATCCGCAATTCCAGGCCAAGTATCCGATGTACACCGTGATCCGCCGGCAGCTCACCGATGCCGCGATGCGGCCGGCCACGCCGGCCTATCAGGCGGTGTCGCTGCGGCTGTCGGCGTCCCTGAGCCCGATCAGTGAGATCGACCCGGAGCGGACGGCCGACGAACTCGCCACGCAGGTGCAGAAGGCCATCGACGGGAAGGGGCTGTTGCCGTGACCGCCCTTGAAACGCATGCGCCGCGGCAAGCCCCCGTGACACCGCGCGCGCACACCCGGCGGTCCGAACAGCGACTGGCCTTCGTCCTGGTTGCACCGGCGGCGATCCTGATGCTGGCGGTGACGGCCTATCCAATCGGGTACGCCGTGTGGCTTAGCCTGCAGCGCAACAACCTTGCCACCCCCAACGACACCGCGTTCATCGGCCTGGGCAACTACCAGACGATCTTGACCGACCGATATTGGTGGACCGCGTTAGCCGTAACGCTGGGAATCACCGTGGTTTCGGTGTCGATCGAGTTCGTGCTGGGCCTGGCGCTGGCGCTGGTGATGCACCACACCGTCGTCGGCAAGGGCCTGGTGCGTACCGCGGTGCTCGTCCCGTATGCCATCGTCACCGTCGTCGCGTCGTACAGCTGGTACTACGCCTGGACGCCGGGGACGGGTTACCTGGCCAACCTGCTGCCGCAGGGCAGCGCGCCGCTGACCGAACAGATCCCGTCGCTGGGCATCGTCGTCATCGCCGAGGTCTGGAAGACCACACCGTTCATGTCGCTCTTGCTGCTGGCCGGATTGGCGCTGGTACCAGAGGATCTGTTGAAAGCCGCACAAGTCGACGGGGCCGGCTTCTGGCGCCGGTTGACCGGGGTCATCTTGCCGATCATCAAGCCTGCGGTCGTGGTCGCTCTGCTATTCCGGACGTTGGACGCATTCCGCATCTTCGACAACATCTACGTGCTGACCGACGGCGCCAACAACACCGACTCGGTGTCAATCCTGGGCTACGACAACCTGTTCAAGGGGTTCAATGTCGGGTTGGGCTCGGCGATCAGCGTGTTGATCTTCCTCTGTGCGGGCGTCATCGCGCTCATCTACATCAAGGCGTTCGGGGTCGCGGCGCCCAGAGGTGACGCCGATGGCCGCTAAACAACGAGGCGCAGGGGGAGGCCCACCGCGCGCCCCGATCTGGGCCGTCATCGACACTTTCGTCGTGGTCTATGCGTTACTTCCGGTGCTGTGGATCCTCAGCCTGTCGCTCAAACCGACGTCAACCGTGAAGGACGGCAAGCTGATTCCGTCGTCGGTGACCTTCGACAACTACCGTGGCATCTTCCGGGGCGACATCTTCACCTCCGCCCTGTTCAATTCCATCGGCATCGGCGTGATCACCACTGTGGTCGCGGTGGTGCTCGGCGCGATGGCGGCCTACGCGATCGCGCGGCTGGAATTTCCCGGCAAGCGCCTGCTTGTCGGTGCCGGCCTGATGATCACCATGTTCCCGGCGATCTCACTGGTCACCCCGTTGTTCAACATCGAACGCTGGCTCGGTCTCTTCGACACCTGGCCCGGTCTGATCGTGCCCTACATCACTTTTGCGTTGCCCCTTGCCATCTACACACTGTCGGCTTTTTTCCGGGAGATCCCCTGGGACCTGGAGAAGGCCGCCAAAATGGACGGCGCTACGCCGGCGCAGGCCTTCCGCAAGGTGATTGTCCCGCTGGCGGCGCCCGGACTGGTGACCGCGGCGATCCTGGTGTTCATCTTCGCGTGGAACGACCTGCTGTTGGCGCTGTCCCTGACCGCCACCAAGGCGGCGATCACCGCCCCCGTGGCGATCGTGAACTTCACTGGCAGTTCGCAGTTCGAGGAGCCAACCGGATCGATCGCGGCCGGTGCCATCGTGATCACGGTCCCGATCATCGTTTTTGTTCTAATCTTCCAACGACGGATTGTCGCCGGGTTGACTTCTGGCGCTGTGAAGGGATAGCGCGATGGCCGAGATTGTGTTGGAGCACGTCAACAAGAGTTACGCCGACGGCGCGACCGCGGTGAAGGACCTGAACATCACTATCGCGGACGGCGAATTCCTGATCCTGGTGGGGCCTTCCGGCTGCGGCAAGACCACGACGCTGAATATGATTGCCGGGCTTGAGGATATCTCGTCGGGTGAGCTGCGCATCGGTGGTGAGCGGATGAATGAGAAGGCGCCCAAGGACCGCGATATCGCAATGGTGTTCCAGTCGTACGCGCTTTACCCGCACATGACCGTGCGGCAGAACATCGCGTTCCCGCTGACCCTGGCGAAGATGAAGAAGGGCGAGATCGCGCAGAAGGTCGAGGAGACGGCCAAAACCCTTGACCTGACCGAACTTTTGGACCGCAAGCCGTCCCAGTTGTCGGGTGGGCAACGACAGCGGGTTGCGATGGGCCGGGCGATCGTGCGGCATCCCAAGGCATTCTTGATGGACGAGCCGCTGTCCAACCTGGATGCCAAACTTCGGGTGCAGATGCGCGGCGAAATTTCGCGTCTGCAAAGAAGATTGGGCACCACCACCATCTATGTCACCCACGATCAAACAGAGGCCATGACGCTGGGAGATCGAGTGGTGGTGATGCACGGTGGTGTGGCGCAGCAGATCGGCACTCCCGACGAGCTCTACGAGCGTCCCGCCAATCTGTTCGTCGCGGGGTTCATCGGCTCGCCGTCGATGAATTTCTTCCCCGCGACCCTGACCCCGACCGGCCTGACATTGTCCTTCGGCGAGGTGGTGGTGACGCCGGAAGTCCAGCAGGTGATCGCGCAGCACCCGAAAACCGAGAACATCATCGTCGGGGTGCGACCCGAACACCTGGCCGACGCCGCATTCATCGATGGATATCAGCGCATCAAAGCCCTGACGTTCGAGGTGAAGGTCGACTTGGTGGAATCTTTGGGCGCCGACAAATACGTGTACTTCACCACCGCGGGTCCGGCCGTCCACTCGGCCCAGTTGGACGAGCTGGAGGCGGAGGGGGAGGTACACGAAAACCATTTCGTCGCAAGGGTTCCTGCCGAGTCAAAGGCGGCCGCCGGGCAGTCGCTCGAGTTGGCTTTGGACACTTCGAAACTGGCCGCGTTCGACGGTGACTCCGGAGTGAATCTGACCATCGCGCCGCCCGAGGCTGAGTGACACAGGTTCTGGAACAGGTGCGCGCGCACGTGCGCGCCCACTTCGGCACCGAGCCGGATTCCGCGAGCGTGACGTTCTTGGGCGCCGAGCCCATCGAGGTGCTGCGATTTCGCGCGCGGGCGAACGGAACGCAGGGGATAGTGCACTACGTGTCCCTGGGGTGCTCGCGCCACCCGATGACCGATCCGACCAAGATGGTCGCCGACCCCCGACGTGGCCCGCGCGCCGAAATTGTTCTGCGCCTGCGAGATCCCGGGCCCGTCACCGGCCTTGCCCGCAGCCTGGCGGTGCTGGCGGCAACGCCGGCTGTCGATGGCGTGGTGCTGGAAGCCGACGCGCTGATCGACCTCGGCTCGCCGATCTGGAC
>DASSGQ010000256.1:0-2266 GCA_035693385.1 Mycobacterium sp.
CGGTGCCGGTCTCCTACGACACGAACACCAAGACAAACGCCGCCAATCGCGATTATGCCGTGCCGAGCTTCCTGGCCCTGCGGGCCGACCAACCGTTCGGCGTAGTGAGCAGCGGCTTCGTCGGCACCCCGTCGGATGGACTCGCCCAGCTCGACTCCGCGCATATCCTGACGCCGACCGATTCCGCTCTCGGCGGCAATGTGGAGCAGACGGCGCAGGTGCGCTTCGACACGCACGGCGACGCGATGCTCGCCCTCGGTTTCGGCACCACGCAGGCCGACGCCGTCGCCGCCGCCAGCGCCACGGCCGGCCGGCCCTTCGGGTCGCTGCGCGGCCAATACCGGTCGGGGTGGCTTTCATACGACGACGCGCTCAATACCCCATCTGGAAGTCTCCCCGGCCTTACGCCGGCCCAGCAGGCGGCTGCAGTGAATGAGTACTACGTGTCCGCCAACGTAGTCAAAGCGAGCGAGGACAAGACATTCCCAGGGGCAATCGTGGCCTCGATCGCCTCGCCGTGGGGGCAGGCGGTCTCCGCCGGCGACCCGGCCAACACCTACTTCGGCTCCTACCGGGAAGTCTTCTCCCGGGACCTCTATGAGGCATGGACGGGGCTGTTGACGGACGGCGATCTGGCCACCGCCCGCGCCGCCACGAGGTTCCTGCTCGAGAAGCAGCAGCTCCCCGACGGGTCGTTGCCACGCAACTCGTTGGTCAACGGCAAGCTTGCGCCGGATTCCTTCAATACCCAACTGGATGAGGTTGCCTATCCGATCCTGATGGTGTTGCAGTCCGGCCTGGCCGGCGACGCCGGACTGTGGCCGCACGTACAGGCGGCGGCGAACTATTTGATCGCGCACGGGCCGTCGTTCGGGCCCGAGCGTTGGGAGGAGCAGAGCGGATACTCGCCGTCAACAATCGCGGCCGAGATCGCCGGGCTGGTCGCCGCCGCAACGATCGCCCAGCGGCACGCTTCTCCTGCCGACGCCCGGATCTGGCTCGCGACCGCGGACCAGTACCAGCGATCCATCAAGGGCTGGGCCGTCACGACGAACGGCCCTTTGTCGAGTCAGCCGTACTTCATCCGGCTTTCCAAGACCGGTGATCCGAATGCGGCGATCAGCTACAACGTCGGCAATGGCGGCCCGACGCTCGACCAGCGCGCGGTCATCGATGCCGGATTCCTCGAGCTGGTTCGCCTCGGCGAGCTGTCGGCCACCGACCCGGACGTTCTGAACTCGCTGACGGTGGTGGACAAGACCATCGAGAAGCAATCGGCGAGCGGCTCGGGGTGGTTGCGCTACAACGGCGACGGGTATGGCGACTGCCATATCCTGCCGGGCCACACGTGCCCGCTCGAAGGTCGGCCGTGGGCGCCGTCGAACATGGGCACCGGGCACCCCTGGCCAGTGCTCTCTGCCGAGCGCGGCGAGCATGACCTGGTCACCGGGCAGGCGACATCGGCAGGCCAGCTGCTCGCGGCGATGGGCGCTATGTCCTCCGGGGTCGGCTTGGTACCCGAGCAGGTGTGGGACGCGCCTAACGTTGCCGCGTCGCCCTTCGGCACTGACCCGACGATTGCGTCGATCGGCTTCGTCAACGGCAAGCCCGACGGCTCCGCTGCACCTTTGACCTGGGGTGCCGGCTCGCAGGTCCGACTGACGGCCGATCTCACCGCGGGACGCCTGCTCGAGCAGCCTGCCCAGACCGTCGACCGCTATATCACCCACACCCAGCTGGCGACCACGCTCACCGTGACCTCGCCGCCTGACCAGACGGCGGCCACCAACCCGATTCATGTCGCGGGAACGGCCGTGCCCGGCGCGACCATCGATGTAGCGGACGTAGGCACGGGGACGACCACGCACGCCGGTGGCACCGCTGCCGCCGATGGGTCATTCAGCTTCAACATCGCGCCGCTGATCGGCAACAACGTCCTTGTGGTCACCAGCACGGCGCCCAACGGCGGTACGGCCCAGGCCGTTCGGACGGTCGTCAACGACGTCGTCCAAGGCACGCTGCTCTTTGACGCCACGGACCCCACCGGCGACGACAACGGACCCGGCAATTACGCCTATCCGACGTCCTCGGACTTCCACGCCGGCGCGTTCGACCTGACCGATTTCCAGGTCTACGACACCGGCACTACCGTGACCTTCCGAGTCCAGACCCGCGACCTGACGCCGACCTTCGGCAGCCCGCTCGGCGCGCAACTCGTCGACGTCTACGTGCACGAGCCGGGTGCGTCGCCGACGTCGACAGCGGC
>DASSGQ010000257.1:0-6653 GCA_035693385.1 Mycobacterium sp.
TGCGGATGCTGGCCGCGCACGCCCCGCCGTACAACCGCAGGTCCAGGTTCCCCCAGCGGTGGTGGTGGCTGACCCTGACCGACGAGCCGTTTCCGCGGCTGTTGGCGGTGCGGGCACCGCGGCACGAACGCGCCGTCGGCCCGTTTCGGTCCCGCTCCGACGCCGCCGACACGGCGACGCTGCTCGCGCGCTTCACCGGGCTGCGGACCTGCACCGCGCGGCTGGGACGTTCGGCCCTGCACGGGCCGGGCTGCCCCGAGGCCGTGGTGTCGCCGTGCCCGGCGGACCGTGACGTCGCGGCCACTCAGTACGCGGCGGCCGCGGCCCGCGTCGCGGCGTTGATCGACGGGCTGGACAACGGCGCTTTGGCCGCGGCCGTGGACCAGGTCACCCTGCTCGCCGAGCGACGTCATTTCGAGAGTGCCGCGCGACTGCGCGACCGCACCGCCGCCGCCGTCGAGACGCTCTGGCGCGGGCAACGGCTGCGCGCGCTGGCCGCCCTACCCGAGCTGATCGCCGCCGCGCCGGCCGGCCCTGACGGTCAGGGCGGCTACCACCTCGCCGTCATCCGGTACGGCCAGCTCGCCGCCGCCGGCACCGCCCGGCGTGGAGTGCCGCCGATGCCGGTGGTGAACGCCCTTCACGCCGGAGCCCAGACCGTCCTGCAGACGCCGGCCCCGCTCGGCGGCGCGCTGGTCGAGGAAACCGCGCTCATCGCGCGCTGGCTGGCCGGCCCCGGAGTGCGCATCGTGCGGGTCGCAGACCCGGACTCCCCGGGCTGGGCCTCGCCGCTGCGATCCGCCGGAGCCTGGGCCGGATGGGCGGCCGCGGCGCGCTCGGCGCGCCTCGCGAGTGAGCAGGCTTGGTCCGATGGTCGTGACTCAAACCTGCTGACTGAACCGCACCCATCGCGCGAGCAACTGTTCGGCCGCACCCGAGTCGATGGCCGCGCCGGCGCGCTCCAGCCCGATCTCCCACGCCGGCAACCATTCAGCGCGGCTGGATAGGCCGGCATGGGCCACGATCGCTCCGGCGGCATTGAGCACGACGGCGTCGCGCACCGGGCCCTTGGCGCCGGCCAGCACCGCACGCGCCTCCGCCGCGTTGGCTTGCGCGTCGCCACCCACCAGCTCGTCGAGTTCGGCGCGGGCGAACCCGAATCCGGCCGGATCGAACGTCAACCGGTCCACCGTGCCGGCCTGCACCCGCCAGATCGTGCTCGTGGTGGTGGTCGTCAACTCGTCGAGCCCGTCGTCGCCGTGCACCACCAGCACGCTGGACCTGCGCGCCGCGAACACCCCCGCCATCACCTCGGCGAGGTCGGCGAACGCGCAGCCGATCAAACCCGCCCGGGGCCGGGCCGGATTGGTAAGCGGCCCAAGGAGATTGAACACAGTGGGCACCCCGATTTCGCGGCGCACCGCCGACGCCTGCCGGTACGACGGGTGGAACAGCGGCGCGAAGCAGAACCCGATGCCGACATCGGCGAGGCTGCGGGCGACCTGGTCGGGTTCGAGATCGATGCGCACCCCGAGGGCCTCCAGCGTGTCAGCCCCGCCGGACAGCGACGACGACGCCCGGTTGCCGTGTTTGACCACCGGCACCCCGGCCGCCGCCACCACGATCGAGGCCATGGTGGACAGGTTGACGGTGTTGACGCCGTCCCCGCCCGTGCCGACGATGTCGACGGTGTCGTCACGGACCGCGTCGGCGGGCATCTGGCGCGCGTGGCTCAGCATGACGTCGGCCAGCTCGCTGACCTCGGCCGCGGTGGGAACCTTCATCTTCATCGCGACCGCGAAGGCGGCGATCTGGGCCGGGCTCGCATCGCCGGTCATGATCTGGCCCATGGCCCAGGCGGCCTGACCTCGCGTCAGATCCTGACCGTCGGTCAGCCGGCCCAGGACCTGCCGCCACGACGGCGCACGCGCGGGCGAAGGGGCTTCGGGTGACACGGCCACGCGCCGATGGTCCCACGAGCACCAACCGTCGCCGAAAATCGGACGAAGCCGGTGCCACGGCGACGCCGACAAGACGCGCCCAACGCCAATTGCCGCCCCGGGTAGAGTTGGACAACTACAAAGCGTCATACTTGCGGATGTGACCAGTGCTGTGGGGACCTCAGGTACCGCGATCACGTCGCGAATTCATTCGCTGAATAGGCCAAACATGGTCAGTGTCGGGACCATAGTCTGGCTTTCCAGCGAGCTGATGTTCTTTGCTGGCCTGTTCGCGATGTACTTCACGGCACGCGCTCAGGCCGGTGGCAAGTGGCCGCCGCCGCCGACCGAGCTGAATCTCTACCAAGCCGTGCCGGTGACCCTGGTGCTGATCGCGTCGTCGTTCACCTGCCAGATGGGGGTGTTCGCGGCCGAGCGCGGCGACGTCTTCGGGCTGCGCCGCTGGTACGTGATCACGTTCCTGATGGGCCTGTTCTTCGTCCTCGGCCAGGCCTACGAGTACTACCACCTGATGTCGCACGGCACGACCATCCCCGGCAGTGCCTACGGCACCGTGTTCTACCTGGCCACCGGCTTTCACGGACTGCACGTCACTGGTGGTCTGATCGCATTCATTTTCCTGCTGGCCCGCACCGCGATGACCAAGTTCACCCCGGCGCAGGCAACGGCCAGCATCGTCGTGTCCTACTACTGGCATTTCGTCGACATCGTGTGGATCGCGCTGTTCACCGTGATCTATTTCATTCGATGAAGGCCGGCGCTTTCAAAACGGAGTGAATAGGAGTGCACGGTTGAAGAACCTGGGGTCCATCCGATTCGGCAGGCGACCGGGCCGGGCGCGAAAAGGGCAGAGCGATCGCTCGAGACGGCGTCTTCGCCGGCGATTGTCGGGTGGCTTGCTGCTGCTGATCGCGCTGACCGTCGCCGGCGGGCTGGCCGCCGTCCTGACCCCCACCCCACAGGTGGCGGTTGCCGACGAATCGTCGGCGGCGCTGCTGCGCACCGGCAAGCAGCTGTTCGACACCTCCTGCGTGTCGTGCCACGGCGCTAATCTGCAGGGTGTGCCCGACCACGGGCCGAGTCTGATCGGCGTCGGCGAGGCGGCCGTCTACTTCCAGGTGTCCAGCGGCCGGATGCCCGCCATGCGCGGTGAGGCCCAGGCGCCGCGCAAAGAGTCGATTTTCGATGAATCCCAGACCGACGCGATCGGCGCCTACGTCCAGGCCAACGGCGGCGGGCCCACCGTTGTGCGCAACCCCGACGGCAGTATCGCGATGCACTCGCTGCGCGGCGAGGACCTGGGCCGCGGCGGTGACCTGTTCCGGCTCAACTGCTCCTCGTGCCACAACTTCACCGGAAAGGGCGGGGCCCTGTCGTCGGGCAAGTACGCACCCGACCTGGAGCCCGCCAATGAGCAGCAAATCCTCACGGCGATGCTGACCGGCCCGCAGAACATGCCGAAGTTCTCCGACCGCCAGCTCTCCTTCGAGGCCAAGAAGGACATCATCGGTTACCTCAAGGCCGTCACCGACGAGCGCCAGCCGGGTGGCTACGGTCTCGGCGGATTCGGACCGGCACCCGAGGGCATGGCCATGTGGATCATCGGGATGGTGGCGGCCATCGGGTTGGCACTGTGGATTGGGGCGCGAGCATCATGAGCGACGACGCGCACGGCGCGCAGCAGCCCGACGAGGCGGCGCTGGCCACGATGTCCCAGCAGGAACTGGTGGCGCTGGGCGGCAAAATCGACGGCGTCGAGACCGTTTTCAAGGAGCCTCGCTGGCCGGTCGAGGGCACCAGGGCCGAGAAGCGCGCCGAGCGCGGGGTGGCGCTCTGGCTGTTGCTGGGCGGTGGATTCGGGCTGGCGCTGCTGCTGATCTTCCTGTTCTGGCCGTGGCAGTACAAGCCGAAGGAGGCCGCCGGTAGCTTCCTGTACACGCTGACCACCCCGCTGTACGGCGTGACCTTCGGGCTGTCCATTCTGTCGATCGCGATCGGCGCGGTCCTGTTCCAGAAGCGGTTCATCCCCGAGGAAATCTCGATTCAGGAGCGACACGACGGCGCGTCTCGCGAGATCGACCGCAAGACCGTCGTGGCAAACCTGACCGACGCCTACCAGGGTTCGACGATCGGGCGGCGCAAGATCATCGGGCTGTCACTGGGCATGGGCTTGGGCGCCTTCGGCCTTTCCAGCCTGGTGGCCTTTGTGGGTGGGATGATCAAGAACCCGTGGAAGCCGGTCGTCCCGACCGCCGACGGGATGAAGGCCGTGCTGTGGACCTCCGGCTGGACCCCGCGCTACCACGGCGAGACGATTTTCCTGGCTCGGGCCACCGGCGCGACCGAGGGGGCGCCGTTCGTCAAATTGCGCCCGGAAGACATGGACGCCGGCGGAATGGAGACGGTCTTCCCGTGGCGGGAGTCCGACGGCGACGGCACCACCGTGGAATCCCACGAAAAGCTCAGTGCAATCAAGATGGGCATTCGCAACCCGGTGATGCTGATCCGTATCCGGCCCCCCGACATGACGCGGGTGGTCAAACGCCAGGGGCAGGAGAGCTTCAACTTCGGCGAGTTCTTCGCCTTCACCAAGGTCTGCTCGCATCTGGGTTGCCCGTCATCGCTGTATGAAGAGCAGACCTACCGAATTCTGTGCCCTTGTCATCAGTCGCAGTTCGACGCGTTGCATTTCGCCAAGCCGATATTCGGTCCGGCGGCCCGCGCATTGGCGCAACTGCCCATCACGATCGACACCAACGGGTATCTGGTCGCCAACGGTGACTTCGCCGAACCCGTCGGACCGGCATTCTGGGAGCGCACCACATCATGAGTCCGAAATTCTCTCCTCCGAAGATCGGTGATGTCCTGGCCAAACAAGGCGAGGACATCGACACGCGGTATCACCCCTCGGCGGCAGTGCGCAGACAGCTCAACAAGGTCTTCCCCACGCACTGGTCGTTCCTGCTCGGTGAAATCGCGTTGTACAGCTTCATCGTGCTGCTACTCACCGGCGTGTATTTGACGCTGTTCTTCGACCCGTCGATGACCGAGGTGACCTACAACGGCGTCTACCAGCCGTTGCGTGGAGTCGAGATGTCGCGCGCCTACCAATCGGCGCTGGACATCTCCTTCGAGATCCGCGGCGGCATGTTCGTCCGGCAGGTCCACCACTGGGCCGCGTTGATGTTCTCCGCGTCGATCATGGTGCACCTGGCACGCATCTTCTTCACCGGTGCGTTCCGGCGGCCCCGTGAGGCGAACTGGATCATCGGCTCGCTGCTGCTGATCCTGTCCATGTTCGAGGGCTACTTCGGTTATTCGCTGCCCGACGACCTGCTGTCGGGACTCGGCCTGCGGGCCGCGTTGTCGTCGATCTCGCTGGGCATGCCGATCATCGGCACCTGGCTGCACTGGGCGCTGTTCGGCGGCGATTTCCCCGGCACCATCCTGATCCCCCGGCTCTACGCGCTGCACATTTTGCTGCTGCCGGGGATCATCCTGGCCCTCATCGGGACGCACCTGGCCTTGGTGTGGTTCCAGAAGCACACCCAGTTCCCCGGCCCCGGCCGCACCGAACGCAACGTCGTCGGCGTGCGAGTGATGCCGGTGTTCGCCGTCAAGTCCGGCGCATTCTTCGCGGCCATCGTCGGCGTGCTGGGCCTGATGGGCGGTCTGCTACAGATCAACCCGATCTGGAACCTCGGTCCCTACAAGCCATCTCAGGTGTCGGCCGGTTCGCAGCCCGACTTCTACATGATGTGGACGGAGGGCCTGGCCCGTATCTGGCCGCCGTGGGAGTTCTACTTCTGGCACCACACCATTCCCGCCCCGGTCTGGGTCGCGCTGATCATGGGCCTGGTGTTCATCCTGCTGATCATCTACCCGTTCCTGGAGAAGCGATTCTCCGGCGACTACGCGCACCACAATTTGCTGCAGCGGCCGCGAGATGTTCCGGTGCGCACCTCGATCGGCGCCATGGCGATCGCCTTCTACATGCTGCTCACCCTGGCGGCGATGAACGACATCATCGCGTTCAAGTTCCACATCTCGCTGAACGCGACGACCTGGATCGGCCGCATCGGGATGGTCATCCTTCCGCCGATCGTGTTCTTCATCTCCTACCGGTGGTGCATCGGGCTGCAGCGCAGCGACCGGGCGGTGCTCGAACACGGCGTCGAGACGGGGATCATCAAGCGGCTACCGCAGGGCGCCTACATCGAGCTGCATCAGCCGCTCGGTCCCGTCGACGCCCACGGTCACCCGATACCACTCGAGTACGAAGGCGCGCCGGTGCCCAAGCGGATGAACAAGCTGGGATCCGGTGGAACACCGGGTAGCGGCAGCTTCTTGTTCGCCGATCCGCCGTCCGAGGATGCAGCGCTGCGCCACGCGGAGCACGCCTCAGAGCAGCGTGCCCTGACCGCGCTTCGCGACTACCAGGACACCATCGTCGGTTCGCCCAACGGCGAGCACAGCGAGCACTAGCCCGCCTTCACCCGGCGACGATGCGGGCCGCCGCGCGGCCCGTGGTGGGGTCCCCCAGCCGCCCTGGGCAGCGAGGGGGCGAGGCGGAACCGCTACTCGCGCGGGACTTTACGTGACGGACAAAACGCCAATCCCGCGCGCGGTACGGCTAAGCGGCCACGCGCGCGGAGACCACACTGCGTAGCTGGCGAATATGCAGCCACTCGA
>DASSGQ010000258.1:0-37855 GCA_035693385.1 Mycobacterium sp.
CCAGCGGCGGGACATTTTTGTACACGACGACGGTCGGTTCGCAGCAGACGCCTGTCGTGTCAAGTCAGCTGGGAGGCGACTTCAATACCGGGATCATTCCGTTCCTGGAGGATCCGATCTACCTCTCGTACACCCCCAGCGGTTCCGGGACGATGAGCTTCGATTCCTGAGCCCTCCTGGAACCGAACAAAGCACCCGCCCACAGCAGCACGCATAGCACCTCGGCGATCACGGTGATTGCGGCATGCGGCGAAGGGTCCCATCCGCGCTCGGTGAAGCCGAAGAGCCCCACGGTCCTGGACAGGACGAACGCCACCAGCGATCCGCCCGCCGTCGCGGCTGCCGCCCATTCGAGCCACCAGGGACCGCCGGCGAGGATCAGGACAGCCAACGCGAACGCGACACTGGCCTGGATGAGGAATGCCGTGCCGATCGTCGGAATGTGTTGGTAACCATGGACATACAGGTAGGCGTGGCTGGCGCCGCTGACGGCCAAGGATGCCGCCAGACCCAGCCGGAGCAAGAATTCCTTCAATTTCACAGCAGCCTCTGCTCTTTCAATGCCAGGGCGGTCTGCCCTTTGGTGTAGCTGACCTCGCGAATGCCCAGGGCTTCGCCGAGCTTGCCGGCCGGTAGCGTGACCGGCTTGGGTGCCGGTCCGTCACCCGGATGGGGTAGCGGATAGGCGGTTGTCGTGCCGCTGTAGAACGTCACGTTGCCTTCCGTCTTGGAAAACAATTGGTGCACATGCCCGTTGAGGCAGGTAACCGATGAGAAGCGGCTCAGCTGGCTCAGCGCTTGGGTGGCGTCATCGGTGCCCCAGCCCCAGTCCGGGTACATCGCGAACAACGGGATGTGGCTGAACACGATGATGGGGGTGTCGCTCGACAATCCGGCGACGTCCTTTTTGACGAACTCCAACTGGTCGATACCCAAATGCCCGAGCTTCTTGAGGTTCAGCGTGTTCACCAACGCGATCACGTGCACCCCGGCGATGTCGAAGCTGTACCACCCGTCGCCGCGCGTTCCCGCCCCGAAGGCGCTGCGGTACTTCTGCCCGGCATCGTCGACAGAATCGTGTTCGCCGGGCACCGTGAAGACATGCGGGGTTCGCAGTCCGCTCAGCAT
The DNA here is from genome assembly GCA_035693385.1 of Mycobacterium sp. Lineage (GTDB taxonomy): Bacteria > Actinomycetota > Actinomycetes > Mycobacteriales > Mycobacteriaceae > Mycobacterium. The sequence goes on from DASSGQ010000258.1 coordinate 1,129, forward strand.
CTGCTTCACTTGGTCGAACTGATCTGGGCTCGACAGGTGTGTCAGGTCACCGGTGTGGATGACGAAATCCGGTGTGTAGCCGAGGTTGTTGATCTGATCGATTGCGTGGTCGAACGTCTTGGTGACGTCCGGGTTGGCCCCACCGGTGAATCCGATGTGGCTGTCGCTGACTTGGGCGAATCGCAGCGTCGGCCGGCCCTGAGCATGCTCTGCCGAAGCCGAGCCGGCGACGTGCGAGATGACTTCGCCGCCGGCAACGGCCAGACCGACCGCCGCCCCGAACCATGCCGTGTGCCGGATCAGCTGGCGGCGGTTCATGGTGTGCGGGTCTTGGGTCATGAGCGCCGCTCCTTCCCATCGCTTCGTTCTGCATCGTCGCCGGCGCGGCTCATTGCGTCACCACCACGGTGCCGTGCATGGACGGGTGAATCGAGCAGACGTAGTCGAACTTTCCCGCGCTGGGAAAGGTGTGCGAATATGTGGCCCCCGTTCCCATCCCGGGCGAGTGAAACGACCCGTCGGCCGCGGCCACGGTGTGTGGTTCTTCGTCGCGGTTGGTCCAGGTAACGGTGCTGCCGGCGCGAACGGTCAGCGTCGCCGGGGCGAAGGCGAAGTTGTCGATGGTGACCGCGTCACCCGCGACCGCCACGGGCGAATCTGTTGCCGACGACGTGCCGGCCGGTGCACTCGGCATCCCGGGCATGCCGCTCATGCCCGACATTCCGGGCGTCCCGCCGGCGGAGCCGAAGGTAATCGATGGCTGCGCATCGTGCCGCGACGCCGAGCATCCCGCCAGCAACAGCGCACCCACGGCCAGTACGGCCAAGTGTTTTCGAGGCATGGTGATCATGCCAAAAGATAGGAAGGTGGGTTACACCAGTCAGGCCGGCTCGTCCTCGCGCGGCGGGGCGAACACCTCGATTGACCCGTTGGCCTCGCGAACCATCAACGTAGGCAATGGCTTTGGGGCGATCGGCAGTTGATGGGTAAGCACCTGGCCGCTGGGCGAAAACGACGTCGTATGGCAGGGGCAACGCAGCGTGTCGTCGGGCGCGTCGAACCACAGCCGGCAGCCTTGATGCGTGCACACGCCGGACACGGCCTCAACTCGGCCGTCGACGCGGCGCACGAATCCAGTGACCGAACCCAGATCGAACGGATGCATCGTGGCGTCGGGCACATCCGCGCTGCCCGCGACACGCTGCCAGCTTCCGTCGTTGGGCGTGAGCTGCCCCGCTACGGCATCGCCGCCGGGGGCTTCGCCGGGACCGCCGATCACGGCTCGATCGATGGCAACCGCTGCCACCGCGGCGGCCGCGGCCGCCGACGTGCCCACGATGACTTGGCGGCGCGTCGCGCTTTGCCTGGGTCCTGCCTTGGGCGTTGTGCCGTGCATTTGCTCGGCGAGACGACGGTGCAGGTCGGTGAGGAATTCCTGGCGCGGGGCGTCATCACCCTGCCGAGCAGCCCGCAACTCGATCGCCGTTCGGATCTGCGCCGCCTCGAAGTCGTCGGGTGCAAACGGCTTGGGCCGGCGACCCCCCAACAGGTCGTCAACGTACCGCCGCAAGCCTCGCGCGTTCATGGCTGGCCTCCCTCGTTGACCTGTGCCGCCAGCCGCAGAGCGCGGTGTTGCAGCACTTTGGCGTTGGCAACGCTGATCCCAAGTTCGGCAGCGGACTCCTTGATCGAATTGCCTTGTAAGAAACGCATTTCCAAAATCTGGCGATACCGGTCCGGCAGCCGATCGAGGACCTGGGCGACACGCTGGGGCGCCGTGCTGATCGCTTCCTCGCTCTCGGGTGGTTGTTCGATGTCGTCGATCGAGGTTATCTCTCGTCCCAAGGTCTCGCGCCAGTGCGCGGCCAGCACCGTTCTGGCCGTGGCGCGCAAGTATGCGCGCACCTCGCCGACACTGGCACTCAGGCGCAGCGGCCGCAACGCGGCGAGGAACACCTCAGCGGTGAGGTCCTCGGCGTCGGCCCGGTTGCCGACCCGGGCGAACAGCGTGCGATACACCCACGCCGCGTTGTCCTGGTACACGGCTTCCCAGTCGGGGTAGCCACTGAAGCCAGCGTCATAGCCACTGTCGGGCACCGCGCGCAGCGGTCGCGGGCCGATGGGTTCGTTGTGTGCCGCCACGTCCCTCCTTCACCGACCAATATCAGCTCGGGTTACACACCGGGTCACGGCGCGGTGAGTGCTGGTTCCTCGACCATCAACCGGTCGAGTTTGCCGGCGGTGGCCGACAGCGCTGATTTGGCCATGCTCAGTATCCGGTCGCGCACCCGGGGATTCGCCGACCCCGGCGCCTGTAGGTGGCCCAGCAGATGCCCCAAGACGTCGAGGCGCGCCGCGGCGAGCCAGGCCGTCAAGTCCGGGTCGTCGAGCCAGCGCAGTTGATTGCCATAGTCGGCCAGCGTGATGCGCAACCAGTCCAGGTCGGTGTCGGGGTGCGGTAGCGGCACGCACAGCCGGTTCTTGACGGAGTCGTCCGGGTCATTGAGATGCGTCGCCTCGACGTGGGCGACCAACGCGGCGCTGAATACCTGTTGGCACCCCCGCACGCTTTGTAGCGTGATCCGGCCGTCATCGAAAATGGGTGTAGCGGGCCGCTTTTCGGCGCCGTCGGCGGTGCAGTCGAGGAACAGCGCGCGGCCGTGGATCGGCACGGTACCCCCGTCGAGGATCATTTGGTCGGCGTCGGTACGGAGCAGGTGGCCCATGCGCACCACATCGGTGATGGCCCGCAGTTGCTCCAGTTCGGCCTGAGTGACGGTCGCGCAGCGGTACATGGAGGGCCGGATCGCCGGATCGATTCGCAGCAGGGCGCCGGCATCCTCCAGGCGACAGAACAGGTCCTCGACCGACGCCGCGTCCGCGATGGCCCGCACCCGCGCGGCGAAGTTGGCCTTGATCAGGTCGGCGAACAACGGTCCCGGCTGGACCATCGCGCGATCCAGCAGCCAGGAGTCGCGGGGCATGATCCAGGTCAGCCGATCCGGGGCGATGCCCTGGCCCAGCAGCCATAGGCACGTGTCGATGCCGGTCTTGCCGGCCCCCACCACGACGTAGCGCTCGTGGGCGGGGCGGCGCGGCAGGTCGTTCGGCGCGACGCATTCCACGCCCGCGGCAACCCGGTAGGGCGGCGGGCGCATCGAGGGAACCATGACGCGCAGGTACGTGGCGTCGACGACGCGGCGTGCCACGTTGACGACGTAATCGGTCCCGGCCAGCGTCGCAAAGCGGCCATCGCCGCGGTATTCGCTCATCGGGAAGTAGGAGACCCGCCCGGTCGGCAGCAAGTGTTGGCGCATCACCCGGTCGTAGTAGGCGCAGATTTCCCCGGCGGTCGCTAGTTCGTACAGCCCAACGTTGCAGCCGACTTGGTCGATGGTGTCGCTACCGAGGCGCAGCGAGTTCACTCCGTAGAACGCCGAGGGCTGATGCAGCCGCACGAACGGGTAGGCCATGGTCCAATGCCCGCCCGGCTGGTGGTTGCGATCGACCAGCACCACGCGTGCCTCGGTTTCCGAGACCAGCGTGTCGACGAACGCCATGCCCATGGCGCCCGCGCCGACCACCAGGTAGTCGGCCTCGATGGTGCGCATATCGGCTAAAGGCTAACCCGACTTGCCAGCACCAGGAGAAGTTACTAGGATATCCTAGTATCTAATCTGCTTTTGCGCATTCGAGGACACCCATGACCACACAGATCCCGCACTTCATCGACGGGAAGCGCACCGCCGGCCAGTCCAACCGCACCGCCGACGTGTTCAACCCCAGCACCGGCCGGGTGCAGGCGAAAGTTCCGATGGCCGGCCAGGCCGATGTCGACGCTGCGGTGGCCTCGGCCGCCGAAGCCCAAAAGGGCTGGGCCGCATGGAACCCCCAGCGCCGCGCCCGGGTGATGATGCGATTCATCGAGCTGGTCGACGAGGCAGGCGACGAGTTGGCCGAGCTGCTGTCCCTCGAACACGGCAAGACGCTGGCCGATGCCCGCGGCGACATCCAGCGCGGCATCGAGGTGATCGAGTTCTGCGTCGGGATCCCGCACCTGCTCAAAGGCGAGTACAGCGAAGGCGCCGGTGCGGGCATCGACGTCTACTCGCTGCGCCAGCCGCTCGGGGTGGTCGCGGGCATCACCCCGTTCAATTTCCCGGCGATGATCCCGCTGTGGAAGGCCGGACCGGCGCTGGCGTGCGGAAATGCGTTCTTGCTCAAGCCAAGTGAGCGTGACCCGTCGGTTCCGGTGCGGCTCGCCGAGCTGTTCATCGAGGCAGGCCTGCCACCCGGCGTGTTCCAGGTCGTGCACGGCGACAAGGAGGCCGTCGACGCGATCCTGCATCACCCCGACATCAAGGCGGTGGGTTTCGTCGGCAGCTCCGATATCGCGCAGTACATCTACTCGACGTCCGCGGCGACCGGCAAGCGGTCGCAATGCTTCGGCGGAGCCAAGAACCACATGATCGTGATGCCCGACGCGGACCTCGAGCAGGCCGTCGACGCGCTGATCGGCGCCGGATACGGCAGCGCTGGCGAGCGTTGCATGGCCATCAGCGTCGCGGTGCCGGTCGGCGAGCAGACCGCGGAACGGTTGCGCGCCAGGCTGGTTGAGCGGATCAACCACTTGCGGGTGGGCCACAGCCTGGACCCCAAGGCCGACTACGGTCCGCTGGTCACCGAGGCCGCGTTGACGCGGGTGCGCGATTACATCGACCAGGGCGTGGCCGCCGGCGCCGAGATCGTGGTCGACGGCCGCGACCGGCGCAGCGACGACCTCGCTTTCGGTGACGCGAACCTGGAGGGCGGCTTCTTCATCGGGCCGACCCTGTTCGATCACGTCACCCCCGACATGTCGATCTACACCGATGAGATTTTCGGGCCGGTGCTGTGCATGGTCCGCGCGCACGACTACGAAGAAGCGCTGCGGCTGCCCTCGGAGCACGAGTACGGCAACGGCGTGGCGGTGTTCACCCGCGACGGCGACACCGCCCGCGATTTCGTGTCCCGGGTGCAGGTGGGCATGGTCGGCGTCAACGTGCCGATTCCGGTTCCGGTGGCCTATCACACCTTCGGCGGCTGGAAGCGTTCCGGCTTCGGCGACCTCAACCAGCACGGCCCGGCGTCGATTCAGTTCTACACCAAGGTCAAAACCGTCACGTCGCGGTGGCCGTCGGGCATCAAGGATGGCGCCGAATTCGTCATCCCGACGATGAATTAAGTCTGCATTAGGACCGCTTCATGGATCTATTCATGCTGAACGACGACGAACGCGTCATCACCGAGACGGCCGCCGCGTTCGCCGCGAAACGGGTCGCCCCGCATGCCCTGGAATGGGATGCCACCCAGCACTTTCCGGTGGACGTGTTGCGCGAGGCCGCCGAACTCGGCATGGCGGCGATCTACTGCCGCGATGACGTCGGCGGTAGCGGGCTGCGCCGACTCGACGGGGTCCGCATTTTCGAGCAGTTGGCCATCGCCGACCCCGTCACCGCGGCGTTCCTGTCCATCCACAACATGTGCGCGTGGATGATCGACACCTTCGGCACCGACGAACAGCGCAAGGAATGGGTCCCGAGATTGGCGCCGATGGACGCCATCGCGAGCTATTGCCTGACCGAGCCGGGCGCCGGGTCCGACGCCAGCGCCCTGACCACGCGCGCCGTCAAGCAGGGTGGCGACTACGTGCTCGACGGCGTGAAGCAGTTCATCTCCGGCGCGGGCGCCTCGGACGTCTACGTGGTAATGGCCAGGACCGGCGGCCAGGAAAAGCCGGGGCCGCGCGGCATATCGGCGTTCATCATCGAAAAGGACACTCCGGGACTGAGTTTCGGCGCGCATGAACAGAAAATGGGCTGGCACGCGCAACCCACCGCACAGGTGATCCTGGACGGGGTGCGGGTGCCCGCCGACGCGATGTTGGGCGGCGCCGAGGGCGAGGGTGCCGGCTTCGGCATCGCGATGAACGGCCTCAACGGTGGCCGGCTCAACATCGCGGCGTGCTCGCTCGGTGGTGCGCTGGCCGCCTTCGACAAGGCGGGAGCCTACGTGCGGGAGCGACACGCATTCGGCTCGTCCCTGCTCGACGAGCCGACCATTCGGTTCGCCCTGGCCGACATGGCCACCGGTCTGGAGACGTCGCGAATGATGTTGTGGCGGGCCGCGAATGCGTTGGACACCGATGACCCCGACAAGGTCGAGCTGTGCGCGATGGCCAAGCGCTACGTGACCGACACGTGCTTCGAGGTGGCGGACAAGGCCCTGCAACTACACGGCGGCTACGGCTACCTGCGCGAGTATGGTCTGGAAAAGATCGTTCGCGATCTGCGGGTGCATCGCATCCTGGAAGGGACGAACGAAATCATGCGGGTCGTCATCGGCCGAGCCGAGGCCGCGCGGTTCCGCGCAACCCTTTAGAAAGGCAGCAATGACAGAGCTTTTCCAGGTCGCTTTCCTAGGTTTGGGCAATATGGGCGGGCCCATGTCGGCGAACCTGGTCACCGCCGGCCACACCGTGCGCGGGTTCGACCCCGTGCCCGCGGCGGTGGCCGCCGCGGCCGCGGGCGGGGTCGCGGTGTTCGACAGCGCGGCCGACGCCGTGTCCGAGGCCGACGTCGTCATCACCATGCTGCCCAACGGCGACGTGGTCAAACGCTGCTACGCCGAGATCATGCCCGGCGCGCGGGCCGGTGCATTGTTCATCGACAGTTCCACGATCTCGGTCAACGACGCCCGCGAGGTACACGCACTGGCGGAATCACACGGCCTCTCCCAGCTCGACGCACCCGTGTCCGGCGGGGTGAAGGGCGCCGTCGCCGGGACCCTGGCGTTCATGGTGGGCGGCGACGAGTCCGCGCTGCAGCGCGCGCGGCCGGTGCTGGAACCGATGGCGGGCAAGATCATTCACTGCGGTGCGGCGGGGGCAGGTCAGGCCGCCAAGGTGTGCAACAACATGGTGCTGGCGGTGCAACAGATCGTGATCGGTGAGGCGTTCGTGCTCGCCGAGAATCTGGGACTCTCGGCGCAGTCCCTTTTCGACGTGATCACCGGCGCGACCGGCAATTGCTGGGCGGTGCACACCAACTGCCCGGTGCCGGGCCCGGTGCCGACATCACCGGCCAACAACGACTTCAAACCGGGCTTCGCGACCGCGCTGATGAACAAGGACCTGGGCCTGGCGATGGATGCGGTGGCGTCAACCTGTTCGGCGGCGCCGCTGGGCACGCACGCCGCCGAGATCTACGCCAAGTTCGCGGCCGACCACGGCGCCCTGGACTTCAGCGCCGTGATCGAGGCGCTGCGCTCGAGTTGATGCGGCCCGAATCAAAGACCTTGTGTCACGGCACCTTTCGCCCCAGGAAGGCGGCCAGTTGATCGGCCGGTGCGCGCTCGGATGAGCACGGCTGCTCCTCGGCGAAGAGCTTGCCCGTGCCACGGAACTGGGCGCCCACGAAGGCACGCGCCGCGGCCAACTGCTCGGCCGCCAACTCGGGGTCGAGATCGGTGGACTGGCCGGTGGCCGCGGCGAGATCCCATGCGTGGGTCAGCACGTCGGTGGTGCGAATTCCGACGAAGAGTTGCGCGGGGAATTCGCCGAACGGCAGCTTGAAGATGCCGTCCATGCCGCCCGGTGCCGCGAAGATCTCCTGTGCCGCGGCGGCGCTGGCCCGGTGTGCCGCAGCGGTGTCGTCGGGCCGGGCGGTCGGCTGCTGGTTGCTGGCCGACCAAATCCCGACGTACTCGTTGCCTCCGATGACATGCTCGATCAGATCGCGAATCGTCCACTCCGAACAGGGCGTCGGGCCGTCGAACTGGTCGGGGCTGACATTCGCGAGGACGCCGGCGAATGTGTCCTGCGCACGCTGGTGAGCAACTAGTGGATCCACTGTCCTGCCTTTCCAGTCCTTTTCAAGCCTTGTCACGTTCGAGGTTAGAAGTCGCCGGCGTTGCGCCGCAACGATTCGATGGACGACACCAGCGCTTCGGATTCGCCGGCGTCCATTCCGACGTCGGCGAACACCTGCTGGTTGAGCGTAACCGTGGCGTCGTCGACCGTGGCACGGCCGAGGTCGGTGATCTGGACCAACGTCGTGCGCCCGTCGGTGGGGTGCGGTAAGCGCTGAACCAGCCCATCAGCCTCCAGCCTGCGAATGGCGTGGGTGACGCTGGTGACGTGGACCTGCAGGCGATCGGACGCCTTGGTGATCGGCAGCGCTCCCGTGCGGCTGAACGCCAGCAGCCGCAGCAACTCAAAGCGGGAGAAGCTCAAGTCGTAGGGACGCAACGCGGTTTCGACACGGGCCAGCAGGATTTGATGCGCGCGCATCACCGAGGTGACCGCGACCATGCCCTGCGACACCTCGGCCCAACCGGCGCGCTCCCAGTTGGCCCGCGCGGCGGCGATCGGATCGCGCTTCTGAGGTCGTGCTGCGGCCACGCCCTTTCTTACCGCATCTAGGACCCTGGCGTGGCCTTTCCCATCGCGGCCAGCACCGCCAGCGTCGAGCCGCGGTTGCCGACGGTAATCCGCGCGCCACCGTCGGCGTAACAGCGAACGTGCAGTCCGCCGTCGGCGAATACCTCATGCCACGATCTACCGCGCCCACCCCTCGAAGGCAGGTAGATGAAGTTCGCATGGGCATCGGTGGTGTAGATCCCCAGTGCGCTCAGGCGCATCCGGAGATAGCGGCGCTCGGCGTTGATCGACTGGATCCGTTGCAGCAGTTGGTCTTCGGCTCGGTACGAGGCCGCCACCGCAAGCATACTGGTGATCGCGATGCCGAACGGCAGCTGCTGGGACCACAGCTCGCGGGCCAGTTCCGGCGATGCCAGCCCGTAACCGATCCGCAGGCCGGCCAGCCCGTATGCCTTGGAGAATGTCCGCACCACCACGACGTTGGGGAAACGGGTGACCAACGCCGCAACGTCGACGCGGTGCTCAGGCGCGACGAACTCGACGTACGCCTCGTCGAGCAGCACGATGGTGTCCCGCGGCACCCGTCGCAAGAACCGCACCAGCTCGGCGGCGGGCTCCAGCGTGCCGGTCGGGTTGTGTGGGCGGCATACCACCACCACGCGGGCGTTCGCCGCGGCGTCGGCCAGCCCGTCGAGGTCGTTGTGACCGTCCTCGTCGAGGGGCACGGTCACCGCGTTCAGCCGGCCCATCCGCGCAACGATCGAATAACCGTCGAAGGTCGGCGACGCCATGGCGATCGTGTCACCCGGCGTGGTCAGTGCCAGCAGGGCCTGCAACACCACACCGGTGGCGCCGGCGCCCAGCACCACCTGGTCCGATGGCAGGTCGATGTGGTGGGCGATGAGACTGCGCAGCCGTTCGGGCAGGAACTCCGGATACCGGTTGGCCGCACAGATGGAGCGGATCAACGCCGACCGCACCGCCGGCAGCGGCGGGAACGGATTCTCGTTGAGCGACAACGCAAGCGGATCGACCGCAGTGGGAAGCGCGTCGTCGATCTCGGGCGCGAAAGGGCTTGGGACGGGTTGCATCAGCCTCGCCCGCCCCAGCGCACCGCCGCCGCACCGGCGAAATCGCCGGCGTGGGCGAAGGCCGCCATCATGACCACGTCGCCCGCCTTGACCTGACCGTCGGATATCGCGCGGTCGAGGTTGACCGGGATCCCGGCCCCGAACAGGTTGCCGCACTCTTCAAAGGTGTCCCGATGGCGTTCGGGCGGCAATTCGAGCGCTTCCCGCCAATTGCGCAGGAACGCCCGGTTGGGCTGATTGGTGACCAGTAGGTCGATGTCTTTGGCGGGCAGGCCGATTCGGTCGCAGACCGCCAGCGCCACCTCGGGAACCTGCCGGTTGCCGCGGGCCAGCACCTTGGTGATCTTGCTTTCGGTGAAGCCGATGCTGCCCTCGCCCGGCCCGGCAGCCCACCATTTGCGGGGCGGGTCGTAGGAGAGCGTCATTTCGCCGGCGTATGCCCCGTAGGTGCGGCATTCCACATCGAGAATCGGCGACTCGTCGCTCGCCGTGACCAGGCCCACCGCCGCCCCGTCGCCGGGCACCGCCGACTGCGCCTTGCGGCGAATCGTGGGCTGGTCGAAGAATTGCCCGGCCGCATTCTGCGCGATCGCGATCAGCGCGGTGTGCCCCTCTCCGGTCGACAGCAGTTTGCGAGCCACGTTGAGCGCCAACACAAACGCCGCGCAGCCACCGTTGTTCAGGTCGAGCACCCAGGACGGCCGCAAGCCCAGGCGGTGCGCGATGCCGCCGCCTTCACCGTAGAACGCCATGTCCGGCACCTGGGTGTGGGTGATCAACACGTCGGCATTTTCGACGGCGTCGTGGCCGTGGCGTTCGATCAAGCCCTGCGCCGCGCGCTCGACCATGTCGATCGCGCTTTCGTCCGATCCGACGTGATGCCGAAACTTGGGCGCGCGGAACATGAGGTTGTCGCGGAGGTCGTCGGATTCGGCGAATTGCGCGTAGTACTCGGCCGGGATCGGTTCACCGGGTAGATAAGTGGAGACGTCGATCAGGCTGACGCTCGGCTTGCTCATGCTGTTTCTCACTCGTTCTCACCGCATCCACACGGGGGTCACCGGCAGGCCGTTGCGGTGGCGGTACTCGGCGATTGCCTTGAGGTTCTTCATTTCCAACAGGTGGCCGGCGCCGAACATGTCCCAGAAGTCGCCGACCCACACCGGGCGCTGCGGCGGTGCGGTCTCCGGATACGGGTTGCGGTCGTAGAACGGGTGACGGCAATTGGTCCACAGCACAACCGAACCCGGCTTGTCGAGCACCACCTGGGCGTCGATGACGCGCATCAGATAGATCATCCACAGGTGCTTGCCCTGATCCCACGCGCAGTGGTAGTCGACGGTGCGGGCGTGGCTGTTGGCGATGGTCCGGGTGTAGATCTTGGTCTCCGAGCCGAGCCGGTCGTAGGCCAGCCACAGGCCGGGCTCGTCGGTGGTGGTGAAACCCCGCAGACTGTAGGTCCACTCCTCGAGGCTTCGAGTGTCGGCCAGGTATTCGTACAACTCGTCCGGCGGGCAGTCGATGTAGTCGTTGACGGTGCAATACTCCCCGAAAACCTGATCGTGTGGGTACACCGACCGCATCATGTCCATGATGATCGGGGTGGCCTTCTCCCGGGGGCTGGTCTCGATACGGACCACCCCCTCGATGGGCGTACGGATATCCTCAAGCGCTGGCAGCGACATCGGTCCGGTTCTCCTTTGCAATGGAACTGTCTTGTGTGAGATCCGCTTTGGCCGGCTGCGTGTTGAGAAATGGTGCAAAAGGCGGGATCTCGTCGGCGGCACACTCGACACTGACCACGGCAGGGCCGTCGACGGCCAGCACCCCGCGCATGGCAGCGGCGAAGCCCTCGAGGTCGGTGACGTCGACGGACGTCAGCCCGGGGAACATCGCCGCCAGGCCGGCACCCAAGCGGCTGGAGCGAAATCGGTTGTAGCTGTAGAGATCTTCGTAGAAGAGCCGCTCACGGGTCACGCACATGGCGTGGGCATTGTTGTTGAACAACACGAACGTCACCGGGAGCTGGTAATGCACGGCGGTATGGACCTCCATGCCGTGCATGAAAAACGCCCCGTCCCCGGCGATCACGACGGTGCGGCCGCCCGGTCGTCCGCTGTTCGGGCGCCCGAAAGCCATCCCGATGCCGGCGCCGAAGCTGTAGCCCATGCCACCCATGCCGAGCGCGACCGCGAACCTGCCGCCGCGCCGTGCCGGCAGGTAGTGGATCGCCGCCGCGCCGGTGTTGCCGGCGTCGACCACGATGTCCGCCCCGTCGGGCACGCAACCGTCCAGCACCGCCATCGCGTCGCGGTAGCGCACCCCGGCGCCGAGGCAGGGCGGGGGTGTCAGTTCGGTGCGCCGCACCACATCCGGCACCCGCACACCAGTCGGCCGTCCCGCTCCGGACAGCGCCTGGGTCAGCATGCGCAGCGAGCCGCGCAGGTCGTCGGTGTGCACGTGGGTGCACGAAACGTAGGGCGGCGCCGATCCGATCGAGACCGTCCGCGCCGCCGCAAGGGCGTCGTCGAGTCCGGTGCGCGCGGTGACCGACAGTCGGGTGCCCACCACCAGGCACACGGCGCTGTCGGCCACCGCCTGGGCCACACCCGGGTGGCCCATGACACCGGTCACCCCGAGCGCCGACGACGACCCGAGCCCCGGCGTGCCCGCGACGTCCTTGGCGTCGGGCACGGTCGCCACCCGTGCCCGCAACACCGCACGCAGCGCCTCGAGTTCGGCGCGGGCGTTATCCCGGGCCACCTGTTCGCCGACGATGAGGGTCACCGGGCCGCGCGCGTGGCGCAGTATTCCGACGATCGGTTGGGGGTTACCGATGGGACGCAGACCCTGGGTGGCCAACCCACTTCGAGTTCCGGCACGCTCCCGGTCCACGCGCCCCTGCTGAATGTCCTTGGGCAGCAACAACACTGCGGGGCCGCCGGTGCGCGCTGCGGCGATCGCCGCCGACAGCGCCGGTACGACGCCGGCCGGGGTGAGCACCCGCTCGCAGAAGAGGGACACCGCGGAAAACACCGCCTGCGCGTTCAACGAGCCGTTGTCGCCACTGGTGTCCTGAAAGCTGCCCCGCCCGTCCATGGTGGTGGCCGTTTGGCCGACCAGTGCCAACACCGGAACCCGGCTCGTCAGCGACTCCCCCAGGGCCGCTACGAGATTCAGTGCGCCGCCACCCGAGGTCGCCGCGACCACCCCCAGCCCGGCCCCGCTGCGGCTGTACCCGTCGGCCATGGTGGCGGCGGAGAACTCGTGCTTGGCCAGGACCGCGGTGATGTCGGAGCGGAAGTGTGCGGCGTCGTACAGGTCCTCGATGTTGGCGCCGTCGACGCCGAAGATGTGGTCGACCCCGATTGCCGCGAGGCGTTCGACGATGTGGTCGACCACCCGGTGCGTCCTTGGCATGTCTTTAACACGACACGCGCGTACCTTCAGTTCACTCCGGCGCCGGGTGTTACATCGAGCGCTGCAGCAGAACCTCGCCGCTGTCAGCGGAAACCACTTGCACGGCGGCAATCTGGTCGACCGGCGTGGAGATGCTGCCCGCGGGCGTCGCGGTGTGGCCGGGTTCGGCCACCCACGTTGCCAGCCGGGTTTGGCTGCCGTCGCGACCCACCACCACCATCGCCAGGGTGTCATGGTGGGCATTCAGCGGCGCCAGGCAGACACACTTGAGGTTGATGGACGTCCCCCAGTGCTGGCTGGACAGCTGCACCGTCGAGGCCAGCAGGTTCGTACCGACCTGCACCATCGGCTGCGAGGATGCGGTCACCTGCTGCGCGGGTGCCGAGGTGTAGCCCTGCACACCGACGAACACCCCGATTCCGAGCACCGCGGCCGCAGCGGCCGAGGCCACCCAGGTCGCCACCCGCGTGCGGCGCCGGCGCCAGCGCACCGTTGCCAGCAACGACGGCAGCAACTCCGGCGACAATGCAGGCGTCTCCGGCAAAGACTCAGCACGGCCGTTGATCGCGGCCACTTCTGCTCGGTCAAGCCGCGAAAGCAGGGCCGGCACGCCACTCATATCGGCGACGGCCTCCCGGCATGCCGGGCAGTTGGCCATGTGCTCCTCGAATTCACGGCGGTCGGAGGCAGACAGCGACCCCAACACGTATGCGGCATCCCACATCGCGTAGCGGTGGTTGTCACGCCCAGTCAGGTCGAACACCTCGTTGCCGTGATTGTCATAGGGAGGGCCGATACCCCGTAACGGCGTCCTCATTTCATCCATCTCCTGTCACCCTCCAAGTATTCGGAGCCGAAAGCCAGTCGGATGGGTTCGGAAATAAACCCCTGCGCTGTCATCGGGTAACCCCAAGTTCCTGCAGAGTGAGTCGCAATGCCCGCACGGCATAGTGTAGTCGCGACTTCACTGTTCCTTCGGCGATCTCAAGATCTGCAGCAATCTGCGCGGTGGTCCAGCCGCGGTAGTAGGACCGTTCGATCACGGCCCGGTGCTCTGGCGACAATTGGACCAACGCATCGGCGATCAGCAGCCGGTCCAGCGCCGCGTTCACCTCGTCGGGCGTGGACTGTTCGGGCGCGCCCGCTTCGTCGAGGGAGCCGACGACGTTGCGGTACCGTGCGCTGCGTCGGTCGTCGATGATCATGTTGCGGGCGACGGTGAACAGCCACGCCCGCGCTGACCGTTCGGTGTCCCCGATTACCTCGGGATGCTGCCACGCCCGTAACAGCGTCTCCTGCACGACGTCCTCGGCCTGGCTCGCGTCCCCCGTCAACCGGAGCGCGTAGCGCCATAAAACCGCGGCATGCTCGTCATAGAGCGCCTTCATCAGGGCGGCTTCGGCTGCCCCGGACGCCCCCCGAGTACTGGCCACACGAGCCACTCGATCACCTCCGCCTACTGACACGAGTGGAGTAGGTGTTTAGTTCAAGCCAGGGTCCAGCTCAAGCGAGGCGTGGTTCAACCGAGAGTGAGGATGCGCGGGCCCCCGTCGGTTACCGCGACGGTGTGTTCCCAGTGTGCCGCACGTGACCCATCGGCCGTAGTCACGGTCCATTGGTCGTCGAGCACCACCGTCTTGCTGGTTCCCAGCGTCAGCATCGGTTCGATGGCCAACACCGAGCCCGGGGCCAGCAGCGGGCCCCGCCCGGGAGCGCCCTCGTTGGGCAGGAAGGGATCCATGTGCATGTGCCGGCCGATGCCGTGGCCGCCGTAGCCCTCCACGATCCCGAACGAACGTCCGTAGCGAGCCTCGGCGGCGCGGGTCCCCATTTCGATGGCATGTGCCACGTCGGACAGCCGGTTACCGGCGACCATCGCCGCGATTCCGGCTTCCAGCGATTCCCTGGTCGCATCGCCGAGCGCTTCGTCGGCGGCGTCCAGCGCCCCGACCCCGAAGGTGATCGCGGCATCACCGTGCCAGCCGTCCAGCACCGCGCCGCAGTCGATGGATACCAGGTCACCCGGTGCCAATATCTCCGCGGCGGACGGGATGCCGTGCACAACGCGATCGTTGACCGATGCGCAAATCGATGCCGGGTAACCGTGATAGCCCAGGAATGACGGTGTCGCGCCGGCCTCGCGGATCACCGACTCGGCGATTTCGTCGAGGCCCAGCGTCGACGTTCCGGACACCGCGGCAGCGTGGACCGTGTGCAGCGCGGCGGCGACCACGGCCCCGGCCGCGGCCATCGCGTCGAGTTCACCCGGGCTGCGCTGCGGCACGACCCTGCGACTGCGCAGCCGCGCCAACGGGCTCATGGTTACTTGCCCAGCGCTTCCAGGGCGCGGGCGAACACCTCATCCATCGAGCCCACCGCGTCGACGGTCTTCAGCTGGTCTTTCAATTGATCCCCGTAGTACTCCAACAGCGGCGCGGTCTCGTCGCGGTAAACCTTCATCCGGTTGAGGATGACGTCGTTGGTGTCATCGGCGCGTCCGCGTGCCTTAAGCCGCGCAAACAACTCGTCCTGCGAGACGCGGAACTCCACAACCGCGTCGATGTCGGTGCCCCGGCGTCCGAGCATCTCGTGCAGCGCTTTGGCCTGCTCGAGCGAGCGCGGATAGCCGTCCAGGATGAAGCCGTCGGCCGTATCCGGATCGTTGAGACGGTCGTCGACGAGCTGGTTGGTCAAATCGGAGGGCACCAGGTCACCGGCGGCCAGGTAACGCTTGGCCTCCAGCCCGAGCGTGGTGCCGTTGGCGATGTTGCGCCGAAACAGCTCGCCGGTGGAGATTTGCGGGATTTCGAGCTTCTCGGCGAGCTTCACGGCCTGCGTGCCCTTGCCCGCCCCCGGCGGTCCCAGCAAAACGACTCTCACTTGAGGAACCCTTCGTAGTTGCGCTGCATGAGCTGACTTTCGATTTGCTTGACCGTATCCAAACCGACGCCAATCATGATCAAAACCGCAGTACCGCCGAACGGCAAGTTTTGGACGCCTCCGCCATTGCCGATCTGAAGGAAAAGATTGGGCAGCACGGCTATCACCCCGAGGTAGATCGAGCCGGGCAGGGTAATCCGGTTCAGCACATAACGCAGGTAGTCCGCGGTCGGCTTTCCGGGGCGAATGCCCGGAATGAAGCCACCGAACTTCTTCATCTCGTCGGCGCGTTCGTCGGGATTGAAGGTGACCGACACGTAGAAGTACGTGAAGAAGATGATCAGTCCGAAGTAAATGGCGATGTAGACCGGGTCGCTCGGGTCCGACAGGTAGGTGCCGACGAATTTGTCCCACCAACTGTTGCCGACACCCCCGGTGCCGCTACGGACCAGCTGGGTGATCAGGTGCGGAATGTAGATCAGCGACGACGCAAAGATGACCGGAATAACCCCGGCCTGGTTGACCTTGAGCGGCAGATACGTCGAGGTTCCGCCGTACATGCGCCGTCCGACCATCCGCTTGGCGTATTGCACCGGGATCCGGCGCTGGCCCTGCTCGACGAACACCACGCCGACGATGATGATCAGCGCGGCGACGCAGACGGCGGCGAAGATGATCCCGCCGCGGCTGTCCAGGATGGACTTGCCTTCGGCGGGGATGCGTGCCGCGATGCCGACGAAAATCAGCAACGACATGCCGTTGCCGATGCCGCGTTCGGTGATCAGCTCACCCATCCACATCACCAGCGCGGCGCCGGCCGTCATCACCAGCACGATGACGACCAGGGTGAAGATGCTCTGGTCGGCGATGATGTCCAGCGAGCAGCCCTGGAGCAGACCGCCGTTGGCCGCCAGCGCCACGATGCTGGTGGCTTGCAGGATGGCCAGCGCGATCGCCAGGTAACGGGTGTACTGGGTCATCTTGGCCTGACCCGATTGGCCCTCCTTGCGCAACTCCTCGAAGCGCGGGATGACCACCGTGAGCAGCTGCACGATGATGCTCGCGGTGATGTAGGGCATCACCCCGACCGCGAACACCGTGAGCTTCAGCAGCGCGCCACCGGAGAACAGGTTGATCAGCGAGTAGATCTGTCCGGCCTCGCCGCCGCTGGCCTCCTTGATGCACTGCTGCACGTTCGGGTAGTTCACGCCGGGGGACGGTAATGCGGCGCCGACCCGATAGAGAAGGACGATGCCAAGTGTGAAGAGGATCTTCCGTCTCAGGTCGACTGTCCGCAGCGATGAGATGAAAGCCGAAAGCACTCTTCTCCTCCTGCGCTACCGTGGGTCATCCTGCATCACGCGCCCAACACCCGCAGGCCAGGACGTACGGCGTCGCGCGTCAAACCGTGTACGAGACTAACAGCTGATCGGGCGAGAGCCTTTCAAGGCCCTTTCAAGGGCCTTTCAGGGGCCGTTCAGGGGCCGTTCAAGTCCGGTCGAGGGGCAGGTCGCTGCGGCCGCGTAGGAACCCCCACAAGGCACAGGCGACGCTCAGCGACGAGGCGTACAGTGCTAGCTGGCTCATTGCTTTTGCTAAGTATCGAAGGCCGTCCGGGGAGCAATCTATGGCGCACCTGAGCAGCACACGGTTTAACGGCGGCACGTGTGGTCAGACGGTGGGGCTGCGGCAACGCCACGGCATCGATCTCGACAGGGCCCCCTGACCCGCCGGCCAGGCGTCCTTCGCCGAGCCCGCCGCTGCGCCGGGACCAGCCGAACCAACAACTAAAAGCCGCTCAAACCGCAGGAGCACCATGACACGCACCGATCAAGACAGCTGGGACCTGGCCTCGAGTGTCGGCGCCACGGCGACCATGGTCGCCGCAGCCCGCGCGTTGGCCAGCTCAGAGACCGACGCGATCATCAGCGACCCGTTCGCCGCGCCATTGGTGCGGGCGGTCGGCGTCGACTTCTTCATCCGGCTGGTTGACGGTGCCGTCCTCCCGGCGGACGCGCCGGAGGGACAGCGGGACCTGCGGCTGGAAACGGATTCGATCGCGGTCCGCACCCGCTTTTTCGACGACTTCTTCCTCAACGCCGCCCGCGACGGCATCAAACAATCGGTGATCCTGGCCGCCGGCCTCGACGCGCGCGCCTACCGGCTGGCCTGGCCGCCGGGGAGCGCGGTCTACGAAGTCGATCAGCCCAAGGTCATCGAGTTCAAGGACGCGGCCATGGCGAACCTGAGCGCGGCCCCGTCCGCGGATCGGAGAACCGTCAGCATCGATCTGCGGGAGGATTGGCCGGCTGCGCTGCGCCGCAGCGGATTTGACGTCACGCAACCAACTTCCTGGAGCGCCGAGGGCTTGCTGATGTACCTCCCGCCGGACGCTCAGGATCGCCTTTTCGACAAGATCACCGAACTCAGCGCTCCCGGCAGCAAACTGGCCACCGAATACCACGGCGATTCCGGCGAGACGATGACCGCCCGCGCACAGCAATTCAACGATCGATGGGCCAATCTCGGCTGCGACATCAACCTGTCGGGATTGTTCTTCGACGGCGAGCGCAGCAATGTCGTCGACTACCTGACCGAGCGGGGCTGGCAAGTCACCACCAGGCCCCGGCGTGACTACTTCGCCGATTACGGCCGCGTCTTCCCGGAGGACGAGACATCCCAGCTTCGCAACATCGTCGCCCTTACCGCTGTCCGCATCTAGGGGCACTCCCATGACCGACACCAAGCGATTTGAGGGCGACAGTTGGGATCTGGCGTCCAGCGTGGGGGCCACCGCGACGGCCGTCGCCGCGCGGCGGGCGATGGCATCGAAGGGACCGAATCCACTGATCGACGATCCGTTCGCCGAGCCGCTGGTGAACGCCGTCGGTGTCGACGCCTTCATCCGGATGATGAACGGCGAAATCGAGGTTGCCGAAGACGATCCCGCCTTCACGGCGCAACGGCTCAGCGAAGGAATGGCGGTCCGCACCCGGTTCTTCGACTCGTTCTTCCTCAGCGCCGCGGAAGCCGGCGTCCGCCAGGCTGTCATCTTGGCCTCCGGACTCGACACCCGCGCCTACCGGCTGCCGTGGCCGGCCGGGACCGTTGTCTACGAAATCGATCAGCCGCAGGTGATCGAGTTCAAGACCCGCACCCTGGCCGATCTTGGCGCGACCCCGACGGCGGACCGCAGGGCGGTAGGGATCGACCTGCGCGATGACTGGCCGGCCGCGTTACGCGCCAGCGGATTAGGCCCGACGCGGCCGACGGCCTGGATCGCCGAAGGACTGCTCGGGTACCTGCCGCCGGACGCCCAGGATCGCCTGTTCGACAACATCACCGCACTGTCCGCTCCCGGTAGCCGCATCGGTACCGGCTATGTTCCCGACATTGGTGACCGCGTCCAAAAGCGCGGTCGCGAGCTCAGCGAACGCTGGCGACGTATGGGGTTGAATCTCAACTGGTCCGAATTGGTTTACGCCGACGAGCGCAACGATGTGGTGGCCTACCTTTCCGACCGTGGCTGGCAGACGACGGTGAGTAGCACACCGGAGATGTACGCGCGCAACGGTTTTGAGTTCCCGACCGAACCGTCCTTGGTCGCGTTCGGCGATATCAAGTACGTATCCGCAACCTTGACGTAGGGGGTCGCAAGCAGTATGGCCATGGCGCGCACCGACCAAGACACCTGGGATCTGGCATCGAGCGTGGGAGCGACCGCGACCTGGGTCGCCGCCGCCCGGGCGTTGGCCAGCAGGCGGCCCGACGCACTGATCGACGATCCGTTCGCCGACCCACTGGTTCGCGCGGTGGGCAAGGAATTCTTCGTGCGGGTTCTCGACGGCGAGATCACCGATGAAAGCGGCGGCCTCGACCCGGAGGCCGATCCCGACGCGGAGTTCAACCTGCAGCGGATGGTCAACATGATGGCCGTGCGCACGCGGTACTTCGACGACTTCTTCACCGACGCGGCCGCCGCCGGCGTCCGCCAGGCCGTGATTCTGGCGGCCGGCCTGGACTCGCGTCCGTACCGGCTGGCGTGGCCGGCGGGCACCGTCACTTACGAAGTCGATCAACCCGCCGTCATCGCGTTCAAGTCCACGACGTTGTCGAACCTCGGCGCCGAGCCCACCGCGGAGCGCCGGACCGTTTCTGTCGACCTTCGCGATGATTGGCTGACCGCGTTGCGGGACAAGGGTTTCGACGATTCGATACCGAGCGCGTGGAGCGCCGAAGGCCTGCTGATGTACCTGCCACCCGAGGCGCAGGACAGGCTGTTCGACGCCATCACCACGCTCAGCGCTCCGGGCAGTTGGCTCGCCACCGAATACCATCGCGGAGGTATGCCGTTGCTCGAGAGGCGCGCCAAGGCGATGGCGCGCCGCTGGCAGCCATACGGCTTCGACGTCGACGTCTCAACTCTGGTCTATTTCGGCGAGCGCACCCCGGCGGCAGAGTATTTGAGCGCTCGCGGCTGGCAGGTCTCGACGTGTACCCGCGCCGACATGTTCGCCGCGGCCGGACTGCCGATACCGAGGGGTGACAGCCTGGAATCGCTGCAGAACAGCATCGCCGTGACCGCCGTTCTGCGGTAACGCTCAGCGCGGGTCGACCGCCGGCGAACGGACGACCATCGGCACCGCGGGGAAACACCACGCCATCTCGGAGCGCGACCTGCGCAGTGCGGCGGTGCCGTAGCCCTTCTTTCGGTAGTCGGGGTGAATCCAGATCCGCACATCCACCTCGCCGTGGACCAACTCGCCGAAGACCATCCCGACCTTCTGCCCCGAATCGACGGCCACCAACCAGGTGGCCTCTTCATCGTCGACCCGCGCCAGCGCCGCGCGGATCTCGTCGTCGAGGTTGCCGGCCGGTCCGCCCGAGCCGTCGCCGGCCGCGCCCATGTCCTCGGTGCGAGCGGCGAAGATGTCGCGGTCCTCCTCGGCGGAAAAGGGCCGGAGCTCGAGGGTGTCCCCCGAGCTGGCCGGGCGCTCTTTGAGCGTGAAACTCAGCTGCTTGTTCAGGTCCTCGAGTTCGGACTGAATTTTCCTGCGCGAATCCTTGGTGAGCTGATCGAAGGACATGCCCATGACCGCTTCGGCGCCGACATGGGAGGTTTCGAGCAAAGCCCCGATCGCTTCGACGGCGGCCGCCTTGTCCTCGGACTCCACCATGAGGTCGAGTACTTCATGCCGACGTTCGAGAGCTTTCAGCAGGGCGTCTGCGATCTCTCGACGGGCAGCTTTGCGATCCTGGTCAGTCATTGCACAAGCCTAGAACGCCACCGGGGGTATCGCGAGATCCTCGGTTTCCCAGTTCCAGGAACCGTTGGTAGCGGTCCTCGATCGCTGCCGCCCAGGCGGGGTCGGGGTCGACGGTGCACTCGATGGAGACCCAGCGGGCGGCATCGGCGATCGAGGTTTCCAGGCCGGCCGCGATGCGGCCCAGGAAGGCCGCTCCAAGTGCCGCCCCCTCGGCTACCCCGGACACCTGGACCGGCCGCCCGGTGGCGTCGGCGATGGCCTGCAGCCACGGCCGGATTCTGATGCCGCCACCCGCAGCCACGACGCGCGACACCGCCGCTCCGCTCAGCTCGATGAGCTGACGGACGACGAAGCCCGACGCCTCGTAGGCGGCCCGCCGCAGCGAGGCGGCGTCATGCGTGAGATCGAGGCCGGCGAGCATCGCGCGGCGATCCGGATCGTGCAACGGCGTGCGCTCCCCGCGGATATACGGCGACCACACCGGTACCCGGCGGGGATCGACGGCCGTCGGGTCGCCCGGTCCCACAACGCGATCCACCCATCCGAGAAACAGCCCGCCCGCGTTGCTGGCTCCCCCGATCTGGCTCTTACCGGGAGCAACGTGCGGAATCGTCCACAGCCCGGGCACCTGCCGGGCCTGCGGAATGGTCGTCCACACGATCAAGGTGGTGCCGCACAGCACCAGCACGTCGCCGTCGTGGTCGGCGCCGGCCACCATCTGTTCGCACAGGGCGTCGATAGTCCCGATGCCCAGCACCGCCGGAGTCCCGTGAACCCGTCCGGCCGCCGCTCCGATCGTCTCCGCGCGTGGCATCTGTTCGACGGTCGCGCCGCGCTCGGCGCAGGCGGCCGGGTTCCAGCCGGTTCCGTCGAAGAGGGGAAACGCCGTGGCGGCCGTGGCGAAGTCGATCACCGCCTCGCCGGCCAGGGCATGGTTGGCCACCGCCGGCGCCGGCCAGTACCCCGCCGCGTCGGGCGCCTGGCCGACCGTCCAGCGCAGGAACTCGGTCGCTTCACCCAGCGCCGGAAGCAGCGGGGCCGGTTGTCCGGGGACACTCGGAGCCCGGCCCCTGCCGTCGCCGTACAGCAGACCCGGGGTGAGCGGCCGGCCTGCCGAGTCGACGGCGGTCAGCGAAGGCGCCATCGCCGAGACCGCCACCGCGTGGGCGTTCGGACACCCGAGCTGATCCAGGGCCGCCAACGGACCCCGCCGCCACGCCCGCCCGGCGTCGTGCTCGAGCCGATCGGGGGCCGGGACCCGCAGCTCGTGCGGAATGCGCACCCGCGCCGTCACGCGGCCGTCGGCGTCGGCGGCGACCGCTTTGACCGCGGTGCGGCCGATGTCGATGCCGATTGTGACGTCTTCACGTGACACTGGCGTCACCGTACGCCAGCATGGGGGTTCGTGACCTCAAGACCGCGCGCCCTCGTGACAGCCCCGCTGCGTGGACCGGGGTTCGCCAAGCTGCAGCAGCTGGCCGACGTGGTCTACGACCCTTGGATAGGTGAGCTCGGCGCGACGCTGCGGATCTACAACGGCGAGCAGCTGGCCGAGCGGATCGCTGCCGAATCCGCTGATGTCGTTGTGGTGGAAAGTGATTCGGTACGCGGCCCGGTGTTCGACCTGGGCTTGCGCGCGATCGCGGCCACCCGGGGAGACCCCAACAACGTCGATGTCGAGGGAGCCACCGCGGCCGGTATCCCGGTGCTGAACACCCCGGCCCGCAACGCCGACGCGGTCGCCGAGCTGGCGGTGGCCCTGCTGCTCGCCACCACCCGCCACGTGGTGACGGCCGACGCCGATGTACGCAGCGGCAACATGTTTCGCGATGGCAGCATTCCCTATCAGCGATTCCGCGGCTGGGAGATCGCAGGACGCACCGCCGGACTGGTGGGCCTCGGCGCCGTCGGCCGCGCACTGCGGTGGCGGCTGTCCGGCCTGGGCATGCGGGTCATCGCCCACGACCCGTATAACGACGAAGCCCGGCACGGCCTGGACGAACTCCTGGGTGAGTCTGACGTGGTGTCGCTGCATGCGCCGGTCACCGACGACACCGTTGGCATGATCGGTGCGGGGCAGTTCGCGGCCATGCGTGACGGTGCGGTCTTCCTCAACACCGCCCGGGCCCAGCTACACGACACCGACGCGCTCGTCCACGCGCTGCGCGGCGGCAAGCTGGCCGCCGCCGGCCTGGATCACTTCGCCGGCGAATGGCTGCCCATCGACCACCCGCTGGTGGGCATGCCCAACGTCGTCCTGACCCCGCATATCGGCGGCGCCACGTGGAACACTGAGGCTCGGCAGGCGCAGATGGTGGCCGACGACCTGGAAGCGCTGCTGTCCGGCAAGACACCCGCTCATATCGTCAACCCGGAGGTGCTGGCCTCATGAAGTTCGTGGATAGTCCAGAAACCGCGGTGCTGGACGCGGCCAAGGACATGCTGCGCCGCGGTCTGGTTGAGGGCACCGCCGGCAACATCTCGGCGCGCCGCTCCGACGGCAACATCGTCATCACGCCGTCGTCGGTCGACTATCGCGATATGCAGCTCGATGACCTCGTGCTGGTCGACCCGGACGGCGCCGTCCTGCAGGCCGCGGCGGGTCGCTCGCCGTCGTCGGAATCCAAGCTGCATCTGGCGTGCTACCACGCGTTCGACGACATCGGCAGCGTCATTCACAGCCACCCGGTGTGGGCGACCATGTTCGCGATCGCGCACCAGCCGATCCCCGCCTGCATCGACGAGTTCGCGGTCTATTGCGGCGGGGACGTGCGGTGCACCGAGTACGCCGCGTCCGGCACACCCGAGGTTGGCGCCAACGCGGTCAAGGCGCTCGACGGCCGGGCGGCGGCCCTGATCGCCAACCATGGCCTGGTGGCCGTGGGGCCTCGACCGGACAAGGTCCTGCACGTCACCGCCCTGGTCGAGCGCACCGCCCAAATCGTCTGGGGTGCAAGAGCTCTCGGTGGACCGGTGCCTATTCCCGAGGACGTCAACCGCAACTTCGCAATGGTCTACAGCTATCTGCGCGCCAACCCTCTGTAACGACGCCGAGTGTGAACCACGCGACGGGACACGCCGTCAAGCCGTCGTGAGATTCACTCTGGGCGTTAGGTATTGGGCGGCTTCGCCCCGTCTAGCGCTGGTCGATGGCAACCTTCACGGCCCCGCTCCGGCCCTGGTTGGCGATCGCGAGGAAGGCATCGCGCCACTGCTCGAGCCCGAAGGTGTGGGTCAGCATAGGACGCAGGTCCACCCGGCCCGCGGCCACCAGGTCGAGGTAGTGGGCGATGGCGTGCTTGCGCTGGCCTTCGACCTCTTCGATCCCGAAGGCATTGCTGCCCACCCAGCTGATCTCCTTGAAGTACAGCGGACTCCACTCCCATCGTCCCGGCGCGTGGACGCCTGCTTTCACCAAGGTCCCACGGGCGCACAAGACCCGCACCCCCACTTCGAACGTCTCCGGCTTGCCGATCGTGTCGTACACCACCTCGACCGCTCCGGGGTAGGCCATCGGCAAGCCCAGCAGCGGCCGGCGCAGCCGGCCACCGCCCCAGGCGACGACGTCCTCGATGACGGCCAGGCTCGGTTCGTGCGCCAGCACCAATGACGCCCCGAACCGGCGGGCCAGTTCCGCCTGGGCCCCGAAGCGGGCCACCACCGCGACCGCCACGTCGGGGTAGAGCGCCCGCAGGATCGCGACCGCGCACAACCCGAGCGACCCGGCCCCATACACCAGGACTCGGCCCGCGCGGGGCGGGGGGTGGCGGGTGATCGCGTGCAGCGACACCGAGAACGGGTCGGCGAACACGGCCAATTCGTCGGGAATCGACTCCGGAACGGCGAACAGCATGCTGTCGTGCGCCGGCATCAATTCGGCGTATCCGCCCGTCACATCTGCCGAGACCCCGGTGTGGATGCCGGGCTTGATGTCGCCGTCGGTGAAGCTCCAGCACAGGCTGTAGTCGCCGTTCTCGCAGGCGGGGCAGGGCGGCTCGACGCCGCGCGGCCCGCAGGACAGCCACGGGTTGAGCACCACGCGCTGCCCCTCCTGCAGCCCTCGTGCCTCCGGACCCACCTCGACCACGTCGGCGACCACCTCGTGACCCATCACCTGGGGGAAGGAACAGAAGGCGGCCATGGCGTTATCGGCGTCGCCCTCGCCGAAATCCATCAGGATCTGCTTGGAGTCCGACCCGCAGATGCCGGTCAGCCGCGGCCGGGTGATCACCCAATCCCGATGCAGCAGCCGCGGATCCGGCACCTCTCGCAGCGCCGTCGGGGTTCGGGCCAAGTTCTTGGTCAGCGTGTTGGCGCCATCGGGAATCGCGTACGGCTCCGGCGGCACACCATAGACGAGCGCCTTCATCGCGGCGCCCTAAGGCCGGCGTTCGCGGCGTCGACGACCTCTTGAGTGTCCGGGACGTAGTGCTCGAATTCGTCGCCGCCCAAGGCCGCCCCCAAACCCGGCGAAGCGCCGGTGCTGAGCACCCGTTTGCCGGCCGCCGTGTACGCCATCAATCAAGGTTGCCGCGATTCGGTTCGGGCGTACAGTGTGGAGCTTGTTATACTGACTAAGTATTAGATGAAGTAATTGCGTCCGATAAGGGGAAATGCATGACGTCCACTCGCTACGAGGGAGATACCTGGGACCTGGCGTCCAGCGTCGGCGTGACCGCGACGATGGTGGCCGCGGCCCGCGCGATGGCCAGCAGGGTCGACCGTCCGCTGATCGACGATCCGTACGCGGAGCCGCTGGTCAGGGCGGTCGGTGTGGACCTGCTGACCCGGCTGGCCAGCGGCGAGTTGGATCCCGACGATTTGAACGATGTACATGACGGCGCGACCGGATCCGCCGGCGCCATGTCCCGCATGGCCGACAACATGGCGGTGCGGACCAAGTTCTTCGACGAGTTCTTCCTGGGCGCCACGAACGCCGGTATCAAGCAGGCCGTGATCCTGGCCTCCGGCCTGGACGCCCGCGCGTACCGTTTGCCGTGGCCCGCCGGAACCGTGGTCTACGAGGTCGACCAGCCGCAAGTCATCGAATTCAAATCCCGCACGCTGGCCGAGCTGGGCGCCGCACCCACCGCCGAACGGCGTGCTGTGGCTATCGACCTGCGCGAGGACTGGCCCGCCGCATTGCGCGCCGCCGGATTCGATCCGGCCCAGCCGACCGCATGGAGCGCCGAAGGCCTGCTTGGCTACCTGCCACCCGAGGCCCAGGACCGCCTGCTGGACACCATTACCGAACTCAGCGCGCCGGGGAGCCGGCTCGCCACCGAAAGTGCACCCAACCCGGAGCCCGGTGACGAGGAGAAGATGAGGGAGCGCATGCAGGCGATCTCCGAGCGTTGGCGTGCCCACGGCTTCGATCTCGACATGGCCGGTCTCGTCTACTTCGGCGAGCGCAACGAAGCAGCCCCCTACCTGAGCGGGCACGGCTGGCAGCTGACCAGTGCCAGCATTCGAGAACTGTTCGCAGACAACGGCCTTCCGCCGTTCGAGGACGACGACATGCGCATGGGCGAAATGCTCTACACCAGCGGCACCCTGAACTCGAACGCGAAATAGGAGCTACCGGAATGGCTATCGACTCGGGACGCACTGACGGTGACAGCTGGGGCCCGGCATCCAGCGTGGGAGCGACGGCCACCATGGTCGCGGCCTCCCGCGCCGTGGCGTCGCAGGGGCCCAACGCGCTGCTCGACGATCCGCTGGCCGATCCGCTGGTCCGCGCGGTGGGGTTGGATCCCTTCGTCCGCATCATCGACGGAGAGATCGATTTCGAGGATGACCCGCTGTTCAACCGCAAAGCACGGACTGAGCAGATCACGGTGCGGACCAGGTTCTTCGATGACTTCTTCATCGGCGCTACCCAAGACGGCGTGCGGCAGGCGGTGATTCTGGCGTCCGGCCTGGACACCCGGGCGTACCGCCTGCGCTGGCCGGAGGGCACGGTGGTCTACGAGATCGACCAGCCACAGGTCATCGCCTTCAAGACCAACACGCTGGCCGGTATCGGCGCCAATCCGACCGCCGACCGCCGTGCGATCGCCATCGACCTACGAGACGACTGGCCTGCGGCGTTGCGGCAGGGCGGTTTTGATGTCACGCAACCGACCGCGTGGAGTGCCGAAGGCCTGTTGCCCTACCTGCCGCCCGAAGCTCAGGACCGATTGTTCGACAACATCACCGCGCTCAGCGCGCCGGGCAGCCGGCTGGCCACCGAACACGTGCCAGACCCGAACGCGTTCACCGATGAGCGGTTGCAGCGCATCAGCGAGCGCTGGCAGCGCTTCGGTTTCAACCTCAACGCCGCGGACCTCTTCTACCCCGGCGAGCGCAATGTCGTCGTCGACTACCTGGGCACCCACGGCTGGGCGGTGACGGCCCATCCTGCCAGGGAACTGTATGCCCAGAACGGCTTTGAATTTCCCGAGGACGAGATGGCGGCCACCTTCGGCGAACTCAGCTATGTCGCCGCGATCCTGAAGCAGGGGGTTGGCTAGGGTCGTCCCATGGCACGCGCTCACGACGATAACTGGGATCTGGCGTCCAGCGTGGGCGCGACCGCGACGATGGTCGCGGCCGGGCGCGCCATGGCGACCAAAGATCCCCGCGGTTTGATCGACGACCCGTTCGCCGAACCACTGGTGCGCGCGGTCGGGATCGATTTCTTCACCAGGATGATCGACGGTGAGCTGGACCTCGATGCGATCGAGAACCTGACACCGGTGCGCATGCAGGCAATCGTCGACGGGATGGCGGTGCGCACGAAGTACTTCGACGATTACTTCGCCGACGCCACCGGCAGCGGGGTGCAGCAGGTGGTGATCCTGGCATCCGGCTTGGACTCGCGCGCGTACCGGTTGGCGTGGCCACCCGGCACGGTCGTCTACGAGATCGACCAACCACAGGTCATCGAGTTCAAGACCACCACGTTGGACGGCATCGGTGCCCAACCCACCGCCGTCCGGCGCACCGTGGCCATCGATCTGCGTGCGGACTGGCCGGCCGCACTGCGAGCGGCGGGATTGGACACGACGGCGCCGACGGCATGGCTGGCCGAAGGTCTGCTGATCTACTTGCCGCCGGAGGCCCAAGACCGGTTGTTCGACAACATCACCGCGCTCAGCGTGCCAGGCAGCACGATCGCCACCGAATTCGGGCCCGGCATCATCGATTTCGACGCCGACCGGGTGCGGCAGATGTCCGGCGCCTTCCGTGACCAGGGCATCGACATCGACATGGCGTCGCTGGTCTATGCCGGCGAGCGCAACCACGTGGTGGACTATCTGGGCGCCAAAGGATGGGATGCGCAGGGAGTGACGCGAACGGAACTCTTCAAACGGCACCACATCGACGTGCCCGCCCCCGAACAGGACGACCCGCTCGGCGAGATCATCTTCATCAGCGGCCGACTCGCCTAGCGGTCGGTTAGAGGCGCGAGTTCCCCAGCCAGAGCACGCTGGCGCCGCTCAGCGTCTGCTCGACGTTGTCCAGGATCCCGGCGACGGAGCGGGCCAGTAGCGCCCCCAACGCATCCGGCAGCGACGCCGCAGCCGGCCGCGACGAGGTTCGGGGCCGCACGAAGTCCAGCAGCGAAGACCCCGGATAGTTGATGATGCGAACTTCGGTGTCCGCGTCCAGGCCGGCCAGGACTTTGGCCCGCCGGACCGCGGTTCGAAACCCGCCGAGTTCGTCGACGAGGCCTCGCGCCAGCGCATCCGCGCCGGTCCAAACTCGCCCCCGGGCAACGACTTCCACGGCCTCAGTGGTCAGCTTGCGACCTTCGGCGGCCCGTGTCACAAAGTCGGTGTAGAACAAGTCGGCCTCGGCCTCGCGATGGGCCCGCTGCTGCGGCGTGAAGGGCGCATCGACCGACCAGGCGTCGGCATTGGCGTTGGTGCGCACGGTATCCGACCCGACGCCCAGCCGGTCCTTCAGGTCGCGGACCACCAGCTTTCCGGTGATCACCCCGATGGAGCCGGTGATCGTTCCCGGATCGGCCACGATCGCGTCGGCGCCCATCGACACGTAGTAGCCGCCGGACGCGGCAACCGAACCCATCGACGCCACCACCGGCTTGCCGCGTTCGCGAGCCCTTTTCACCTCGCGCCAGATGGTCTCCGACGCGGTGACCGAGCCCCCGGGGCTGTCCACCCGCAGCACGATCGCGGACACCGAATCGTCGGCCGCGGCCTCCCGCAGCGCCGCCGCGATGGTGTCGCCGCCGACGTTGGAGGTGCCCAGCGGCAGGAATTGAGGCCCACCACGCCCGTTGACGATCGCGCCATCGATGGTGACCACAGCCAACGTCGGCTTGGTCCGGCGACCGGGGACCGGGGGCATCGGCGGGGCCAGTCGTGCTCGGGCCGCACCGGCGTAGCGTGCCAGATAGAGCCGCGGTGGCGACTCTTCGTCCGAAACATCTTCCACACCAACTAGTTCCGCGATGCGCGCATAAGCTTCGTCGCGGAATCCGATCCGGTCGACCAGGCCGGAGGCAACCGCGTCGTCGCGCAGCAGCGGGGCCCGGTCGGCCAATTCATCGAGCGCTGCCGGATCGATCTTGCGTGATTGCGCGACAGCCTGCCACACCTGTTCTTGCAGGCTTTCCAGCATGCGGGTGACGGCCTCGCGGTGCGCATCGGTAAAGCCGTCCTCGGTGAAAAGGTTTGCCGCCGACTTGTATTCGCCCCGCGCGACAAACTGGGCTTCGATCCCCGCCTTGGCGAGCGCGTCGCGCAGGAACGTGGCGTTGCTCGCAAAGCCGATCAGCCCCACACTTCCCGAGGGCTGCATCCAGACCTCGCCGAACGCCGAAGCGAGGTAATAGGACAGCGTGCCCGGATAGGTCTCGGCCCAGGCCAGTGACGGTTTGACGGCGCTGAAGGCCGCGATGGCCTCCCGCAGCTCCTGCACCACCGCGGGCGGCGACGCCGCGAGCTGCACACGGGCAATCAGCCCGGCGACCCGGGGGTCCTCGGCGGCACGGTGGATCGCGGCGACGACGTCGCGCAGCGCCATCGGCCGGCTGCCCCCGGTGATGATCGCCAGCGGGTCCAAGCCCGTCGTCTCCGGTGGCGCTGAGCGCAGGCTGAATTCGAGCACGCAGCCGTTGGGCACGCCGTGGTGGCGGGCGGTATCGACCCGGCCAACCAGGGCACGGACGTCGTCAACCCTGTCTAGCAGGCCGGGGATGGAGGGCAGGAAGGCAAACATATTCGCCCAGCGTACCTACCGTACGGTGGACGGGGTGAGGTTCTCGATCGCTATCCCCCAACTCGACGCAGATACCTTCGACGGCCCCGGCCTTCGCTCCTACCTTGTCCGCGCCGAGGAGCTCGGGTTCGAGGGCGGCTGGGTGCTCGAGCAGATCATCGGGGCCGCACCGTTATTGGCTCCGCTGGAACTGCTGGCGTACTGCGCGGCCTGCACCGAGCGACTGCGCCTGGGGGTCGCGGTGCTGGTGACCTCGCTGCACGAGCCACTTCAGGTGGCGGCGTCTGTGACGGCCGTCGACCGGCTCAGCCACGGACGGCTGGACGTCGGTGTCGCCCCAGGTGGGGGTGCTCGCAACTTCGCCGCGTTCGGCGTCGACAAGGACACCTTCATCTCGTATTTCACCGAGGGCCTGGAACTGATGAAGGCGGCCTGGTCCGATGAACCCAGGGTCACGTTCCACGGCCGCTTCCGCGACGTCGACGATCTGCCCGTCCAGCCGAAGCCGGTGCAGCGGCCACATCCGCCGATCTGGTTCGGCGGCCTCGCTCCCAAGGCACTGGCCAGAGCGGTCCGCCTCGGTGATTCGTTCTTGGGCGCCGGCTCGTCGACCACCGAGGCGTTTGCCGGAGCGGTCGCGGTGGTGCGACGTGAACTCGACGAACAGCAGAAAGACCCCACGCACTTCACCATCGGCAAGCGCGTCTATTTGATGGTCGACGACGACGCGCCACGGGCCCGCGAGCGCGTGCTCACCGGGCTGCACCGCATCTACGGCGAAATGCGCGGCATCGACGCGGTTCCCGTCTTCGGCACGCCCGACGACGTCGCCCGCGGGCTGCGTGAGGTGATCGACGCCGGCGCCGAGATGCTGCTACTCAATCCGGTCGGCGCCGATGTCCCGGAAAACCGCGAACAGATGGAACTCCTTGCGGCAGAGGTGATTCCGCAGCTGGTTTAGCTGTACACCTTGATCGGCCGAGCAGACGCAGAATCGCACGAATCCGCGACGCGGCGTGCGATTCTGCGTCTGCTCGCGAGGGGCAGGTGCCCTTTACAGCTCGGTGGCCGAACCGCCCGCGGCGGTGATCTTCTCGCGGGCGCTGCCGCTGAACTTGTGCGCAGACACGTCGACCTTGACGGTCAACTCGCCGTCCCCGAGAACCTTGACCAAGGAGTTCTTGCGAACCGCACCCTTGGCCACCAGGTCGCCCACGCCGATCACGCCGCCCTGAGGGAAGAGCCGCTCGATGTCGCCGACGTTGACGATCTCGTATTCGGTGCGGAACCGATTCCGGAATCCCTTGAGCTTGGGCAGCCGCATATGAATCGGCATCTGCCCGCCCTCGAAGGTCACCGGCACGCCTTTACGGGCCTTGGTGCCCTTGGTGCCACGGCCGGCGGTCTTGCCCTTAGAGCCCTCACCGCGACCGACGCGGGTGCGTGCGGTCTTCGACCCGGGGGCGGGCTTCAGGTCGTGCAACTTGATCGTCATTTGGTGTTACCTCCGGCGGCCGCCTCGGCTGGCTCCACCACAACAAGGTGGTTGACCACCGCGATCAGGCCGCGCGTCTGTGGGTTGTCCTCTCGGATCACCGAATGGCGGATCCGACGCAAACCCAGGGTGCGCAGGCTCTCGCGCTGCTTCCAGCGGGCACCGATCGTCCCGCGTACCTGGGTGATCTTCAGCTGACTCATGGCTGCGGGGTTCCCTCCCGAGTGGCGCTCGCACTGGCCAGCGCTTCACTTTCCCGGCGCGCCTTGAGCATTCCGGCCGGGGCGACGTCCTCGATCGGCAGCCCTCGGCGGGCGGCCACCTCCTCGGGACGCTGAAGGAGCTTGAGCGCGGCGACGGTGGCGTGGACCACGTTGATCGCGTTGTCGCTGCCGAGTGATTTGGCCAGGATGTCGTGCACGCCGGCGCATTCCAGCACCGCGCGAGCCGCACCTCCGGCGATCACGCCGGTACCCGGACTGGCCGGGCGCAGCAGCACCACGCCGGCGGCCGCCTCACCCTGGACCGGGTGCGTGATGGTGCCGCCGATCAACGGGACGCGGAAGAAGCCTTTGCGGGCCTCTTCGACACCCTTGGCGATGGCGGCGGGCACCTCCTTGGCCTTGCCGTAGCCGACACCGACCATGCCGTTGCCGTCACCCACGATGACCAAAGCGGTGAAGCTGAAGCGCCGACCACCCTTGACCACCTTGGAGACGCGGTTGATCGCGACGACCCGTTCCAGGTAGTTGCTCTTTTCGCCGTCGCGGTCGCGGCCACGGCCACCGCCGCCGCCGTCACGCCGGCCCCGGCTGTCGCGGTCACCGCGGCCGTCACCGCGGGTGTCTTGGCCCTGCCCGCCGGCCGACTGTTCCGCCATTACGCGGTCCTTCCAGTTGTCATCAGAAATTCAATCCGTTCTCGCGCGCGGCATCGGCCAGCGCCGCGATCCGTCCGCCGTAGGTGTATCCGCCACGGTCGAACACCGCGCTGTCAACACCGGCGGCCTTGGCACGCTCGGCGATCAGTTGACCCACCCGCACACTGCGGGCTTTCTTGTCGCCCTGCAGGCCGCGCACATCGGTCTCGATCGACGACGCCGCGGCGACCGTGGTGCCGTTCTCGTCGTTGACCAGTTGCACGTGAATGTGCCGGGCGGACCTGTGCACCACCAGCCGGGGGCGCTGCGAGGTGCCCGCGATCTTCTTGCGCAGTCGTGAGTGCCTGCGCAGCCGTGACACCCGCCGAGTTGCGGATGCGCTCTGCCCCACCGGCTTTCGCGCGGTGGTGTCAGCCTTTGATTGCGCCATGTCTACTTACCTGTCTTTCCGACCTTGCGGCGGATCTGCTCACCCTCGTAGCGCACGCCCTTGCCCTTGTACGGGTCGGGACGGCGCAGACGGCGAATATTCGCCGAGATCTGGCCGACCTGCTGCTTGTCGATCCCAGAGATCGTGAACTTCGTCGGTGACTGGACCGCGAACGTGATGCCGTCGGGCGCCTCGATCACCACGGGGTGGCTGTAACCCAGCGCGAACTCCAGGTTGGAACCCTTGAGCTGCACGCGGTAACCGACCCCGAAGATCTCCATCTTGGTGGTGTAACCCTGCGTCACACCGGTGACCAGATTGGACACCAGGGTGCGCGACAGCCCGTGCAGCGAGCGGTTGTGCCGCTCGTCGTCGGGACGGGTGACCACGATCGCACCGTCGTCGCTGCGCGCCACCCTGATCGGCTCGGCGACCGTCAGTTCCAGGGTGCCCTTGGGCCCCTTCACCGAGACGTTCTGGCCCTCGATCGTTACGTCGACTCCGGCGGGAACCGGAACCGGCTGCTTACCAATGCGCGACATCGTTTCCCCCTCTCACCACACGTATGCGAGTACTTCGCCGCCGACGCCCTGGCGGGCTGCCTGACGGTCGGTGAGCAGGCCCGAGGACGTCGAGATGATCGCCACGCCCAGGCCGCCGAGCACCCGCGGCAGATTGGTGGATTTCGCGTACACCCGCAACCCCGGCTTGGACACCCGGCGCAGTCCGGCGATGCTGCGCTCCCGGCTCGGCCCGTACTTGAGCTGGACGATCAGCGCCTTGCCGACCCGAGCGTCTTCGGTCCGGTAGTCGGTGATGTAGCCCTCGGCCTTGAGGATCTGGGCGATGTTGGCCTTGATCTTCGAGTGGGGCAGCGTCACCTCGTCGTGATACGCCGAGTTGGCGTTGCGCAGACGTGTCAAGAAGTCTGCGATCGGGTCCGTCATAGTCATCGAGCGCTACTCCTCTTCATCGCGGCGGCCCCCTCGCCGCTGCGCGTCCGGGGGCGCCCCCACTGCATCGTCGATAACGCGGTCATGACAGCGTCTGTCACCTTCCTCGCGGTGGTTCCCTGCTGGGGCCTGTCGCGCGCCTGTTCTGGGTTGGGTCTATGTCCTGTTAGGAGAGGCTGTTACCAGCTGCTCTTCTGCACACCGGGCAGCTCACCCGCGTGCGCCATCTCGCGCAGGCAGATCCTGCACAGGCCGAACTTGCGGTAGACCGCACGCGGGCGTCCGCACTTGCTGCAACGCGTGTAGGCGCGCACCGCGAAGCGCGGTTTGCGATTCGCCTTGTTGATCAGTGCCTTCTTAGCCATTGCTCACGATCCCCTTTGAGGTTCTTCCTTGAACGGAAATCCGAGGGCCCGCAACAGCGCTCGCCCTTCGTCGTCGGTCGTCGCCGAAGTGACGACGTTGATGTCCATGCCGCGGACCCGGTCGATCTTGTCCACGTCGATCTCGTGGAACACCGACTGCTCGGCCAGTCCGAAGGTGTAGTTGCCGACGCCGTCGAACTGCTTGGGCGAAAGACCGCGGAAGTCACGAATACGCGGCAGCGCGATCGACGTGAGCCGATCGAGGAACTCCCACATCCGGTCTCCGCGCAAGGTCACCCGGACGCCGATCGGCATGCCCTCGCGCAGTTTGAACTGCGCGATGGACTTGCGCGCCTTACGGATTTCCGGCCGCTGCCCGGTGATCAGCGCCAGGTCGTTGACCGCGCCGTTGATCAGCTTGGCGTCGCGAGCCGCCTCGCCGACTCCCATGTTGACGACAACCTTGGTCACGCCCGGGATCTGCATGACGTTGCCGTAGCCGAACTGCTTGTGCAAGGCATCGCGAATCTCGTTGCGGTAGCGCTCTTTCAGGCGCGGCTGCACCTTCACGGGCCTTTCAGAGCTTTCTGTAGTGGTCATACCCTCAGATGTCCTTGCCGTTGCGCTTGGAGATACGGACGCGCTTGCCGGTCTCCTCGTCGACGCGGTAACCGACTCGGGTGGGCTTACCGTCCGAGTCGACAACCATCACGTTGGAGGCGTGGATCGGGGCTTCCTGGGTGACGATCCCACCCGACTGCGCACCGCGCTGCGTGGTCGAAACCGGGGTGTGCTTCTTGATCGCGTTGACACCCTGGACCAGCACCCGGTTGCGCTCCGGGTAGACCTTGAGCACCTTGCCTTTGGCGCCCTTGTCCTTACCTGCGATCACCAGGACGGTGTCGTCCTTTTTGATCTTCATCTACAACACCTCCGGAGCCAGCGAGATGATCTTCATGAATCGCTTCTCGCGCAGTTCGCGGCCGACGGGCCCGAAGATGCGCGTCCCGCGCGGGTCGTTGTCGGGCTTGATGATCACCGCGGCGTTCTCGTCGAACTTGATGTAGCTGCCGTCGGGGCGCCTGCGCTCCTTGACAGTCCGCACCACGACGGCCTTGACGACGTCACCACGTTTGACGTTGCCGCCGGGAATGGCCTCCTTGACGGTGGCGACGATGATGTCACCGATTCCGGCGTAGCGTCGCGACGAACCACCGAGAACCCGGATGCACAAGATCTCCTTGGCACCGGTGTTGTCGGCGACCTTCAGCCGCGATTCCTGCTGAATCACTCGAGCTCCTGACCTGGTTCACGTGTGCACGGCAGGACAAAACCAACGTAGTGAGTACCTGACGTGCGCGGTCTTTGTCGCCCAAGAGCACGCGGGGCCGATTCGCACCGGCCGAGGTCTGCCCAAGGCAACCCCTAGAGTCTAGGGGACGACCAGCTCAGAGCCAAATTTGACACCAAAGCGGCATCAGAGATCAATGACCAGCCCGTCGTCAGCCCAGCCCCAGAACGTTTTCAGACGGTCACCCGTGCACGCCCGCGCCGCCAGGTCACGGAACGCTATCCCACCCCTGGCCCGGATCGCCGTTGCACCAACGAGTGGAGACCCAAGTCCCAGGGCCAGGCCCGCCGAGGACGGCGAGGCAGCCTCCAGTATCAGTCGTTACCTGGCCGTTGGGCTGGATACTCCAATGTTGGGCGTACGTATCGATACAGGGCCCGAGGTGCGAAAACCAAGCGTCCCCCGGGATTGTCAGGCAATTCCCGGGGAAGGCCACGCTCTCCAGCTGCCGGCCGTTGAGATTCCAGCGCTGAAAATCCGAACCATTGCAGGGGTTGATCACCACCGCGGCGTACCAGCCGCCACTCGGGGCGTCCAGACAAACATCACCTAATCGGCTTCTCAACTGGGCCGGGCCGTCGGCGGCCGCCGCACCGGCGCTTATCACCGCGACACCGAGCACTGTGCTGGCCACGACAACGCCCCGGCAGACACCGCCCATTAACGGCGACACATGCATCGTCAGCTCCATCTCCTGGTCCTCGTCAACCACAGCCAGTACACGCGATGCAGCCATACCGATACCACCACGGCCACCGACGACTTGCCGCAAGAAATGTATTTCTTTACCCCAGTACCGTCCCGCGGCCACCGCTTCGGCGGCAGGGAACACGAAAGGGAACGCCTTAGTTGGAGTGTCGATACCAGGCGGCGATATACAGCACGAGAGCAGTGGCCAGCGCGATCAGCACCCAGATCACGACAGCTTGGTCGATCCACGAACCCGCG